>JBDTKT010000090.1:0-10873 GCA_039935195.1 Mycobacterium sp.
GACCGTGCCGACCTTCGTCGGCCAGCGTGCGCAGCGCCCGCACCAGGGGCAGGTACGCCGCCGACCAGGACTGGTAGAGCCATTCCTCGCCGACCGGCCAGCGGCCGTGGTGGGCCAGCCACGGTAGGTGGGTGTGCAGCACCAGGGTGAACATGCCGGGAGCCGACTCGGCTGCACTCGTGGCGGTCTGGCTCACGGCCGTACCGCGATCGCGACCAGGTCGAGGCTGTCGTCGATGTGGCGGGTGGTGTCGCTGCCCGCCTCGATGATGTCGAAGTCCCCGGTGGTGACCGCGGCGACATCGCGGGTCAACTCGGCCGGCCACGGCGCGTCGGCCAGCGCGCGTTCGATCTGGGCGTCGATGATCGAACCGCCGTGCCGGGCGTCCATCTGCTGTAGCGCCGGCCCATGAAAAACCCCGTACATGCCGTCCATCTCGAAGCCGGCGTCAACGAGCAACTCGGTCAGTTCGTCGGCGTTGAGTTCGCGGGTGTGGAACGGGTTGATCGGGGTGTCGCGGCCGGGAGAGAAGGTGATCCGGTTGGGGGTGGAGATCATCAGCAGCCCCGACGGGCGCAGCACCCGGGCACATTCGGTGATGAATTGAGCCTGATCCCAGAGGTGTTCGATGACCTGGAAATTCACCACTGCGTCCACGGAACCGCTCGGCAGTGGCAACTCCGCCAGGTTGCCCTGGATCGCCTGCACCCGCGGGTAGCGGGTCCGCACGTGGGTCACCGCGGCGTCGTCGTAGTCCAGCGCGACCACCCGGCGTGCCGTCCGCGCGATCAGGTCGGCGCCGTAGCCCTCGCCGCAGCCCGCTTCGAGCACGTCGAGACCGGCGCAGCGGGGCGAGAGCTGCTGGTAGACGACCTCGTGGCGGCGAAACCAGTAGTTCTCGATGTCGAGCCCCGGGATGGTTCGTTCCCCGGTCAGCACCAGCGTGGTGTCGTCGGAGGTCGCGCCGGGAGCCGGGGGGCCGGGGGGTTTTGTGGCATTCATTGCATAGGCAGGCTAACGCGAACCGCCCGCTTCGCGAACCGGCTACCCCGCCGGGTGGGTGGGCAGGTGGTGGGCGGGGGAGAAAACCGGCCTATCACGACCCGCTACGCTGTACACGCGAACCGCACGAAGTTACCTGCGAGTAACAAGAGGGTGCGGCTGCGTAAATCGTGACCGAGTCCTGCGGCTGGCTGCCGCAAGACCCCTTTCGAGGAGGACGAACCGCACTCATGACGAACATCGTGGTCCTGATCAAACAGGTCCCTGACACCTGGTCGGAGCGCAAGCTCGTCGACGGGGACTTCACCCTGGATCGTGACGCAGCCGACGCCGTGCTCGACGAGATCAACGAGCGGGCCGTCGAGGAGGCGCTGCTGATCCGTGAGAAGGAAGGCGCCGAGGGGACGGTCACGGTGTTGACCGCGGGTCCCGCGCGGGCCAGCGAGGCGATCCGCAAGGCGCTGTCGATGGGGGCCGACAAGGCCGTGCATGTGCTTGACGACAACATGCACGGTTCCGACCTCGTCCAGACCGGCTGGGTGCTGGCCAAGGCGCTGGGCGCCATCGAGGGCACCGACCTGGTGATCGCCGGAAACGAGTCGACCGACGGTGTCGGCGGCGCGGTGCCGGCCGTCATCGCCGAGTACTTGGGTCTGGCGGCGCTGACCCACCTGCGCAAGCTGACCGTCGAGGGCGGCACAGTCACCGGCGAGCGGGAGACCGACGACGGGGTGTTCAAGCTGGAGGCGTCGTTGCCGGCGGTGGTGAGCGTCAACGAGAAGATCAACGAACCGCGTTTCCCGTCGTTCAAGGGCATCATGGCCGCCAAGAAGAAGGAAGTCACGGTGCTCACCCTGGCCGACATCGGCGTCGAGGCCGATGAGGTCGGTGTCGCCAACGCCGGTACGAAGGTGACCGCGTCGACGCCCAAGCCGGCTAAGAGCGCCGGTGAGAAGGTGGCCGACGAGGGCGACGGTGGCACCAAGATCGCCGACTACCTGGTCGCCCAGAAGATCATCTAAGACGAGAGCGAGATAACCCATGGCTGAAGTACTGGTGCTCGTCGAGCACGCTGATGGAGCGTTGAAGAAGGTCAGCTCCGAACTGATCACCGCCGCCCGCGCGCTGGGCGAGCCATCCGCGGTCATCGTCGGCGCCCCCGGCACCGCCGCTCCGCTGGTTGACGGGCTGAAGGGGGCCGGCGCCGAAAAGATCTATGTCGCCGAATCCGACATTGTGGGCAACTACCTCATTGCCCCGTACGTCGACGTGCTGGCCGCGCTGGTCGAGTCGGCCACCCCGGCGGCGGTGCTGTTGGCCGCCAATGCCGACGGCAAGGAGATCGCCGGCCGGTTGGCCGCCCGGATCGGGTCGGGATTGATGGTCGACGTGGTTGAGGTGAAGGCCGGGGCCAAGGCGGTTTACTCGATCTTCGGTGGCGCGTTCACCGTGGAAGCCGAGCCGACCGGCGAAACCCCGATCATCACCGTCCGACCCGGGGCCGTGGAGCCCGCACCGAGCGCCGGGGCCGGTGAGCAGGTGACCGTCGAGGTGCCCGCACCCGCGGAGAATGCGACCAAGATCACATCGCGCGAGCCCGCGGTGGCCGGCGACCGTCCGGAGCTCACCGAGGCCACATTAGTGGTGGCGGGTGGCCGTGGGGTCGGCAGCGCGGAGAACTTCTCCGTG
Source organism: Mycobacterium sp. (assembly GCA_039935195.1). Lineage (GTDB taxonomy): Bacteria > Actinomycetota > Actinomycetes > Mycobacteriales > Mycobacteriaceae > Mycobacterium. The sequence goes on from JBDTKT010000090.1 coordinate 2,692, forward strand.
GTCGAGGCGCTGGCCGACTCGCTGGGGGCGGCGGTCGGTGCTTCGCGCGCCGCCGTGGACTCCGGCTACTACCCGGGCCAGTTCCAGATCGGGCAGACCGGCAAGACGGTGTCGCCGCAGCTGTACATCGCACTGGGCATCTCCGGTGCGATCCAGCACCGCGCCGGCATGCAGACGTCCAAGACCATCGTGGTGGTCAACAAGGACGAAGAGGCGCCGATCTTCGAGATCGCCGACTACGGCATCGTCGGTGACCTGTTCAAGGTGGCACCGCAGCTGACCGACGCGGTCAAGGCCCGCAAGGGTTAAGTGCTCAGTCGACGTAAAAACCCTCGCACGCCTCGGCGTGCGAGGGTTTTTGCTACAGGCGGCGTGCCTTGCCAGATTGTGAAAACTGTTCCAGTATTCCGAGATGGTGCATGAGGCCGGCCCTGAGATCGACTCTGAGATCGACCCTGGGACGTTCGACCGGGATGCATTGCGCCAGCGGTATGCACAGGAACGGGCGCGACGCTTGCGTTCGGACGGGATCGCGCAGTACGTCGAGGTCGCCGGTCGTTTCGCCGACTTCGGCCAAGACCCCTGGGCTGACCGGGATTTCACCCGTGAACCGCTGACCGATGTGGTTGATGTCGCGATTGTGGGCGCGGGCTTCGGTGGGTTGCTCACCGGGGCGCGGCTACGGGAACTGGGCGTGACGAGCCTGCGGTTGATCGATAAGGCTGCCGACGTGGGCGGCACCTGGTATTGGAACCGCTACCCGGGGATCGCCTGCGACGTCGAGTCGTATGTGTACATGCCGTTGCTGGAAGAGTTGGGTTTCATACCGAGCGAAAAGTACGCCAAGGGCGCCGAGATCTTCGCGCACTGCCGTGCCATCGCGGCCCATTACGACCTCTACCGCGACGCGTGCCTGCAGACCGAAGTCCGCGACATCCGGTGGGATCCGGCGGACTCACGATGGGTGATCTCGACCAACCACGGTGACGCGATGCGCGCCCGCTTCGTCGCGATGGCTAACGGATACCTGCAGAAGCCGAAACTTCCGGGTATCGCCGGCATCACAGCGTTCAACGGACGCGCATTTCACACCAGCCGCTGGGATTACGGCTACACCGGCGCGGAACTGGAGAATTTGGCCGACAAGCGGGTCGGCATTATCGGCACCGGTGCCACCGCCATTCAATGTGTTCCGCGCCTGGCGTCCGCGGTCGGGCAACTCTTCGTGTTCCAGCGCACGCCGTCCACCGTGGACGTGCGCGCCAATGCGCCGACCGACCCGGCGTGGGCCGCGTCGCTGGAACCGGGCTGGCAGCAACGCCGCATCGAGAACTTCCAGATCCTCACTGCGGGCGGCCAGGCCTACGAAGATCTGGTCAATGACGCCTGGACCAGTCTGGCCAAACAGCTGCCGATCGCCAAGGCGGGCAGCGACCCGCAGGCGTCGGCGGCCGAATTGGCGGACTTCTCCAAGATGAGTCAGATCCGGACACGTATCGACATGCTGGTGATCGACCCGGTCACCGCCGAGGGGCTGAAGCCCTGGTACGGCTATTACTGCAAACGACCCTGCTTCCACGACGAATACCTGCAGACGTTCAACCGGGACAACGTCACCCTGGTCGACACTCACGGCCGTGGCGTCGAACAGATCAGCGCCAACGGGGTCGTCGTCGACGGCACCGAGTACCCGTTGGACTGCTTGATTTTCGCGACCGGGTTCGAGGTCGGCACCGACTACACTCGGCGCACCGGCTTCGAGGTCGTCGGTCGGCACGGACTGACGCTGACCGACAAGTGGGCCGACGGAGTGCGCACCCTACACGGCTTGCACGTCAACGGTTTTCCCAACTGTTTCATTGCCAGCATCGCGCAGTCCGGCTTCACTGTGAACTTCCCGTACCTCATCGACACCCAGTCCCGACACACCGCGTGGGTGATCGCCTGGGCGCTCGAGCACGGCGTCACCGAGGTAGAGGCGACCGCGGACGCCGAGGCAGCCTGGGTAGACACCGTGGTGGCGCGTTCCGGTGTCATCGCCGGCCGGCGCGAATCCTGCACCCCCGGTTACTACAACCGCGAGGGTCAAGCCAGCGCGAGGTTAAACCAGGACAGCTTCTTCTTCGGTAGTCCGACCGAGTACGCCGACATCCTCAGTGCCTGGCGAACAGCGGAAGACCTTGCCGGAATGGACATCACAGTCGCAGGACTTAGCCGATGAGAACCCCGTTGCTGATCGACGGTGCTCTGGTGCCCGGCCGCGGCGGCACGTTCGCCACGCTCAACCCTGCCACCGAGGAACCCCTGGGCGAGGCAGCCGACGGCGATGCGGCTGATATGGACCGCGCCATCGGCGCCGCCCGTGCGGCTTTTGACGAGACGGACTGGTCGCGCGACCTCGCCCTGCGCGTGCACTGCCTGCGTCAACTGCACGACGCGCTCAACGACGAGATCGAGGACCTGCGCGCGCTGACCGTGGCCGAAGCGGGCGCCCCGGTGTCGCTCACCTACGGTGGGCAGTTGCAGATTCCGGTCGACGGGCTGGCTTTCGTCGCCGACCTGGCCGAGCAGTACCAGTGGAGAACCGATCTCGGCGAGGCCACTCCGTTCGGTCGGCGGACCCGGCGCACGACAGTCCGGGAGCCGTGCGGAGTTGTCGGCGCGGTGACGCCGTGGAATTTTCCGCACCAGATCAACTTTGCCAAATTGGGGTCCGCATTGGCCGCCGGCAACACCGTGGTGCTGAAGCCGGCGCCGGACACGCCGTGGTGCGCCGCGGAGGTCGGCCGGATCATCGCCGAGAAGACCGACTTTCCGGCCGGCGTGGTGAACATCGTCACCGCTAGCGATCACCGGATCGGTGCGCAGTTGACCGAGGACCCCAGGGTGGACCTGGTGTCGTTCACCGGATCCACCGCGACCGGCCGGTCGGTGATGGCGGCCGCGTCGCAAACCATCAAAAGGGTGTTCCTCGAACTCGGGGGGAAGTCGGCGTTCATTGTTCTCGACGACGCCGATCTGCCCGCCGCCTGCGCGGCGGCGGCGATGAGCGTCGCAACCCACGCCGGCCAGGGCTGCGCCTTCACCACCAGGCTCCTGGTGCCCAGCGGCCGCTACGACGAGGCGGTTGCCACCGCGGCGGCGGCCATGGCCGGCATTCGGGTCGGCGATCCCTGCGATCCGGCGACCGTCTGCGGGCCGGTGATCTCGGCCAGGCAGCGTGACCGCGTCGAGGGTTACCTCGCGCTGGCGATCAGCGAGGGCGGTTCCTTCGCGTGTGGTGGGGGCCGGCCCGCCGACCTGGCCACCGGTTTTTATATCGAGCCGACGGTGATCGCCGGGCTGACCAACGAGGCCCGGGTTGCCCGCGAGGAGATCTTCGGGCCGGTGCTGGTGGTCCTTGGCCACGACGGTGACGCCGACGCGGTGCGCATCGCCAACGACTCGCCCTACGGGCTGTCCGGCGCGGTGGTCGGCACTGACCCCGACCGCGTCGACTGGGTGGTGTCGCGGCTGCGCACCGGCACGCTCAACGTCAACGGCGGGGTGTGGTACTGCGCGGATGCGCCGTTCGGCGGTTACAAGCAGTCGGGCATCGGTCGGGAGATGGGTCTGGCCGGATTCGAGGAGTACCTGGAGATCAAGCTGATCGCCGAAGGCGTGCACTGACCATGGAGCGCCAAATCGACCCGCAGGTACTGGCGGAACTGACCGCGGCGCTGGCCGACTTTGCCGATGGCCCCCGGCCCGCGGTCGGGGACGTCGCCACCCGCCGGCGCAACGCGCGCCGCATGTTCGAGCGGTTGGCGGCCGCCCGCCCGCCCGTAGCGGGGATCGAGGTGGTGGCGTATGAGGCGACCGCCGAGGACGGAACCGCCGTGCCGTTGCGATGGTATTGGTATGCGGATGCTCCGTCACCGGGCAGTGCAGTGCTGTATCTGCACGGTGGCGGGATGATTTACGACATGAATGATGTTGGCGCACTTTATGATTCGGTAGTCTGCGGCTATGTTGTGGCCTCCCGGACGCCGATGTTGACCGTCGACTATCGGGTCTCGCCGGAGTTTTCCCATCCGATCCCGCTGCAGGACTGTTACGCGGGACTGGGGTGGCTGGTCGAGCACGCCGGGGAGTTGGGGATCGACCCGAGCCGGGTTGCGGTAATGGGTGACAGCGCCGGTGGTGGGTTGGCCGCCGGCTTGTGTTTGCTGGCCCGCGACCGTGGCGGCCCGTCCATTAGCCAGCAGTTGTTGATTTATCCGATGCTCGATGACGCGACGTCGGTGCCGGATCCGCAGTTGCTCCCGTTCGCGACGTGGACCTACGACGACAACGTGACCGGGTGGCAGGCGCTGCTGGGGGACGCGGTGGGCACCGCCGCAGTGCCGCCGTACGCCGCCGCGGCGCGGGCGAAGGATCTGTCCGGGCTGCCCGCGACGTATCTGGATGTCGGCGATCTGGACATCTTCCGCGACGAGACCCTCAGCTACGCGAGCGCGCTGGCCCGTGCGGGAGTTGCGACGGAATTGCACGTACATCCGGGCTGTCCGCATGCATTTGAGATGCTGGCTCCCGGTGCCGCGGTCTCCCAGCGCGCGATCGCCGACCGGGTACGCCGGCTAGCCGGTATAGGGGCGCTGTAGTCGACCGCGACGGTGCCGGGTCAGAAGATCTCGAAGTCGATGATGCCCCGGATCAGCCGGCCGTCGAGTAGATCGTCGAACGCGTCATTGATGTCGTCGAGTCGGTAGCGTCGGGTGATCATCTCGTCGAGCTGTAAGCGGCCCGAGTTGTAAAGCTCAGCGAGCAGCGGAATTTCAGATGTCGGGTTGCATGACCCGAACAGGGTGCCGCACAGGTTTTTGTTCATCAGGATGAACTCCTGCAGGTTGAAGCTGATCGAACTCATCGCCGGCGCAGCCATTCCGGTCAGCACGCAGGTGCCGCCCTTGCGCGTGAGTGTCAGTGCGCCGTCGACGTCGGCGCCGGTGATCGCCGACGGTGCCAGCACCACGGCGTCCGCCATCACGCCGTGGGTCAGTTCGCGAACCAGGTCGATCGCATCCGCGGTCGTCGCCGTGACATGGGTGGCGCCGAAGCTGCGTGCGGATACCCGTTTGAACTCGATCGGATCGACCGCGATGATCCCGGTGGCACCGTTGATGCGCGCCCCCTGGATAGCCGCCGTTCCGATTCCGCCGGCGCCGATCACCACCACGGTGTCGCCATCGGACACCCGGGCCCGGTAGGCCGCCGACCCGTAGCCGGTGGGAACGGCGCACGACAGCAGCGCGCACGGCACCAGCGGAAGGTGCCGATCGATCTTGACGAGCGAGTCAGCGGAAACAACGGTGTGTTCGGCAAACGCCCCGATCTTCGATGTGTGCCGGAGGTCTTGGCCGTCGACGGTGTGATGCCGAAACGTCCCGTCGGTGGGCATCCCGGGCACCAGCGTGCCCGCTCCGAGGTCGCAGAGGTACTCCATGCCGCAGTTGCACCAACGACATTTCCCGCACACGGCGAGGAATGACGTCACGACGTGGTCACCCGGGGAAAATCGGGTGACGCCCGTACCGACCTCAACGACGACACCCGAGGCTTCGTGGCCGCCGATCGTCGGTGGCATTGCGGGTAGTTCACCGGAGTCGAGCGGGCCCTTTGGGGCGGCAATGTAGCCCTTGCGGATGTGGTCGTCGGAGTGGCAGAGACCTGCCGCGGCGATGCGCACCAACACCTCGCCCGCGCGCGGCGGATCGAGTTCGAATTCCTCGACCGACCACGGTCCGCCGACTTCGCGGATGATGGCGGCACGGCTCTTCATCGGTGCACCATGCGCAGAATCTAACCAATCGATGGCGGCGGGTTGCGACGTTTCGTCACCGGGGGCGCCACCGGCGCGACGCGGGCCGGTTTGGAGCAGCCGGGTCCGCCGGTATTCTGGGCGAGTCATGGTCTATCTGGATCACGCTGCCACCACCCCGATGTACCCCGCGGCCATCGAGGCGATGACGGCTGTCATGGGCGTGGTGGGTAACGCGTCGTCGCTGCACGCCGCCGGACGCACGGCGCGGCGCCGCTTGGAGGAGTCCCGCGAGTCGATCGCGGTTGATCTGGGCGCCCGCCCGTCGGAGGTGATTTTCACCGGTGGCGGCACCGAGGGCGACAACCTCGCGGTCAAGGGCATCTACTGGGCTCGCCGTGACGCCGATCCGCGGCGTCGCCGGATCATCACCACCGAGGTGGAACACCACGCTGTGCTCGACTCGGTGACCTGGTTGGCCAAACACGAGGGTGCCGAGGTCACCTGGCTGCCCACCGCCGCCGACGGGTCGGTATCGCCGGTCGCGCTGCGTGACGCGCTGGCAGACACCGATGATGTCGCCCTGGTGTCGGTGATGTGGGCCAACAACGAGGTCGGCACCGCGCTGCCGATCGCGGAACTGGCCGCGATCGCCGCAGAATTCGGCGTGCCGATGCACAGCGACGCGGTGCAGGCCATCGGAGCGCTACCGGTTGACTTCGCCGCCAGCGGTTTGTCGGCAATGACGTTGACCGCCCACAAGTTCGGCGGGCCGTGCGGGGTCGGGGCACTGCTGGTGCGGCGCGACGTGACCTGTGTTCCGCTAACCCACGGTGGCGGGCAGGAGCGCGACATCCGTTCCGGCACACCCGACGTCGCCGGTGTGGTCGGGATAGCGGCCGCGCTGCGGATCGCTGTCAGATCACTGGAGGCCACTGGCACCCGTCTTTCCGGCCTGCGTGACCGGCTCATCGAGGGTGTGCTGACGAGCATCGACGACGCCTGGGTCAACGGTTCGACCACGCAGCGTCTACCCGGTAACGCACACTTTACGTTCGCCGGCTGTGAGGGAGATTCTCTACTGATGTTGTTGGACGCCAATGGAATCGAATGCTCTACCGGCTCGGCGTGTACCGCCGGTGTGGCGCGGCCGTCGCACGTCCTGATGGCGATGGGTGCCGACCCGGTGGCCGCGCGAGGATCGCTGCGGCTGTCCATGGGGCACACCAGTGTCGACGCCGACGTGGATGCGGTGCTGGCGGTCCTGCCCGGTGCGGTGGCCCGGGCCCGCCAGGCGATGCTGGCCGCGGCGGGGGCGACCCGGTGAAGGTGGTCGCCGCGATGAGCGGAGGGGTGGATTCGTCGGTGGCGGCCGCCCGCATGGTCGACGCCGGTCACGACGTGGTCGGAGTGCATCTGGCGCTGTCCCAGAACCCGGGCACGCTGCGCACTGGAAGCCGGGGTTGCTGCTCCAAAGAGGACTCGGGCGACGCCCGGCGGGTCGCCGATGTGCTCGGAATTCCGTTCTACGTCTGGGACTTCTCCGAGAAGTTCAAAGAGGAAGTGATCGACGACTTCATCGCGTCCTATGCCCGCGGCGAGACCCCGAACCCGTGCGTGCGGTGCAACGAGAAGATCAAGTTCGCCGCGGTGGCCGCCCGGGCGGTGGCGCTGGGCTTCGACATGGTGGCCACCGGTCACTACGCCCGGCTGTCGGAGGGCCGGTTGCACCGCGCGGTGGACGCCGACAAGGACCAGTCCTACGTGCTGGCGGTGCTCACCGCCGAGCAGTTGGCCCACGCCGCGTTCCCGATCGGTGACACCCCCAAGGCGCAGATCCGCGCCGAGGCCGCCGAGCGCGGCCTGGCGGTGGCGGCCAAACCCGACAGCCACGACATCTGCTTCATCCCGACCGGCAACACCCAGGCCTTCCTCGGCGACAAGATCGGGATCCGCCCCGGCGCGGTCGTCGACACCGCCGGGCAGGTGCTCGCCGAACACGAGGGCGTGCACGGGTTCACGATCGGGCAGCGCAAGGGACTGGGCATCGCCGGTCCCGGTGGGGACGGCGGGCCGCGCTACGTGACCGGGATCGACGCCGCCACCGCCACCATCACCGTCGGCGGCGTCGCGGACCTCGACGTGTGGGGACTGACCGGGAAATCGCCGGTGTTCACCTCCGGAGCCGCGCTGTGCGGGCCGGTGGAGTGCGAGGTCCAGGTGCGCGCGCACGGCGAGACCGTCGGCGCGGTGGTCGAGTTGATCGACGATGAACTGGTGGTCCGGCTGCGCGAACCGCTGCGCGGCGTGGCCCGCGGCCAGACACTGGCCTGCTACCGCCCCGACCCGGACGGCGACGAAGTGATCGCCAGCGCGACGATC
>JBDTKT010000091.1:0-5648 GCA_039935195.1 Mycobacterium sp.
CACCGTCACCGCGGACTCCCTCGGTGACCAGGATGCCCTTGACGCTCGGCGGCCACACCATCCCGGTCGGGTGGAACTGGACGAACTCCATGTTGATCAGGCTCGCGCCGGCGCGCAGCGCCAGGGCATGGCCGTCGCCGGTGTATTCCCAGGAGTTCGACGTCACCTTGAATGATTTGCCGATACCGCCGGTGGCCAGCACCACCGCCGGGGCCTCGAACACGATGAACTTCCCGGATTCGCGCCAGTAGCCGAACGCGCCCGAGATCGCGCCGGTGGCATCGTCTTTCAGCAACTCGGTGATCGTGCATTCGTGAAAGACCTTGATCCGCGCCTCGTAGTCGCCGAACTCGGCGTGGTCTTCCTGCTGCAGCGCGACAACCTTCTGCTGCATCGTGCGGATCAACTCCAGGCCGGTGCGGTCGCCGACGTGGGCCAACCGCGGATAGGTGTGGCCACCGAAGTTGCGCTGGCTGATCTTTCCGTCTTTGGTGCGGTCGAACAGCGCGCCGTAGGTCTCCAACTCCCAGACCCGTTCGGGCGCCTCCTTGGCGTGCAGTTCAGCCATCCGCCAGTTGTTGAGGAACTTCCCGCCGCGCATGGTGTCGCTGAAGTGCACCTTCCAGTTGTCTTTGGAGTTGACGTTGCCCATTGAGGCCGCGCAGCCGCCCTCGGCCATCACGGTGTGCGCCTTACCGAACAGCGACTTGCACACCACCGCCACGCTCAGGCCCTGCTGGCGGGCCTCGATGACCGCGCGCAACCCCGCGCCGCCGGCACCGATCACGACCACGTCGTAGGAGTGCCGTTCGACTTCAACCATGAATGCTCTTTTACCCTTCGTTGGAAAGATTGTGTCAGCCAATAAATCTCGGGTCGATGATGGTGCCGCTGGCTACCAGCGCGACGTAGAAGTCGGTGAACGCCAGGGTGCCCAGCGTGATCCAGGCGAACTGCATGTGCCGGCCGTTGAACCAGCTGATCTTCGACCAGAGCCAGTACCGCACCGGATGTTTGGAGAAGTGGGTGAGTCGCCCGCCGAACACGTGTCGGCAGGAGTGGCAGCCGCCGGTGTAGGCCCACAGCATCGCGACGTTGACCAGCAGGACGATGTTGCCCAGCCCGAACCCGAACCCGTGCGGGCCGGTGTCGGAGTGGAACGCCAGGATCGCGTCGTAGGTGTTCAGCAGCGCCAGGACTGATGCGGCATAGAAGAAGTACCGGTGGCTGTTTTGGAAAATCAGCGGGAACCGGGTCTCACCGGTGTAGTGGGCACGCGGTTCCGGGACAGCGCATGCCGACGGTGACTGCCAGAACGCCCGGTAGTAGGCCTTGCGGTAGTAGTAGCAAGTGAGCCGGAAGCACAGCAGGAACGGCAGTACCAGTGCCCCTAACGGAATCCACCTCGGGAACTCCGGCAGCCAGACGCCGAGGTGGCTGGAGCCCGACACGCACGACGCGCTGATGCACGGCGAGTAGAACGGCGTCAGGTAGTGATACTGGTCAACCCAGTAGGCGCTGCCCCAGAACGACCGGATGGTCGCGTAGATGATGAACGCGTCCAGGCCGATGTTGACCCGCAGCGGTGAGAGCCACCATCGGTCGGAGCGCAGGGTGCGCTGCGCTATCCGGGCGCGAGCGGAGGAGAAGACACCGGTGGCAGGGCGGTTCGCGGCGGGTGCGCTCATCTGGTTTGGGTACCCTTCGGCTTAGTTCGTCGGAGGGCGCCCCCGCGAACGGAGCACCCGGTCGGTGCGGGTGTCGTCAGTGCCGGCCTTGGCCGCCGACGCCCTCGTCGTCGACGTCGCGCCAGAACTCACTGTCGTATTCGGTGTCCGGGACCTGGATCTTCTCCTGGGCGTGCTGCGCGGCCCAGCGGTGTATATCCAGTTCGCTGGCGTCGGATTCGAGCAGTTCGACGTCGGTGAGAATCCGCTCGGCGTCCAACTCGATGCGGCGCATTCCGGGGACGTCGCTGTACCGCGCTTTCAACGCAGTCACACACCGCCGCAGACCACCAATCAGGTTGTGCAGTTCGGCGAGTTCGGAAGTGCTCGACACCGGGCCTCCTCGGGTGTTACGGGTCACATTACGTCACCCGATGGTAGTCACATTCGGAATGCGACGTGAGACAGATCACGTCAAAAGTAGCCGCGGCGCGGAGCCGAAAAACCCCCGACACGGTGCTCGTGTCGGGGGCCCTCGGGCGTGCGCCGGTGCTACTTGGTGATCGCGACGCGGTGCGACTGGGTGCCTGCATAGACGTCCGCCACCCGGACGGTCAACACTCCGGCGTCGTAGGACGCCGAGACCGCGTCGCCGGTAACGCGCGCCGGCACCGCGAACGACCGGTTGAACGCGCCGTAGCGCATCTCGCGCACGGTGCGGTGTTCGTCGGTGTCGGCATGCTCGTCGCGCCGCTCGCCGCGGATGATCAAGTGCCCGCCGTCCAGTTCGACCGTGACGTCCCTGTCGACGTCGACTCCCGGTAGCTCCAGTCGGACCACGGCATCGTCACCGTCCCGGGTGATCTCGACGGCGGGGTTGAAGCCATTCGGCGTCGGCAGATGCCGGCCGCCCACCGTTGTGGGGTTGAAGAAGTCGCGTACCCATCGATCGGTGTCGATGGGGCGTGACCACAGTGCCAAGCTGCTCATGGGGGTCTCCTCGCTATCGGTTCTCGTGCGACCGGATGTTGGCCGGCTACACCAGTAGAAACTTGAGTCGACCTCACTAAAGTTCCGCCGGTCGTTCGCTGTTAGTGAACGGACTCACACCCTGGTGAGCACCCCGTCACACGGTCGTCACAAAGGTCGACATTGCGGCAACGTCAAGGCGACACGTCCGCAATATCGGGTTTCTAACCTGGTGGCATGCCCTCGATCGAAACCCCACGCGCCGTCCGCGACCTGGTCGTGGTCGGGCACGGCATGGTGGGCCACCGCTTCGTGGAGGCATTGCGCAGTCGGGCAGGTGGCGGCGACTGGCGGGTCACTGTCCTCGCCGAGGAGTCCGATCCCGCCTACGACCGGGTCGGCCTGACCGCTTACACCGACGGCTGGGACCGGTCCCGGCTGGCTCTGCCCGGCAACGACTACCCGGGAGACCAGCGCGTCCGGTTGCTGCTGTGCACCCGGGTGTCCGAGATCGACCGGGCCGGCAAGGTCGTGCTGGCCGCCGACGGGCAGCGCTACCGCTACGACACCCTGGTGTTGGCCACCGGTTCGCGCGCCTTCGTTCCGCCGGTGCCCGGCCACGACCTGTCCGGCTGCCACGTCTACCGCACCCTGGACGACCTCGACGGCATCCGGGCCGACATCGCCTGCATTGTGGAGGCAGGGCGCACCCGCACCGGCGTGGTGATCGGCGGCGGACTACTGGGATTAGAGGCCGCCAACGCGCTCCGTAACTCCGGGATTGAGCCGCACATCGTCGAGATGGCCCCGCGGCTGATGCCGCAGCAACTCGACGAGGCCGGCGGTGTGCTGCTGGGCCGGATAATCGCGGACCTGGGCATCGCGGTGCATATCGGGGTGGGCACTGCGGCCATCGAGCAGGTTACCCACGCCCACGGTGCCCCGAGCCTGCGGATCCGGCTCTCCGAGGGCACCGTGATCGACGCCGGACTGGTGATCTTTGCCGCAGGGGTGCGCCCGCGCGACGAGCTGGCTCGGGAGGCGGGGCTGGCCATCGCCGAACGCGGCGGTGTACTCACCGACTTATCCTGCACCACAAGTGATCCTGATGTTTACGCGATCGGTGAGGTGGCGGCCATCGAGGGCTGCTGCTACGGGCTGGTCGGACCCGGCTACGCCAGCGCCGAAGTGGTCGCCGACCGACTGCTGGACGGCGCTGCCGAATTCGGCGAAGCCGACATGTCGACCAAGCTGAAGGTGCTCGGCGTCGACGTCGCCAGTTTCGGTGACGCAATGGGCGTGACCGAGAACTCGTTGTCGGTGGTCGTTAACGACCCGATCAAGCGCACCTACGCCAAGCTGGTGCTCTCCGACGACGCCAAGACGCTGCTGGGCGGCATCCTGATCGGTGACGCCTCCGCTTACGGGGTGTTGCGGCCGATGGTCGGCGCGGAGTTGCCCGGCGACCCGCTGGCGCTGATCGCCTCCGCTGAATCCGGCTCGGGTAAAGCGGGATTGGGCATCGATGCGCTGCCCGGGTCGGCGCAGATCTGCTCCTGCAACCACGTCAGCAAGGCCGACCTGACCGCCGCAATCGCTGATGGCTGCCACGACGTGCAGGCACTCAAGGACCGCACCAAGGCCGGTACCTCGTGCGGTTCGTGCATCCCGCTGCTCAAGCAGTTGCTGATCGTCGAGGGTGTGCACCAGTCCAAGGCACTGTGTGAGCACTTCACCCAGTCCCGTGCCGAGCTGTTCCAGATCGTCCAGGTGACCGGAATCCGTACCTTCTCCGAACTTCTGGAGCGCTTCGGCACCGGACACGGCTGCGACATCTGCAAGCCCACGGTCGCCTCGATCCTGGCGTCGACCGGCTCCGAGCACATCCTCGACGGCGAGCAGGCCGGGCTGCAGGACTCCAACGACCATTTCCTGGCCAACATCCAGCGCAATGGCAGCTACTCGGTGGTGCCCCGGGTACCCGGCGGCGAGATCAAACCGGAACACCTGATCCTGATCGGCCAGATCGCCCAGGATTTCGGGCTCTACACCAAGATCACCGGCGGTCAGCGCATCGACATGTTCGGTGCCCGGGTCGACCAGCTCCCGGAGATCTGGCGGCGGCTGGTCGACGCCGGCATGGAATCCGGCCAGGCGTACGGGAAGTCGCTGCGGACGGTGAAAAGCTGCGTGGGCAGCGACTGGTGCCGGTACGGCCAGCAGGACTCGGTCAAGTTGGCGATCGACCTGGAGATGCGCTACCGGGGACTGCGCGCGCCGCACAAAATCAAGATGGGGGTCTCGGGCTGCGCCCGCGAGTGCGCCGAGGCCCGCGCCAAAGACGTCGGCGTCATCGCCACCGAGGTCGGCTGGAACCTCTACGTCGGCGGCAACGGCGGCATGACCCCCCGGCACGCCCAGCTGCTGGCCAGCGACCTCGACACCGAGACGGTGTTCCGCTACGTCGACCGGTTCCTGATGTTCTACATCCGCACCGCCGACCGACTGCAGCGCACGGCGCCGTGGGTCGAGTCGATAGAAGGCGGACTCGCCCATGTCCGCGAGGTCGTTTGTCACGACTCATTGGGCCTCGCGGCGGAATTCGAGGCGGTGATGGCCCGCCACGTCGAGAACTACCACGACGAGTGGAAGGGCGTGCTCGACGACCCGGAGAAGTTGTCCCGCTTCGTGTCGTTCGTCAACGCCCCCGACGCCGAAGACCCCACCGTTGCGTTCACCGAGCGCGACGGCCGCAAGATTCCGCTGCCCATCCCGGTGCTGCGGTCGAAGATAGCGGAGGAATCATGACTCTGGCCAAAGATATTCAGGTTTGGACCACCGCCTGCAGCTACGACCGACTCATTCCCGGCTGGGGAGTGGGTGTACTGCTCGACGACGGATCGCAAGCGGCGCTGTTCCGGGTGGACGACGGCGCGGTGTACGCGATCGGCAACGTCGACCCCTTCTTCGGGGCGGCGGTGCTGTCCCGCGGGATCATCGGCGACCGCGGCG
>JBDTKT010000092.1:0-9001 GCA_039935195.1 Mycobacterium sp.
GCCGACGGGTTCGACGACGATCGCATGCATGCCGACCACGCTACTACCAGCGGATTCAGGCTCGGTTACGCTAGTCGACGGTGGCGTGGCAGAGCGGCCTAATGCACTCGCCTTGAAAGCGAGAGTCGGCTAAAACCGACCGCAGGTTCAAATCCTGTCGCCACCGCAGTTCAGGGGCGGTTTCGCCGGCCGGCCCGTTCGGCGAACGCGTCGAGCGCGGCGAGCACTTCAGGAGAACGCCACACCCGGTTGAGGGGACCGCTGCTCGTCTCGACGAGGATGCCCGCCTCGGCGGGCGGGTTCAGGTAGCGGTGGGCGTTGGTGGACTCGATGCACAGCTCCTGTTCCAGTAATGCTGCGTCGACGACCGGGCGCCGGGTCATCAGATCGGCGAGCCTCCACACCGCCGAGTCGGACCGTGCGGTGATCACGTCGTTCCAGTTCTCCCGGATACCGCGAGGGTCGGCGACCAGTTCGCGTCCGTTCGCGATGGACAGGACGCTGGCCTTAACTTCATTTATAGGATTAAGTGAAGTTAATTGTGTCGGTTGACCTCACCTAACTCCCCGAGAGGTCGAAGCCGGCGGTGGCCTCCCGCAGGGCTGCCCCTCGTTCGGCTACGCGGCGCTTCGGGGGATTTCGGCGGTGATGCGGTCCATCAGCGCCGAATAGCGTTTGGCCTCCGGGTCCCGGCCGGGTTTGCCGCTGCTGATGAGGCCGGCGGCGAGCCCGCGCTCCGGGTCGGCCCAGACGGCGACGTTGACCAGGCCGAGATGCCCGAATGCTGCCGGGGCATCCAGGCCGAACGGACCGAACCGGGTTGAGCCCAGCATGTATCCGGTGCCCCAGCGCAGCGGAACCAACCCGGTCGCGACATCGGGCCGCAATCGCCGGCATTCGGTGGTCGCCGCGGCAAGCGTCTCCGGTCGCATGATTCGCACGCCATCGAGTTCGCCACCGCGGCGCCAGATTTCGGCCAGCCGGGACAGTTCGTCGGCGGTCGAGATGGTACTCGAGGAAGGGATCACGCTGGTCAGAAACAGTGGCTGGTTGGTGAACGGGATGATCTCGTGCACGCTGCCGCCGATCGCCTTGCGGAACACCGCCGCGAGCGGCGCCGGCAGCGGCATGCCGGTGGCGTGACTGGGTGCCACCAACGGAACATCCTCCGGCGCAACACCGAAATTCGTCCACCGGAAGCCCAGCGGGTCGAGGATTTCGGCGGCCAGGATGTCGCGGATGTTCTTTCCAGCGGCTGCCGAGACGATCTCGCGCATCAGTGGGCCCCAGGTCAGCGCGTGGTACATGTGCATCCACCCCGGTGGGTAGATCGGCCGCATGTTGGCCAGTTGCTCGCGGGCGTAGGCGCTGTCGTCGACGCGACGCACGTCCGGCCGCGGGCCGGTGGCAAACGGCACCCCGGCGCTGTGGGTCAGCACGTGCCGGATCGTGGTGCGGCCCTTGCCGTGCCGGGCGTATTCCGGCAGGTAGTCGCAGACCCGGTCGTCGAGGGAGAAGACGCCCCGCTCAACGAGCATGTGCACCACGGTCGCGGTGATCGCCTTGGCTGACGAGTACGCACAGAACGGCGTGTCGGTGGTGACCGGGATCTGCTCGGCGTCGGGAGCGTCGGTGGGGGCGTTGCCCCAGCCGTGGCCGATCGCGCGGTTGAGTACGACGCGGCCGTTGTGGCGCAGGCACAGCTGGATCGCCGGATGCATCCCGGCCGAATACCAGTGCCGTGCGGCCGCCCAGATCCGCTCGACCGCCGCGGGTTCGATCTCGGAGTGGTCCTCGTCGCCGATCACAGTGACGGCGTCCAGATCGGCCGGGACGCGGATTCTGCCGTCCGGCGTGGAATACGCCATCGAGTTCATCGGGTTTGCTGAGTTGGCCACACGCGCCAGGTTACGGCCCCAGATCGGTCAACCGCCATAGTCATCACCGGCAGTGGGATGTGGTGAGGTGCCCGCCTCTGCGCGACAACGCGCCCGGCGGGGTGCACGCTCAGTGACTTGTCGCTCTGAGGCGGGCACATCTTCATATGCGCGCTCTGCGGTGACTGGTGAGACCGATGTTGTTCCCGATGCGTGCCCGGGCCATCAGCGCGGCCTCACAGCGGCCCGGGGTGCCCGCCAGTACTGCCGAACTCCAACAGAAAAACCCCGGCACCGATCAACACCACGCCGCCGGCCATCAGCCAGGTGAACGGGTCACCGAAGCAGAACCGCGCCAGCACAACGGTGGCGGCCACCCCGACCCCCGACCACACCCCGTACGCCACCCCTACCGGGATGCCGCGTTTGAGCACGATGGCCAGCAGCACGAACGACGCCGCGTACCCGATCACCACCGGAACCGTCCACCCCAATTTGGTGAACCCCTCCGAGGCGCGCAGGGACAACGTCGCGGTGACCTCCAACGCGATCGCGGCGGCCAACAGCACCCACCCCATCGGCTATTCGCCGGTGAACTGCGGCGCGCGCTTGGCGAACGTCGCGGTGATGCCCTCGGTGAGGTCCTTCGACGGCAGGAACGCCGCGTTCCACGCCGCGACGTAGCGCAGGCTGGCAGATACCCGGTCGATGCGTTGCTGGTCGAGTACGTCCTTGACGCCCTGCACCGTCAGCGGCGGGTTGGCGGCGATCTCGGCGGCGGTGGCGTGCGCGGCGGCCAGGCAGGCGTCGGCATCACCAAAGACGTCGTTGACCAGTCCGATCTTCTCCGCCCGGGCCGCGTCGATGTCCTTGCCGGTCAGCGCCAGTTCGCGCAGGTGCCCCTCGGTCAGGATCAGCGGCAACCGGGCCAGGCTGCCCACGTCGGCAACCATCGCCAACTTGACCTCCCGCACCGAGAACTTGGCGTCGGCCGCCGCGTAGCGGATGTCCGCCGCCGAGATCAGGTCGACCCCGCCGCCGATGCACCAGCCGTGGATTGACGCGACGGTCGGGGTGCGGCAGTCGGCGACCGCGCTGATCGCACCCTGCATCCGCAGCACCGTCCGGTGAAACTCCGCCCGTGGCCTGGCCGAGGCGCCTTCGGTGAGCACGCCGGTGAGTGTCCCGCTCATCGCGGGCAGGTCCAGCCCGTAGCTGAAGTTCCGCCCGGAGCCGGTGAGCACGATCGCCCGCACGTCGGGGTCGGCGCCCAGCGCAGCGAACACCTCGGGCAGCTCCGACCAGAACGCCGGGCCCATCGCGTTGCCCTTGCCGGGGCCGATCAGCGTGACCTGCGCGACGTGGTCCTTGGTCTCGACGGTCACCGATTCGTATGCCTCGCTCATGGCTCTACACCCGCTCCAGGTAGAAGTAGAAGTGCCGGCCCACGCCATCGTGGAAATCCAACACGCCCTTGCCGTTCATGATGCCCAGCACCGCGCCGTCGTCGATCCGCTTGAAGTGATCGTGGGTGGGCTGGCCGTCGTAGACCATGGTGGCCACCACCTCGCCGCGGAACTCCTCGGCCCACAGGCTGGCTTCGCCCTTGCCCAGCTCGGTGTTGGAGAACTTGTTGCCGTCGGCGTCGAGGCAGACCAGCGGCTGCACATCGGTCGTCGAGATGAACGTCTTGCCGTACCAGCGGACTTTCTCCAGCAGGCCGTTCATCTTGTGGCCGGTGCGAAACTCCCCGCCGCTCCACTCGCCGATCATCCCGTCGACGGTGGCCGGCGGCAGCGTCGCCCAGAAGCCGTCGAGTTCAGCGTCGGGGATCTCCCCGGTGCGCTCCCTGAGCTCAGTGAACGTCGTGCGAGCCAGTTCGTCGTTCATCGCCGCCATCCCCGCCGTCCTCGCCATTCTCCGACCTCGACCGTGAAGTTAGGTTCACGCTCGACGGCCAAGCGTGAACCTACGTTCACACTCGGCGCTCGGCTCGGCGCGAAACCCGGCGCGAAACCCGGCGTGAGACTCATCCCGCGCTCTTGACCGCCCGCTTCAGCGCGAACAGCAGGCCGTTGGCGAGCATCGCCGCCACCCCGGGCAGTTGATTGTCGGCGCTGACGCTGTAGCTGATCTCGGTTCCACCACCGGCTGGGCGCAACTGCACGTCGCCGACGTAGTTGCGGAACGGGATGCCGGACACCCCCCGATAGCTCAGGCGTTGATCCGGTTCGAAGACGGTGACCTCCTCGACCAGCGGCGCCATCAGCGGCAGCGCCTTAATGCTGCGCTGGGCGCCGGCGCCGTTGCGCTCGAAGTCTCCGTGACGCACCAGCGTCGCCTTCATGCCCGGTGCCCACCGCGACATACCTTCGTGGTCGGAGAGCACCGCCCACACCCGGGCGACCGGTGCGGACACAGTGGCGGTAGCAGTTGCTTGCATCACATTCCTCCTTGGCTCCAAACTTGGGCAAACCGTAACAGCGCGTCGTTCTCCGCCGGCGCTCCGATTGTCACCCGGACCCCGTCGGTGCCGTACGGGCGGACCACGATGCGGGCCTCGGCGGCGCCCGCGACGAAGTCGAGCGTGCGCTCAGCCAGCGGCAGCCAGACGAAATTGCCCTGCGACGCCGGCAACCGGAACCCGGCGTCACGCAGTGCCGCGCTGACCCGAACCCGCTCGACGACCACCGCGTCGGTGCGGGCCAGTAGCTCGTCGGCGGCGTCCATCGAGGCGATCGCCGCGGCTTGGGCCAGGCTTGACACCGTGAACGGCACGTAGACCTTGCCGAGGGCGGTGATCACCCCCGGGTCGCCGATCGCGTAGCCCACCCGTAGTCCGGCCAGTCCGTAGGCCTTCGAAAACGTCCGCAATACGACGACATTGGGGTGCATGCGAGCCAGTCCGAGACTGTCCGGTGCCATCTCGCCGCGAATGTATTCCACGTACGCCTCGTCGATCGCGACGAGGATGTGCGATGGGACCGCGGCGACGAATCGTGCCAGCGCGTCCGGGTCGACAACGGTGGACGTGGGATTGTTCGGGTTGCACACGAAGATCAGCCGGGTGCGGTCGGTGATCGCAGCCAGCATGGCATCGAGGTCGTAGGTGTGTTCGCGCAGCGGTACTCCGACCGGCACCGCGCCCGCGGTGCGGACCTGCAGCGGGTAGATCTCGAAGCTGCGCCAGCCGAACACCACCTCATCGCCGGGGCCGGCAGTGATCTGAATGAGCTGCTGACACAGGCTCACCGAACCGCAGCCGGCGGTGACGTGCTCGGGGGTGAACCCGACGTGGGCGGCCAGCCGTGCCCGCAACTGCGCGTAGCCGTTGTCCGGGTAGCGGTTGAGCGCGCCGGCGGCCTCCTCGATGGCCGCACGCACGCTGGGCAGCGGTTGGAACACCGTTTCGTTGCTGGCCAGCTTGATCGATCCCGGGACCGTCTTTCCCTCCGCGTAGGCCGGCAGTGCGCCGATCTCCGGGCGCAGGCGGGGGGTCACGCCGACAGCATATGTGCGCCGCCGGGTAGCGCTGCCGCATGACCGGCAGGACTTTCTGGCCTTTCAATGGCGGTTTCGGACTCTGGGCACGGGTCCGGTACTCTCGGGAAGTTCGAGGAGGCGTGCCAGAGCGGCCGAATGGGACTCACTGCTAATGAGTTGTTCCTTCACCGGGACCGGAGGTTCAAATCCTCTCGCCTCCGCCGTGACCGAGCCTGCTCGGTCGACAGCACAACTGAAGATAGGCGCCCGTAGCTCAACGGATAGAGCATCTGACTACGGATCAGAAGGTTGGGGGTTCGAATCCCTTCGGGCGCACTTTTTGTCCCCTCACGTCGCCGGTCGCGGTGGCGTAGACGGCCGAGGCGAACGGTTGCCGGGCTCGAACCAGGCGGTCTTGGCCTGCCAGGACCGGGCGGCCGCGTACGCGAAGGTCCCAACCGCCAGGCACGCGCACAGCCACGCCACCACGGAGACGTCAATGTTGATCAACGCCGTACTGGCCACGACTGCGCACAATGCCAGCCCGAATATCGTCGACAACAAATAGAGGTCGGCGGTCTCCTTTGCCCGCGGATCGGCCCGGGCGATCATCACCACCCGCCCGGCGTAGCCGCTCAGGTAAGTCAGCAGCGCACCGAATACCACCCAGTAGATGGCCAGCCAGGTGTTGCTGCCGTCGTGGGAAAACAGGTCGGCGTGGAAGTCCGCGTCAGCGATCACGAATACCGCCACCAGCAGCGAAGCGCCGAGCGCCGCGGGCACTACCACCTGTCTCCGGAACATCGGCCGCACCCGGGCCTGGTCGGTCAGTCGCAGCATGACGTGGTGGATGTTCGCCGCCACCGCGATCACGAAGCACAGATGGCCCAGCAGTTGTTGCACGTTCCACAGCCCGAGGACCCGGTGTAGCGGCGGACCGAGAACGGCCGATGCGAACGGCGACATCAACAGCAGCGCGCAACCTTCCAGGGCGATGGCCAGGCTGATACTGGCCTCCCAGCGCGACCACCAGGTGTGGCGACGGACCCAGAGGCTGTATGCCACGACAGTCACGGTGGCGATGATGAGTGCTGACGTCATCGTTAGTAGAAGAGGTTGTGACGCACCGCGTTAGACCGGCGGGCTGTTGCGGTCCAGAACGAAATCACCCAGCCGCGGCCTCTCGGACGCCGACGTGTTGAGCGTCGACTCGTAGGCCGCGGACGCGAGGTACTCGGTGACCGCTTCGGGCTTGATGAACCCGAACCGCACCTCCAGGTCGATCGGGTTGAGCCCGAAATAACCGGCAACCTTGATCAGGTTGGCTGCAGTGAGCAGCCTGCCCTCACGGGCGGCCTTGTAGAACGCGGACTTGTGGTAACCGAAGGCCGCGTAGACCTCGGTCGCCACCAGGGGCCTGCCCACCAGGTAAGGCAACACCACCGTCGGATCCTTGTCACGGTCTTCCACAGCAGTACAAGATAGTCCACGTTCCTGGGTGTCACAATGGAAAATTCCCAGTTCCCAGCAACTCGAGCATGGCGTGCCCGGCGACCTTGACCCCGAACGGGATCGCAGCGGGGTCGACGACGAAGTCCGGTGAGTGCGGCGAGTAGGGGAACAGCCGGCCCGCGGCCGCACCGTCGGAGTACACCTGTGGATCGGCGACGCCGACAAACAGATATGCCAGCGGTATATCTGTGTGGGGGCCCTTGAGCAGGTGGCAGTCCTCCGAACCGGCCACCGCCGGCAGCTGCGTCACGACGTTGTCGGCACCCAGTAGGCCGCCCAGCGCCCCCGCCAGCCGGTCGGTCAGAACGGTGTCGTTGACCAGCGGAGTCGACCCGCCGGCCATGGTGATCGTCGGCATCAGATCGTCGGGCATTCCGTAGCTGCGGGCGACGCCGTCGCTGATGGACCGGATGCCGGCGAGCAGTTGTTCGCGAACGTAGGCGTTGAACCAGCGCAGATTGACCTTGAGCAGCGCCTGCGCCGGAATCACGTTGTAGGCGGCGCCGGCCTGCATCGCGCCGACCGTGAGCACCGCGGTCTCGTGCGGGGCGATGGCGCGGCTGACGATGCTCTGGAATTGAACGACCGCGAGCGATGCCATCAGCACCGGGTCGCGTGCCAGTTCCGGCATCGAACCGTGCCCGCCGACACCGTGGAACACGATGTCGAGCTGATCGGTGCCGGCCATCCGCTCACCGCCGCCGGCGGCCACGAGGCCCACCGGGACCGGGGCGGTGTGCAGGGCGACGAACGAGTCCGGTTTGCCTACGACGTCGTAGAGCCCGTCGTCGACCATGGCTCGCGCGCCGGCGATCAGTTCTTCGGCGGGCTGGCCGATCAGCAGCGCGGTGCCCGACCACGCGTCGGTGGTCTGCGCCAGCACCTTGGCCATCCCGAGCATCCAGGTCACGTGCGCGTCGTGGCCGCACATGTGTCCGACCGGCACCTCGGTGCCGCTATCGGGACCGTCGCGTCGAACGCGCGCCGTGCTCGCGTAGTCCAGGCCGGTGTCTTCCTCGACGGCCAGGGCGTCCATGTCGGCGCGGTACATCACCATCGGGCCGGGGCCGTTGTCCAGGGTGGCCACCACCCCGGTGCGGCCGATTCCGGTCGTCACCGTGAACCCGAGATCGGCCAGTGTCTGCGCGACGATCCGCGCGGTACGCACCTCGGCGAACCCGAGTTCGGGGTGGCGGTGCAGGTCTTTGAACACCTCGACCAGTCGCGGTGTGTCAGCCTCGATGAGCGCGTCGATCCGTTCGGTCAGTTGGCCCGCCATTGCAGACCTCCTTTGCGTAGTTGCCCGGTTACCGTTCACCGTCGATCGACGCCAGCGCCCGCTCGAACAGCCATACCGCGGCCGCGTGCAGTTGGTCCCCGACCTCCTGCTGCGCCATGCCCGCCGACGCGCGCGCCAGCGTCCCCTCGATCACGATGGCCAGCTTGAAAGAGGCCAGCACGATGTACCAGTCGATGCGCGACAGGTCGCGGTCGGTGCCCTCGGCGTACCGGGCGAGCAGGTCGTCGGTGCTGGCCAGCCCGTCCATACCGGTCAGCGTGTGGCTGAACACACTGGAGCCGTCATGCTGTCGCCAGGTGGCGAGCAGCCAGCCCAGGTCCAGCAGCGGGTCGCCGATGGTTGACATCTCCCAGTCGACGATGGCCACGACCTCGGGTCCGGTGCGGGAGAACATCACGTTCGCCGCGTGGTAGTCGCCGTGCATGATGCCCGGCTGCCACGACGACGGCCGGTGCTGCTCCAGCCAGGCGGCGACGTCGTCGAGGCCGGGCAGGTCCGGGCCGGGATAGCCGTCGAACTGCTTATAGGACTCCAACTCCGAAAGCCACCGTGGCACTTGGCGTTCCAGAAAACCCGCCGGCTTACCGAAGTCCGTCAGCCCGACCGCGACGTGGTCGACGGCACCGAGTCTGGCCAGTGCGTCGGCCATTGACAGCCCCATCCGATATCGGATCGCCGCGTCGCCGGCGTGCAACGCGGGCAACTCCTCACCGGCGTTGAACCCGTCGACGGGCTCCATCAGGTAGAACACCGCCCCGACATCGCCGCCGAGCACCCTCGGGTCGTCGCAGACCGCGATCAGTCCCGGGTGCGGCACGTCGGTGCCGGC
>JBDTKT010000093.1:0-2535 GCA_039935195.1 Mycobacterium sp.
GTGCCGCGGGCCTGCGCCAGCGCCAGACCGAGCAGGTAGTTGGCCGTGATCTGGGCCAGGAACGTCTTCGTCGACGCCACCCCGATCTCCGGTCCGGCCCGGGTGTAGATCACGGCGTCGCACTCCCGCGGAATCTGCGAGCCGTTGGTGTTGCAGACCGCCAGCACCCGGGCCTTCTGCTCCTTGGCGTGCCGCACCGCCTCCAAGGTGTCAGCGGTCTCCCCGGATTGGCTGATCGCCACCACCAGCGTGCTGCGGTCCAGCACCGGGTCCCGATAGCGGAACTCGCTGGCCAGTTCCACCTCCACCGGCAGCCTGGTCCAGTGCTCGATCGCGTACTTGGCCAGCAGCCCGGAGTGGTAGGCGGTGCCGCACGCCACCACGAACACCTTGTCGATGTCGCGCAGTTCCTGGTCGGAGAGTCGCTGCTCGTCGAGCACAATGCGGCCGTCGACGAAATGCCCCAGCAGTGTCTCGGCCACGGCGGTGGGCTGCTCGGCGATCTCCTTGAGCATGAAGTACTCGTAGCCGCCCTTCTCGGCGGCGGACAGGTCCCAGTCGATATGAAAGTGCCGGGCACTGGCGGCATCGTCGTTGCCGTCGAAATCGGTGATGCGATAGCTGTCCGCGGTGATCACCACCGCCTGGTCCTGGCCGAGTTCGATCGCTTCGCGGGTGTAGGAGATGAACGCGGCCACGTCGGAGCCCAGGAACATCTCGCCGTCCCCGACACCGACCACCAGTGGGGTGGACCGCCGCGCGGCCACGATCGTGCCCGGCTCGTCGGCGTGGGCGAACACCAGCGTGAAATGGCCCTCCAGTCGGCGCACCACCGCCAACACCGAGGCCACGAAGTCCCCCGCGGTGTCACCGCAGCGGTACTGGCGGGCCAGCAGGTGGACGGTCACCTCACTGTCGGTTTCGCTGGTGAACTCCACCGGGCCGTATTCGAGGTCGCGTTCCAACTCGTCGCGCAATGCCGCGAAGTTCTCGATGATGCCGTTGTGCACCACGGCGAACTTGCCGGCCGCGTCGGTGTGCGGGTGGGCGTTACGGTCGGTGGGCCGGCCGTGGGTGGCCCAGCGGGTGTGGCCCAACCCGGTGCCGCCGACCAGCAGCGCGGGATCGGTGGCGGCCAGCTCGGCCTCCAGGTTGGCGAGTCGGCCCGCGCGGCGCCGGACGGTCAGCTTCCCGACACCGTCGACGATGGCGATACCCGCCGAGTCGTAGCCGCGGTACTCCATCCGGCGCAGTGCCTCGACGACGACGTCGCGCGCGGGCCGCGGCCCGACGTAGCCGACGATTCCACACATAAGTAATCAGGGTAGTGCAGCCCTGCCCAACCCCCGTTGAGCTACCGTCATCGGGTGGCCAGCACCAAGAAGCTCTTCGCCGCGTTGACTCGCCGCGGCCCCCACCGGGTGCTGCGCGGCGATCTGGCTTTCGCCGGCCTGGCGGGGGTGGTCTACACCCCGCAGTCGGGCTTCAACCTGCCGGGCATCGCCTTCGGCCACGACTGGCTGACCGGTGTCGGTCACTACGCGCGACTGTTGGACCACCTGGCGTCGTGGGGGATCGTGGCCGTGGCCCCGGACACCGCGCGGGGGCTGGCACCGTCGGTGCGCAACCTGGCTGCCGACCTGGGCAAGGCGCTGGACATCGCCACCGGGGTGCGGCTGGGAGCGGGCCAGATCAGCGTCCACCCCGGCAAACTCGGCGTGGCCGGTCACGGCTTCGGCGCCTCGGCCGCGGTGTTCGCCGCGGCCGACATGCCGGTTAAACCCAAGGCGGTGGCCGCGATTTTCCCGACGGTCACCACCCCGCCGGCCGAGCAGCGGGCCGCGGCGCTCCACGTGCCCGGTGTGATATTCGGTGCGCCCGGCGATCCCCAGAGCCTGCGGTCTAACGCCGTGGAGTTGGCCGGGGCCTGGGATGCGGCGACGCTGCGGGTGATCACCAAGGCTTCCCCGGCCGGCTTGCCGCAGGGCCGGCGGTTGACCGGATTCTTCGGGTTACCGACGTCGGATCGACGCACCCAGCGCCGGGTGCGGGCACTGCTGACCGGGTATCTACTGGCGCAGTTGGTCGGCGACAAGACCTACCGGGAGTTCGCCGACCCACAGGTGCACCTGCCTGGGACCGAGCCGGTCGGGCCGCTGCCGGAGCCGGCCCCGCCGGAGGAGAAGATCGCCGCGTTGTTCAAGTAGCGGTGCAGCTTGGACCTCACCAATCTCAACAGCCTCTTCAGTCGCGGGCAGAGAGACTAAGGCCTGCGCCAACTTGATAGCGCAGGCGATACCACGTGCCGCGTAATGGTGCAGCGATGTCAAATGTCACCACACCGTGGAACGGAATTCAGGCTTGCCGCGATGCCCGCTGCCGCCGGGCCTTCGCCAGGTTGGTCCTCGCCCCGGCTGGCTTCCACGGGGGTCCTGGCCGTGGTCGTCGGCGTCGACCTCGCCGACTTGAGGCAGATTCACCTCTTGTACGACGATGAGTTGCTCGGCCACAACCGATTCCGGTGTGATCGAAAAG
>JBDTKT010000094.1:0-16046 GCA_039935195.1 Mycobacterium sp.
GACATCACCCCGCGTCTCAAGAAGATGCACGCCGGCGTAAAACCTGCGCGGCGTCGTCGTTGTTCGACCGATCCCCTTGGCGCCGTAGCTAGGCTGGCCAGATGACTTTCCGCCGGCCATCTGACACACCCGGACTGTTGGTGTTCGGGACCACCGCTCGTCGATGAGCATCGCGGTGGGTTCCGAAGGCTCGGCAGCGGCTCCAGGCTGGCAGTTCTGGATCGACCGGGGCGGCACGTTCACCGACATCGTCGCGCGGCGGCCGGACGGCGCACTGGTCACCCACAAGCTGCTCTCGGAAAACCCGTCGCGATACCGCGACGCCGCGGTAGCCGGAATCCGAACCCTGCTCGGAATCACCGCGGGCACAACGATTCCGGCCGGTTTGGTCGCCGCCGTCCGGATGGGCACCACCGTCGCCACCAACGCACTGTTGGAACGCACCGGCGAGCGGACGGTGCTGGTGATCACCCGCGGTTTCGGTGATGCGCTGCGCATCGCCTACCAGAACCGGCCGCGGATCTTCGACCGCCACATTGTGCTGCCCGAGCAGCTCTACGAGCGCACTGTCGAAGTCGACGAGCGGATCACCGCCGACGGCATGGTGCTTCACCCGCCGAATCTGGAACCGCTCGGTGACCAGTTGCGCCGGGCGCACGCCGACGGCATCCGGGCCATCGCGGTGGTCTGTCTGCACAGCTACCTGTACCCGGATCACGAACTGCGGATCGGCGAACTGGCCGAGCGGATCGGCTTCACCCAGATCTCGCTGTCGTCGGAGGTCAGCCCGCTACTGAAACTGATCCCGCGCGGCGACACCACCGTGGTCGATGCCTACCTCTCCCCGGTGCTGCGACGCTATGTGAGCCAGGTGGCCGACCAACTGGCCGGTGTGCCACTGATGTTCATGCAGTCCAACGGCGGGCTGGCTGAAGCCGGCCACTTCCGCGGCAAGGACGCGATCCTGTCCGGCCCCGCCGGCGGCATCGTCGGGATGGTGCGGATGTCGGCGCTGGCCGGCTTCGACCAGGTGATCGGTTTTGACATGGGCGGCACCTCCACGGACGTATCGCACTATGCGGGCAGCTACGAGCGGGTGTTCAACACCGAGGTCGCCGGGGTCCGACTGCGGGCCCCGATGCTCGACATCCACACGGTCGCCGCGGGCGGCGGGTCGATCCTGCATTTCGACGCCGATCGCTACCGGGTGGGGCCAGACTCGGCGGGCGCCCACCCCGGCCCGGCCTGCTACCGCGGCGGCGGGCCGCTGACCGTCACCGACGCCAACGTGATGCTCGGCCGCATCGCGCCCGCGCACTTTCCGGCGGTGTTCGGCCCGGACGGCGACCAACCATTGGATGCCGGGGTGGTTCGGCGGCTGTTCGCCGAACTGGCCGCCGACCGCTGCGCCGAGCAGGTCGCCGAGGGGTTCCTGCGGATCGCGGTGGCGAACATGGCCAACGCGGTCAAGAAGATCTCCGTGGCAAAGGGACACGACGTCACCCGGTACGCGCTGACCACGTTCGGCGGCGCCGGCGGCCAGCATGCCTGCGCGGTGGCCGACGCACTCGGCATCCGCACCGTGCTGGTTCCGCCGATGGCCGGGGTGCTCTCCGCCCTGGGTATCGGGCTGGCCGACACCACCGCAATGCGGGAGCAATCCGTCGAGGTCCCGCTCGGACCGCCTACTTGGGCGACATTGACCACGGTCGCCGACTCCCTGGAACAGGCGGCCCGCACCGATCTGGCCGGCCAAGGCATCGACGCCGAGCGGATCGGGGTGGTTCGCCGGGTCCATCTGCGCTACCAGGGCACCGACGCCTCAATCCCGCTCGAGCTGAGCGGAATCGAGCAAATGACCGCGGAGTTCGAAGCCGCCCATCGGGCCGTGTACTCGTTTCTGATGGACCGCCCGCTGATCGTCGGGGCGGTGGCCGTCGAGGCGACCGGGCTCACCACGCAACAGGACTTGGCCCTGCTCGGCGCGCCCGGTGACGAAGCCCGCCGCGGACCCGAAACCGTGCGCTTGTACTCGGGCGGGGCATGGCGCGACGCACCCCTGCACCACCGGGCGTCACTGCAGGCGGGGGACACCGTGACCGGACCGGCGATCATCGCCGAGACCAACGCCACCACGGTCGTCGAAGACGGGTGGCAGGCCTCGATGACCGGCGCCGGGCATCTGCTGATGCGACGCACCCTCGCACCGGCCGCCGTCGATGCTGACACGACGGCCGCCGATCCGGTGCTGCTGGAGATCTTCAACAACCTGTTCATGTCGATCGCCGAGCAGATGGGCAGCCGCCTGGAAGCCACCGCCCAATCGGTGAATATCCGCGAGCGACTTGATTTCTCCTGCGCACTGTTCGACCCGGGCGGCAACCTGGTCGCCAACGCGCCGCACATCCCGGTCCACCTCGGCTCGATGGGCGCGACCGTCGCAGAGGTGATCGGCCGCCGCGGCGGCCACATGCGGCCCGGACAGGTGTACGCAGTCAACGACCCCTACCACGGCGGCACCCACCTGCCCGACATCACCGTGATCACCCCGGTGTTCAACGAAGCCGGGACCCAGGTCTTGTTCTTCGTCGCCTCTCGCGGTCACCATGCCGAAATCGGCGGCATCACACCGGGTTCCATGCCAGCGAACAGTCACACCGTCGACGAGGAGGGGGTGCTGTTCGACAACTGGCTGCTCGCCGACGGCGGGCGGTTACGGGAAGCCGAGACCCGGCGCCTGCTCACCGCGGGGCCGTTCGGCTCGCGCAGTCCCGACACCAACCTCGCCGACCTGCGTGCACAGATCGCCGCCAACCAGAAGGGCATCGACGAGGTCCGAAATATGATCGCCCACTTCGGACTTGATGTGGTCACGGCCTACATGCGCCACGTCCAGGACAACGCCGAGGAGGCGGTGCGTCGCGTCATCGACTCGCTCGACGACGGCGAGTGTCGCTACCGGATGGATTCCGGGGCGACGATCGCCGTCCGGGTCACCGTCGACCGCGCCGCCCGCAGCGCCACCGTCGACTTCGCCGGAACCTCGGCCCAGTTGGGTACGAACTTCAACGCACCGTCCTCGGTCGCGACGGCTGCGGTGCTGTACGTATTCCGAACGCTGGTGCCCGACGCGATACCGATCAACGACGGCTGTTTGCGCCCGCTGCGCATCGAGATCCCGGCCGGGTCGATGCTCTCGCCGTCCTATCCGGCCGCGGTGGTGGCCGGCAATGTCGAAACCTCGCAGGCGATCACCGGCGCACTGCTGGCCGCACTGGGTGTCCAGGCCGAGGGTTCCGGGACGATGAACAATTTGACCTTCGGCAACCGGCGCTACCAGTACTACGAGACGATCGGGTCCGGGTCCGGCGCCGGCGACGGGTTCGACGGGGCGTCGGTGGTGCAGACGCACATGACCAACTCGCGGCTCACCGACCCCGAAGTGCTGGAGTTACGCTTCCCGGTCCTGTTGCGCGAGTTCGCGATCCGGCACGGCACCGGTGGCATCGGACACTGGCACGGCGGTGACGGCGCGGTCCGCCGGATCGAGTTCACCGAGCCAATGACCGTCAGCGTGCTGTCCGGGCATCGCCGCGTCGCCCCGTACGGGATGGCCGGCGGATCACCCGGAGCGCTGGGCCGCAACCGGGTGCAGCGCGCCGGCGGCGGCGTGACCGAGTTGGCCGGGTGCGATTCGGCCGACGTCGGTCCCGGCGACGTCCTGGTGATCGAGACGCCCGGCGGCGGCGGGTACGGCGCACCCCGGTGATCGGCGCGTTTCGGTAGCAGGACGGTTGGCTGAGCGGTTACTATCCCGCGATGCGAGAGCAGTTCAGCCGCCGCGGCTTCGTCGGCCTCTGCGGCACAGCCTGGGCCGCTGTGCTGCTCACGGCGACGGGCTGCTCGTCGGACGACACCGGTGACGCCGCCGGTACGGAGAAGCCGGTGACGATCCGGCACATTTTCGGCGAGACGATCGTCCCGGCTCCGCCCACCCGGGTGGTCTGCGCCGGCTACACCGGACAGGACGACCTGCTCGCGCTGGGCGTCGTCCCGATCGCGTTGACCGACTGGTTCGGCGGCCAGCCGTTCGGGGTGTGGCCGTGGGCGCAGCCGCTGCTCGGTGACGCCAAGCCGGTGCTGCTCAGCCTCGACGACGGCATCCCGGTCAAGAAGATCGCCGAGCTGAAACCGGATCTGATCGTGGCGACGAACGCCGGGGTGGACGAAGACACCTACCGGGAGCTGTCGGCGATCGCCCCGACCCTGCCGCAGTCGGGCGGCGCCGCCTTCTTCGAACCCTGGAAAGTTCAGGCCGCCATGATCGGGCAGGCGGTGCACCGGGCCCGCAAGATGCGGACCCTGGTCGACGGTGTCGACGCCAAGTTTGCCGAAGCGGGAAGCGCCCATGCCGGTTTCGCTGACAAGAAGGTGCTGCTGCTGGCGGGCCGGTTCGAGCAGGACGCGCTGGCGGTGACCACCGGTTGGCGCACCGGGTTCCTGACCTCGATGGGACTTTCCCTCGCCGATGCACCCGCCGCGGTCGCGCACGACCAACTCCGATCCGTGCTCGGCGGCGCGGATGTGCTGATCTGGACCACCGAGAGTGACGACGAGCGCAACGCGTTGCTGGCCGATCCGGACATCGCCGCGGTGGCATCGCGCAGCGTTTTCACCACCAAGGATCAGGCCGGCGCACTCGCGTTCGCCTCCCCGCTGAGTTACCCGGTGGTGGCCGATCAACTACCGACGTTGATCGCCAAGGTGCTTGGCTAACGGCCCGAATTATGCGGGGACGGTAAGGCCGCTCTGGCAACCCGGATAAATTGTGGCGCTGCTCACACTTCGAAGCTACGGTCGGGTTATGAGCCTGGCAATGGATCTGACGGGAACCAATACCGTCCTCGACTACGGCGACCGCGGACTGCTGCTGCAGTTCGACCGCACCGCCGACGTGCTGGCCTGGACCGCCGCGCTGCACCGGGCCGATCTGCCCGGCGTGGTGGATGTGGTTCCGGCGTCTCGAACGATTCTGGTGAAACTCGACAGCCCCCGCTACCGAGCGGCTACCCGGCAGCGGCTACACACCGTTGCGATCGACCTCGACGCGCTGGCCGCGGAGAAACCGACCCCGCTCGGCGACCGCGTCGAAGTGGTGATCGACGTGGTCTACGACGGGCCCGACCTGGCCGAGGTTGCCGACCGGACCGGGCTGACCGTCGCGCAGGTCATCAATGCCCACACCGCCACCCCGTGGCGGGTGGGATTTGCCGGATCCACACCGGGTTTCGCGTATCTCATCGACGGTGACCCGCGACTGCAGGTGCCCCGACGCAGCGAACTGCGAGACGCGGTGCCGGCCGGTTCCGTCGCGCTGGCCGGTGAGTTCAGCGGCATCTACCCGCGACAGTGGCCGGGCGGCTGGCAGTTGATCGGCCGGACCGACGCCGTCCTGTGGGATCTGGACCGGCCCGACCCGGCGCTGTTGATGCCGGGCCGGTCGGTGCGATTCCGGGCCGCGTGACCACGAGAGGACGACGATGACCACCCTGGAGATACTGCGCACCGGCCCGCTGGCACTGGTCGAGGATCTGGGCCGGACCGGCCTGGCGCACCTCGGGGTCACCCGATCCGGGGCCGCCGATCGGCGTTCGCACACGCTGGCCAACCGGTTGCTGGCCAACCCCGACGACCGGGCCACGGTCGAGGTGGCGTTCGGCGGGTTCTCGGCACGGGTCCGCGGCGGCGCCGTCGACATCGCGGTGACGGGCGCCGACACCGAGCCCGCGATCGACGGAGTACGGTTCGGCACCAACAGTATTCAGCGGGTGTGCGACGGCCAGGTGATCTCCTTGGGCACCCCTCGATCCGGTTTGCGGACGTATCTGGGCGTGCGCGGCGGCATCGACGTGGCCCCGGTGCTGGGCTCGCGAAGCTACGACGTGATGGGGGCGATCGGGCCGCCGCCGTTGCGCACCGGGGATGTGCTGGGGATCGGTGAACGCGCCGGTGAATACCCCGAGACCGACCAGGCTCCGGTGGCCGCCATCACCGACGACGTGGTGGAACTGCAGGTGACGCCCGGTCCCCGCGACGACTGGTTTGTCGACCCGGATGTCATGGTGCGCAACAACTGGCTGGTGACCAACCGCAGCGACCGGGTCGGAATGCGACTGGTCGGCATGCCGCTGGAATACCGTTGGCCGGACCGGCAACTGCCCGCCGAGGGAGCCACCCGGGGTGCGATTCAGGTGCCGCCTGACGGTTTTCCGATCATCCTGGGTCCCGATCACCCGGTGACCGGCGCCTACCCGGTGGTGGGGGTGGTGGTTGAGGAGGACATCGACACTCTGGCGCAGGTCCGGCCCGGGCAGACCGTGCGGATGCACTGGTCGCGGCCTCGCTTCCAGCCGGGGGAACACACCGCCGCCTCGTAGCCCGGCACGCCCCATCTCCCACCCTTTCCAGAGGTCCGATATTTCCCAGTCTTCGTCTAGCCGATTGCCAGACAGCGCAGCTACATTGGGAGCCTCGCCTGATTTCGGTCCGGTTGCGGCGGCAGGAAGGAGACCCAGTGATGCGCGGAATTGATCAGCTCAGCGCGGTCACCTCCAACCCCTGCCCCCGACGCGCGCACGGCCATGAGGGATATCTGGCACGCCGCATGAACCGGCAGTGGCGCAAGCGCGGTTCGTAACCACCGCGTTCCCGGTTCACGATCTCGAGTTTTTTTCTTTATTCCCCTTTCTCGGCACCGGCGGTACAGCGCGTGCCGGGTGCCGTAACGACCCGACCCCCTACGAAAGAGCTGCCATGAAAGCACTTCTGGCAATGCTGGGCGTTTCCGCGATGATCGGCCTGTCCGCGCCGGCCCAGGCCGTCACCACGGCCGGCGCCGACCCCGACAACACCGCCTTTCTCACGTCCCTGCAGGCATCGGGCATCACCTACCGCAGCGCGGACCAGGCGGTAACCGCTGCCCGAACACTGTGCGCGCTGGTGGACAGGGGCGAGCCCGGCCTGGACGCACTCCGCGATCTCAAGGCCAACAACCCGGGCTTCAGCACGGACGGCGCCGCCCGTTTCGCGATGATCGCCGCGCACTCGTACTGCCCTGAGCAACTGGCACCCCGGCGCGACGGGAACGCCTGATCCTGGTAGACCGGGTGTGTGCACAACCAGGTCCACACCGCCCGGCTCGTTCATACCTCCGATCTGGACAGTGACACCCGGCTCGGTGCCCGTCAGATGGTGGTCGAAGCCTTCGGTGACCGATTCACCGACACCGATTGGGAGCACGCCCTCGGCGGCATGCACGCGCTGATCTGGCAGCGCGGCGCGCTGATCGCGCACGGCGCGGTGGTGCGGCGCCACCTCCTCTACCGAGGCACGTCGCTGCGCTGCGGTTACGTGGAGGCCGTCGCCGTCCGCGAAGACCGGCGCGGGCAGGGGCTGGCCACCGCGGTGTTGGACGCCTGCGAGCAGGTGATCCGGGGCGCGTTCCAGCTCGGCGCGCTCAACTCAGCGGAAATAAGCCGCCGGTTGTACACCTCGCGCGGCTGGCTGCCGTGGCGCGGTCCGACCTCGGTGCTCGGCCCGCAGGGTCCGGTCCGGACGCCCGACGCCGACGGGACCGTGTTCGTGTTGCCGGCTGACCCGGAGTTGCTTCCCCTGGACACCACCGCCGGCCTGGCCTGCGACTGGCGTGACGGCGACGTCTGGTAGTCCCGATGAGGTGCGATCTCCGGGGAGGTTGATCAGTCGGGTGACTGGTGGCTGACCTCCGATGGCGAAGTGGGCTCGGCGGGCCGCTCCCACCGCGTGGGCGAAGTACCCCGGCAGGTCGGCGGCATGCTCGGGCCGGTCGTCGATGGAGACCATCGCGGTGATCCGCCCGCCCGCCGCCGCCAGGATCCGTCGCCCCACCTGCACCGCTGCGCGCCCGCGGGATCGTTGCTACGCCGCTATGACACCGCCAAATTTTTATTATTAAAATTCCGGCGACTATCGTAATAATTACTGATATAAACCCAAATTTCGGTGCGCTTAATCTTCGAGTAGCCGGTCTTCGAATGGTCGGGTATGGTCCATTCGATATTGACAGGGCGGCGAGAACTGTTACCTGACAGCTACGCCGTTGGACGAGCAAGGGTCGGCACCAACCATGGCGCGAATTAACGACACCGGACTGGACTGCCTCGGCGTGACAGCCGTCTGGATCAGCTGCAATCTTGCAGGCTATAGGGAACGTAAACTGCACCGCCAGTGGCGAAGTCGCGGTTCCTAAGCAGTCGCATTCATGGAGGTCTTTTTCGAGCGACCCCTATTCGACGTTCTTCAATCCTCGTTCGATTCGTTGATTTAAGGCAAATAAATCACTTTTATTCCACTGCCGATATATGCCAGCGACGGCGTTAAAACACGTCAATCAACTGAATTTCTAGAGGTACACCACCAGCAGTTCCCACCGTTGATATTCCGGCGTCGGCACTCGGTGCCGGGCTGGGGATATCCTCGACGCCGGCACTCACCGGCGGCCTGCCCCGGTCGGTTGCGGCGGTTACCTCGGAGGCGAACCTGGTGGGTCGGCTATCGGTGCCGCCGAGTTGGGCCTCGGCCACCCCGGCAATCCAGTTGGCGGCTGGCCTGGGGGCCGCCCCAGCGGCGGGCCTGCCGGGCGATCTGCTGGGTTCGATGGCACTGGGCAGTCTGGCCGGGGGGGCGATCGGCGGTTCGGCTCCGCGGGTGCTCAACGCGACCGGCGCCCACGGCCGGACCACTATTGCGGAACTGAACCGAAAACCGGTCGACCTCAATAACGTCATCACTCAATTGCAGCGAACACCGGACGCGGTGCAACACTGGTACGTCGATGAGGCGGGGCTCGACGATCTGGTCGCCGAGTTGTCGAAGAAGCCCGGCGTCCACGCGGTCCATCTGGCGAAGCCCGCTGGACAGGAAGGATGCTAAATGCTCCACGAGTTCTGGCAGAACTTCAGCCACAACCTGTTCAAGCCGCTGCTGCTCTTCTTCTACCTGGGATTCCTAATCCCCATCCTGAAGGTGCAGTTCGAGATTCCCTACGCGCTCTACCAGGGGCTGACCCTGTATCTGCTACTGGCGATCGGTTGGCACGGCGGCGAACAACTTGCCGCGGTCGACCCATCGAGCATCGGTGCCATCGTCGGCTTCATGGTGCTGGGCTTCCTCACCAACTGCGCCATCGGGCTTCTCGCCTACGGGCTGCTGACCCGCATGACGTCGCTGCGCCGCATCGACCGGGCCACCGTCGCCGGCTACTACGGGTCGGACTCGGCGGGCACCTTCGCCACCTGCGTGGGTGTGCTGGCCACGGTGGGAATCGCGTTCGACGCCTACATGCCGGTGATGCTGGCCGTCATGGAGATTCCCGGCTGCATAGTTGCGCTGTATCTGGTGGCGCGGCTGCGACAACGCGGCATGGACCCGGTGGGAACCATGCCCGACGAACCCGGCTACGACCCGCGCGCCAAGCTTGAACTGGTCACCGCGCCTGCACTGAGCGGGCACCAGCTCGAAACCCGGCGGGAACGGGAGATCGACGAAGAACTGGAGTTGTCGCTGGAGCGCCAAGAACATCCTGGCCCAGAACCCGGCCCGGGCGGCACGGCGCTGCTGCGGGAGGTACTGCTCAACCCGGGGCTCTACCTGCTGTTCGGCGGGCTCACCATCGGCTTCATCGGTGGCCTGCAGGGCGCTTCGGTCGTCCATGACGGCAACATCGTTTTCGTGGCGGCCTTCCAGGGCATCCTCTGCCTGTTTCTGCTGGAGATGGGGATCACCGCGGCGCGCAAGTTGCAGGATCTGCGCGACGCCGGCCGCGGCTTTGTCGCGTTCGGTTTGCTGGCGCCGAATATATTTGCTGCACTGGGCATTTTCATCGCACACAGCTACGCCCACCTGACCCACACCCACTTCCAGCCCGGCAGTTACGTATTGTTCGCGGTGCTCTGCGGGGCGGCGTCCTACATCGCGGTACCCGCCGTCCAGCGACTGGCCATCCCAGAGGCCAGTCCCACCCTCCCGTTAGCCGCATCACTGGGTCTGACGTTCTCCTACAACGTCACAATCGGAATCCCGCTATACATTCAGCTCACCCAAGCCATCACCGGCTGGTTTCCGATCGCCTGACAATCAAGAACGTAACCCGCGGCAACACAACGGAAATCGGTCGATAACTGCTCCGAAATCGGTTGCCCGTACATCTGACGCATGACGCTGTGGATGAAGCTGGCAATGCCCGCCACCCTCGCGACTCCGTTGCCCAGGAATTCCCAGCTGGCGCACCGCGATCTACCAGATGGCAGCGGTAGATTCGCCGACGGCTACTTCTGCACCGTTCCTTTCGTCCGGACTCGGCAAGGCCGTAACCCAAAGCAGGAGGAGAGTTTCCATGACAAAAGCCCATCAAATTACTGACTGGGACCCCGAGGACACCGTGGCCTGGGCGGCCGGCAACAAGGACATCGCCCGCCGCAACCTGATCTGGTCGACGGCGACCATGCACATCGCGTTCTCCGTCTGGTCGATGTGGTCGGTGGTCGTGCTATTCATGCCCACCAGCGTCTACGGGATCACCTCGGGCGACAAGCTGCTGCTGGGCGCGGTCGCGACCCTGGTCGGCGGCTGCGTACGCATCCCTTACACCATGGCCAACGCCAGGTTCGGCGGCCGGAACTGGGCGGTGTTCTCGTCGGTGGCCCTGCTGGTCCCCACCGTCCTTACGCTCCTGCTGCTGATCAACCCCGGCCAACCGCTGTGGATGTACGTGGTGTGCGCGGCGCTGACCGGGCTGGGCGGCGGAAACTACTCGGCGTCACTCGCCAATGTCGACGCGTTCTACCCGCAGCGTCTCAAGGGTGGCGCATTGGGCCTGTGCGGCGGGATCGGCAACCTCGGGGTGGCGGCGATCCAGCTGGTCGGCCTGCTGGTGCTCGCCGCCGTCGGCCAAAGCCAGCCCTACCTGGTGTGCGCCATCTATCTGGTGCTGCTCGCCGTCATCGGGGTCGGCGCCGCGCTGGGCATGGACAACGTCGACCACACCATCGAGGCCGACCACGTTCGGTCGATCCTGAAGGTCCCCGACAGCTGGACGATCTCACTGCTGTACTGCGCGGCCTTCGGCTCGTTCATCGGCTTCGCGTTCGCATTCGCGCAGGTGTTGCACCACGCCTTCGAAGGGAGCGGCTACACCCCGGAGCAGGCCTCGCTCTATGCCGCCAGAATCGCGTTCCTGGGCCCGCTACTGGGGGCGCTGTCGCGGATCTACGGCGGTCGACTGGCCGACCGCCGCGGTGGCGGACGGGTCACGTTCCTGGTGTTCATCGGCATGATCGTGGCGACCGGGCTGCTGGTCGTTACCAGCATCATGGACGACCGCACCCCGAGTACGGTGACCGGAACCGACATCGCCGGCTACATCGTCGGGTTCATCGCATTGTTCATCCTCGCCGGGATGGGCAACGGCTCGGTGCTGAAGATGATCCCGTCGATCTTCGACGACCGCAGCCACACAATGGGTCTCAGCGAATGCGAACGACGGAAGTGGTCACGGTCACACTCCGGCGCGCTCATCGGATTCGCCACCTCAATCGGCGCGCTGGGCGGGGTGGGAATCAACCTGACCCTGAGGCACTCCTACGCCATCAGCGGCAGCGAGACGTGCGCGTTCGGGATTTTCCTGGCGTGCTACTTCATCGCCGCGGCACTGACCTGGGTGATGTACGTACGCCCCCGTCACACACCGCCCCAGCCGCCGAGCTCGGTCCACCAGGACGCAAGCCTTGCGCGTGTGTGACCGAAACCGCAGGCCGGGCAACGCGTCGGCAACTGTCCGGTAATACAACCGAAATCAACTGCGCCTAAACCGTATACATGAGCAACACCGTTCATGCCGCCGGCCACCGCATCGAGATATTCGACAGTCGGGTGCTTGTCGACGGCCTCGTTACGCCGATGTCGTCGGCCAGCATGGCGACGCTGTGGGCGCTGGCCCGGCAGCCCGGCGCCGTCGTCGCCCGCGACGACCTGCTGCACGCGCTGCCCGGCAATGGCAGCGACACCCACGCGGTGGAGACCGCGGTGCTGCGGCTGCGAATCGCCCTGGGCGACAGGGACATCGTGTCCACCGTGATCAAGCGTGGTTACCGATTGGCGGTCGACAGACACTCGGGAGCAACATGAACCTGATCCTGGTCGCCCACGGCACCCGCAAACCGGAGGGGGTCGTGATGATCGGCCAGATCGCCGAGCGGGTGGGCGAACTGCTGCAGCAGGTGGTGCGGACGGCGTTCGTCGACGTGCTGGGACCCACGCCGGGCGAGGTGCTCGCCGCCACGGCCGATGACGGTCGCCCGGCCGTCGTGGTACCGGGGTTCCTGTCCCGCGGCTACCACGTTCGCGCCGACCTGCCGGTCCACGTCGCTGCGAGCGGACACCCGGACGTCACCGTCACCCCGGCACTGGGGCCGGGTCCGGAGCTCACCCGGGTGGTGGCGGCGCGGCTGGTCGAATCGGGTTGGCGATCCGGCGATTCGGTGATTCTCGCCGCCGCCGGCACATCCGATCCGGCCGGTCGCGAAGACCTGCGTCATGCGGCGCAGTTGTTGTCCGGGCTGATCAGGTCCGACATCGAGGTGGCGTTCGCCGCCACCGGCGAGCCCAGCGTCACCGACGCCGTGGCTACGCTGCGCGGGCGCAGGGCGCACCGGGTGGTGGTCGCCTCCTACCTGCTGGCTGACGGGCTGTTTCAGCAGCGACTGCGGGCCGCGGGCGCCGACCTGGTCACCGACCCGCTGGGCAGCCACCCCGATATCGCGCAGCTCATCGCCGACCGGTTCACCCGGGCGCGCGCGCTAACGCCGGTGGGGTCAGGGCTTTTTGGCGACAGTGAGCAGCAAGGTGGAGTCCTCGAGCGCACTGACCGCGTGGACCGCGGAGGGCACCACCAGTAAGTCACCGGACCTCCCGATCCAGGAGTCATCGCCGGAGACGAGCTTCACCCGGCCACTAAGTACGTGATACGTCACTTCGTCACTGGAGTTGTCGCTCTCGTCGAGCGTATGTCCGTCGCGCAAGGCGATGACCGTCTGACGCAACACGCGTTCGTGGCCGCCGACCACGGTGGTCGCGGCGCGGCCGCTAGCTTCGGAACCGGCACGGTCGAGTTGGTCGCGGGCCAACGCTGTTAGGGAAAACTTCTTCATCTGCCGACTCCGTCGTGGGGGGGATGCGGGGACCTCTGTTGAGCCTACCGCCGCCGCCGGTGCGATCAGGCGTGAAATCACTCAAATTCGGCACGGGCACGGCGGTTTTGCCGGGCGTACCCACCGTCGGATCGCAGACGAATCTCACCCCTGGCCCGCCGGGACGTGAGCAGAAGTTCACAAGCGGGTCACTGCCTACAGCCTTCCGGTAACGAAATATCCCTAACGTGACCACATGGCTCGTTCACACGTCATCGTAAATTGGGATCCCGAAGACACCGTGGCTTGGGCGGCCGGTAATGACAAGATCGCCCGGCGCAACCTGATCTGGTCGACAGTCGCCGAGCACGTCGGCTTTTCGATCTGGTCGATCTGGTCGGTGATGGTCCTGTTCATGCCCGAATCGGTGTACGGCTTCAGCGCCGGCGACAAGTTCCTCCTCGCTGCCGCGGCAACCTTGGCCGGCGGCGGGTTGCGCATCCCGTATTCGCTGGCCACCGCGGCGTTCGGCGGCCGCAATTGGACGGTCTTCTCCGCTCTGGCCCTGTTGATCCCGACCGTGGCGATGACCAATATCAACGCTTTCTACCCGAACCGGCTCAAGGGCTGGGCGCTGGCGGTCAACGCCGGCGGATCGGCGCAGCGCTGTACATGGAT
Organism: Mycobacterium sp.; assembly: GCA_039935195.1. GTDB lineage: Bacteria > Actinomycetota > Actinomycetes > Mycobacteriales > Mycobacteriaceae > Mycobacterium. The sequence goes on from JBDTKT010000094.1 coordinate 13,902, forward strand.
AACCTCGACCGCCACAAGATCGACCTGACCGCGATGCGCCAGATCTTGCCCGAGCGCGACACCTGGATCATCGCAATGCTGTACATCGGTACCTTCGGCTCGTTTATCGGGTTCTCATTCGCGTTCGGCCAGGTGCTGCAGATCAGCTTCGCCGGCAACGGTCAGAGCGCCGCGCAGGTCTCGCTGCACGCCGCCCAGATCGCCTTTACAGGGCCGCTTCTGTGCTCACTGGCCCGGATCGCCGGCGGCCGAATGGCCGACCGGATCGGCGGCGGCCCGGTCACCCTTGCCGCCTTCGGCGGGACTTCGCCGCCACAGGACTGCTCGTCGGTGTCAGTACTCTCGCCGACCACCGCGGCGGTCCCACCGCCAGCGCCACCATGGTGGGCTACGTCGTCGGCTTCGTCGCGCTGTTCATCGTGTCCGGGATTGGCAACGGATCGGTGTACAAGATGATCCCGTCGGTCTTCGAGGCCCGCAGCCACACACTGGGTCTCGGCGAGAGTGACCGGCGGCAATGGTCACGGGCGATGTCTGGGGCGTTGATCGGCTTCGCCGGTGCCATCGGCGCTTTCGGCGGTGTCGGCATCAACCTGGTCTTGCGGCAGTCATATCTGACCAATGGCTCGGCGACCGCGGCATTCTGGGTCTTTCTGGTGGGCTACATCGGCGCCTCGGGGCTGACTTGGTTGCGCTATGTCCGGAGCCCGATCCTGACCGCGCAACCGGCCCGGGCCACCTTCGTTCCGGCGTAAGATGGCCGCCACCGTGCCCGGAGTTCAGCCCGCCTGCAACTGTCCGGAGTTGCGGTCCGAATCCGGTGCGTCGATAGCTGATACGCGGCGCCAGTCAGGCTTCACGTCGTTGAACGGCTACCGGGTTGCGGTGACGTCGGCACGCCGGGCTGACGAGCTGTGCGCCCTGTTGCGGCGCCACGGCGCCGAGGTCTGCGCTGCCCCCGCAATCACCATGGTCGACTTGGCGGAGGACGGCGAATTACACCGGGGTACTGAGGAATTGATTTTGGGACCACCTGACATCTTGATTGTGACGACCGGCGGGCAGCCCAGCCCGGCGGAGAGTTCGACCAGCTGACCACCCAGATCGCCCAACGACAATTCGACGCCGTCAGCTTCACCTCGGCCGCCGCCGTAATGGCGACGCTGACGCGGGCCGCCGAACTCGGCATCTCCGACGCGCTATTTGACGCGCTGCGCTCTGACGTCCACGCGATGTGCGTGGGTCCGGTAACTGCCCGGCCGCTGGCACTACTTGGCGTCCCGACCTCGTCACCGCACAGAATGCGGTTGGGCGCATTGGCTCGTCATATCGTCGACGAGTTGCCTCGGCTGCGCGCCCGCACCATGTATGCCGCCGGCCACCGGATCGAGATCCGCGACAGTTGCGTGATAGTCGACGGGGTGGCCAAGCCGGTGCCGCCCGCCGGAATGGCGGCCCTGCGGGCGCTGGCCCACCATCAGGGCAGGGTCGTCTCCCGCGACGACCTGCTGGCAGCGATGCCGGGTAACGGCAGCAACACCCACGCGGTGGAAACCGCGGTACTGCGACTCCGAACGGCACTGGGCGACAAGAATATCGTCGCCACCGCGATCAAACGCGGTTACCGGCTAGCGGTAGACCAGACCGGCGACTAAGCGGCCGCGGCCCGACCGCTGCCGATTCGGCCGACCTGCACGTAGCCGTCGCCGGTGATCCGGGTCGGGAACACCCGCACCGAGATCTGAGGGTCATCCAGGCAGCTGCCGTCGTCGAATGCGAAGACTTGCTTCTTCAACGGTGAGGCGACCGTCAGCCGGCCGCCGCGGTCGCCGACGATCCCACGGGACAGCACCCCCGCGTGGGTGAACGGGTCAACGTTGCAGATCGCGTGTACCGAACCATCGTCCAGCCGAAACAGCGCCGCCTGCTTGCCGTTGTCGAGCAGCACACCCACACCGAGGCCGGGAATCAGCCGATCGTAGCTGCAGGCGGTGGTCCAGGATTCAATGTTGTTGGTAGTGATCATGATTCCTCCTTAGATGAGCGCAGTACCGGGATAGGCAACGGGACCTTGCGGCCGTCGCGCACGGTGAACGCGACGGTGGGGTCTTCGGCGTCGGGGGCGTTGACGAACGACACGAAGCG
>JBDTKT010000095.1:0-5849 GCA_039935195.1 Mycobacterium sp.
TGTCGGCGCGTTGGCCGGCCTTGACGGCCCGGGCAGCCATGCCCAGCGCGGCGTGCAGCACCGCGCCGGTGGAGATGCCCGCGAAGATGCCCTCGGCGTCGATCAGCTCCCGGGTGCGGCGTACCGCATCGGCGGAACCGACCGAGAAGCGAGTGGTCAGCACCTGCGGGTCATACAGCTCCGGCACGAAACCCTCGTCGATGTTGCGCAACGCGTACACGCCCTCGCCATAGCGGGGTTCGGCAGCGACGATCACCACGTCGGGTACCTGTTCGCGCAGGAACCGACCGGTGCCCATCAGCGTGCCGGTGGTGCCCAGGCCAGCGACGAAATGGGTGATCTCGGGCAGGTCCGCCAGCAGCTCCGGACCGGTGCCGCGGTAGTGCGAGTCGGTGTTGGCCGGGTTGCCGTACTGGTAGAGCATCACCCACTCGGGGTTTTCGGCGGCAATTTTCTTGGCGGTGGCCACCGCGGTGTTGGACCCGCCCTCGGCCGGGGAGAAGATGATCTGCGCGCCGTAGAGTTCCAGTAGCTGGCGACGCTCGATCGACGTGTTCTCCGGCATCACACAGATCAGCCGGTATCCCTTCAACCGGGCCGCCATCGCCAACGAGATTCCAGTGTTACCGCTGGTGGGCTCCAGGATTGTCGCGCCCGGCGTCAGCGTCCCGTCGACTTCGGCCTGCTCGATCATCCGCAGCGCCGGCCGGTCCTTGATCGACCCGGTCGGATTGCGGTCCTCCAACTTGGCCCAGATCCGCACGTGCGGTTGGCCCGCATCGCCGTCCCAGCGCGGTGACAACCGTGGCAGTCCGACCAGTGGGGTGTTGCCCAGCGTCGCCAGCAGCGAATCGTATCGGGTCATCCGGCCACTTACCCACCCGCCACGGCGGGCAGGATAGTCACTGAGTCGCCGTCGGCGATCGCGGTGTCCAGGCCGCCGGAGAACCGCACGTCCTCGTCGTTGACGTAGATGTTGACGTAGCGGTGCAGCTTGCCGTCTTCGAGCAGGCGCACCGCGATACCCGCGTAATTGGACTCCAGGTCACTGATCACTGCGGCCAGCGTGGCACCGTGGGCGCTCACGCGTTTCTCGCCGCCGGTGTGCGGACGCAGAATGGTCGGGATGGACACGCTGACGCTCATGGGGTCTTCCTTCGGGTTGGTCAGTACTGTTCGACGATAGTCACCGGCTCTTCGGTGACCACGGCGTCGACGATGCGGTAGCTGCGTAGTTCGTGGTGGTCCGGGTCGCGCGTCGACACCAGCACGTAGTGTGCGTCGGGTTCACCGGCCAGCGCCACGTCGGTACGGCTCGGATACGCCTCGGTCGCGGTGTGCGAGTGGTAAATCACGATCGGGGCCTCGTCGGCCGCATCCATCCCGCGCCACACCTTGAGTTGCTCAGCTGAGTCGAAGCGGTAGAAGGTGGGCGACCGTTCCACGTTGACCATCGGGAGGTGCCGCTCCGGGCGGTCAGACCCCTCCGGGCCAGCCAGCACCCCGCACGCCTCGTCGGGGTGATCGGCGCGGGCATGAGCGACCATCGCGTCCACCAGGTCGGCACGAATCGTCAGCACGTCACGATCTCCCCGCCGGTCTGTGCGCGAACGCTCCCGGCAACGTGCCGCGGTAGGTCGGTATTCCGGCAACCGACGTGGCGGCCAGCACCCCCGCCAGCACCGCGCGGGAAAGGCAATCGGCGGCCGCGGCGCCCACCGCGGCGACCAGTCCGATCTCCGGAGACATGCCGGCCGGGATTCCGGGGAAGGGCGGAACCTCGACGGCCCCGGTGGCCAGCGCGAACACGGTATCGCCGTCCAGCGGCGTGTGCGCCGGCCGAATGGCACGCGCCAGCCCATCCTGGGCGGCGATCGCGACCCGCTGGCAGCCGGCCGGGCTGAGTGCGGCGTCGGTGGCCACCACCGCGATCGTGGTGTTGAGCAGGCTGGACTTGGGTTCGAGCCGGTCGAACACCGAAAGCTGCTCCGAGGGTGGCACCGTCAGCCCCAACTCTTCGATCAGGTACGCCGACCACGGCAGTCCGGTGGTCGGATCGATGACCTCGCCGGAGGCGTTCACCACCACCAGCACCCCCACGGTCACGATCTGGCCGTCGAAGTCCAGCGTGACCGACTCGGCGCCCACCCCGCCTTTGAGTACACCGGCCCGTGCCCCCACGCCCGCCCCGACCGTGCCGAGGGCCGGTTGGTCGCCGGTGGCGGCCGCAGCCGCCGCGTAGCCGAACTCCGCGGTCGGCCGCCGGTCCCAGCCACCGACCGGCAGGTCGAAGATGACCGCCGCCGAGACGATCGGCACCACGCCGCCGTCCATCGCCAGGCCGCGGCCCTGTTCTTCCAGCCAGGTCATCACACCGTCCGCGGTCGCCAGCCCGTAGGCACTGCCACCGGAGAGCACCACCGCATCCACGCAACGCACGCTGTTGGCCGGGTCCAACAGGTCGGTCTCCCGGGTGCCCGGCGCACCACCACGGGCGTCGACCGCCCCGACCGTGCCGGGCGGCGCCACCACCACCGTGACCCCGGTGGCCCATCCCGACCCGAGCGTCGCATCCGGGTCGAGCCGGTCGTGGTGGCCCACCCGGATCCCGGCGACGTCGGTGATCGAGCCCGTCATCGGCGTCGTCCCATCAGTGCCACCACCAAATACTCCTGCAACGCGGTCAGCCACTGATACACGCTCAGCTGCCCGGCCATCGGATGGTCGGCCGGCAGCCGGTCGAGACCGTCCGGCCCGATGTGCAGCATCGTGCCCAGCGCCAGCCGGATGTCGTTGACCGCCGCGATCCAGGAGTTCGCCTGCCCCTCGGTCAGCTCCAACCGGCCGCCCCGCTCCGGGAGCGTGTCCAATAGCTGTTGCGCCGCACAGCGTTTGGCGTCGATGATCTCCGGCTCATGGAGGCTGCGCAGCGCCGCGTTGAGACTGTCCCCATCGAGCGTTCCGTCCGGGGCCCCGACTTCGGGCCGGTAGAAGTCCGGCAGCAGCCGCCGCATCGTCCCATCGCCCGGCGGGCTGGTATTGCCGGTCCGCATCCCGGTGATCGCCTCGAGTTCGTCTGCCGGCGTGGACGACTCCCGATCGTCGAGCATCCCGACAACGGAACCGACCAGGTTCCGCAGCAGCGCAGCTTCGTGCAATGCCAGGGTGGATCGGAAGAGGGGGCCGTCGCCGGTCTCAACCCGCTTCCAGTTCCGCACTAGGTCCCCGAATCCCTTCGCTCAACCGTCAGTGGTCCTGCTGCAGGGTCGCCCACAACCCGGCAGCATGCAACTTCGACACGTCGACCTCCATCGACTCCCGGCTCCCCCCCGACACCACCGCCTTGCCCTCGTTGTGCACCTGCAGCATCAACTTGGTGGCGTGCGGTTCGCTGTAGCCGAACAGCTTCTGAAGGATGTAGGTCACATACGTCATCAGATTGACCGGATCGTCCCAGACGACGGTGACCCACGGGTTGGCCGTAGCCTGCGCTGAGTCGGCATCCCGTTCCCGCACGGGGGTGGAGATCGGTGCTGACGTGGCCATGCCAGTCAGGATACCGAGCCAAGGCACCGGACGGCCGAGCCGATACGGTTGATGCGTGAACCACTCGGCTCGCCACGGTGGGCTGCAGACCGACATGTACGAGCTGACCATGCTGGCCGCCGCGCTGCGCGACGGCACCGCACATCGGCCGGCTGACTTCGAGCTGTTCGCGCGAAGGCTGCCCGCAGGCCGGCGCTACGGGGTGGTCGCCGGCACCGGCCGGTTTCTGGAGGCACTGCCCCGGTTCGGGTTCGACGACACCGCGTTGACGTCGCTGTCGGAATTCCTGGATTCCGAGACGCTGAGCTACCTGCGCGATTTTCGGTTCCGCGGCGACGTCGACGCCTACGCAGAGGGCGACCTGTACTTCGCCGGTTCCCCGGTGCTGTCGGTGCACGGCAGCTTCGCCGAATGCATCGTGCTGGAGACGCTGGTGTTGTCGATCTTCAACCACGACACGGCGATCGCATCGGCGGCCGCCCGCATGGTCAGCGCGGCGGGCGACCGGCCGCTGATCGAGATGGGCTCGCGCCGCACCCATGAGCGGGCCGCCGTATCCGCGGCCCGGGCCGCCTACCTGGCCGGCTTCGCCGGGTCGTCCAATCTGGAGGCGCATCAGCGCTATGGCGTGCCGGTGGTGGGCACCAGTGCCCACGCGTTCACCCTGCTGCACAGCACCGTCGACGGCCCCGACGAGCCGACAGCGTTCCGCGCCCAGGTCGATGCTCTCGGCACGGGCACCACGCTGCTGGTTGACACCTACGACGTGACCACCGGGGTCGCCAATGCCGTCGCCGCGGCCGGGCCGCAACTCGGCGCCGTCCGCATCGACTCCGGTGAGCTCGCGGAGCTAGCCCAGCAGGTCCGCGACCAGCTGAACCGGCTCGGTGCGACCGGGACCCGGATCGTGGTCTCCGGCGACCTCGACGAGTTCGCGATCGCCGCGCTGCGTGCCGCGCCGGTGGACAGCTACGGCGTCGGCACCGCCCTGGTGACCGGCTCGGGCGCACCCACCGCCAACTTCGTCTACAAGCTGGTCGAAGTCGACGGCATCGCGGTGCACAAGCGCAGCACCCACAAGACCTCCCGGGGCGGGCGCAAGCAGGCGCTGCGACTGTCCCGGCCGACGGGCACCGTCGTCGAAGAGGTGGTGTACCCGGCCGGTCGGCCACCCGAGCTGCCCGGCCCGGTCCGGATACTCACCGTCCCGCTGGTCCGCGGCGGCGACGCGGTGGCCGAAACCGGCATCACCGACCTGCCCGCGGCGCGCGAACGGGTGGCGGCCGGGTTGCACAGCCTGCCGTGGGAGGGGCTGAAGCTGGCGCACGGCGAGGCGGCGATCCCCACGGTGTGGATTCCACCCCGGTGAGCCAGGAGAAAGTCGCGGCCGAAGACGCACCGACCTCCGTGTCCGGGCTGCTGTCCGCGGCGGTGGCGGCGCTGGGCGGCAGCGAACGCAGCGGCCAGGTGCAGATGGCCGAGGCGGTGGCACATGCCTTTGACACCGGTGAACACCTGGCGGTCCAGGCCGGCACCGGCACCGGCAAGTCGCTGGCCTACCTGATTCCGGCGATCGCCGCGGCGGTACGCGACGGCGGCCCGGTGGTGGTGTCGACCGCCACGATCGCACTGCAGCGCCAGCTCGTCGACCGCGATCTGCCCAGGCTCGCCGACGCGCTGGCCGGCGTACTGCCCCGGCAGCCCACGTTCGCTCTGCTCAAAGGCCGTCGGAACTACCTGTGCCTGAACAAGATCCACGGCGGTGCCAACGCCTCCGGCGAATCCGACGAATCCGACGACGCGCCGCAGGAGCAGCTGTTCGAACCGTTCGCAGCTTCCGGACTCGGCCGGGACGTGGCGCGTCTCACCGCCTGGGCATCGGAGACCGAAACCGGCGACCGTGACGATCTCAAACCCGGTGTGCGGGATCGATCCTGGACGCAGGTCAGCGTCTCAGCCCGGGAATGCCTGGGTGCGACCCGCTGCCCGTTCGCCGTCGACTGCTTCTCCGAGCGGGCGCGCACCCAGGCCGGGAGTGCCGACATCGTCGTCACCAACCACGCACTGCTGGCCATCGACGCCATCACCGACACCAAAGTGCTTCCCGAACATCAACTGCTGGTGGTCGACGAGGCGCACGAACTGGCGGACCGGGTGACCTCGGTGGCCACGGCGGAGTTGACGCCGGCCGCCCTGGGGATCGCGGTGCGGCGGGCCACCCGACTGGTCTCACCGGCGCTGATCCAGCGACTGGAAGCCGCCTCGGCGACATTCGGGTCAAGCATCTACGACGCCGGACCCGG
>JBDTKT010000096.1:0-6784 GCA_039935195.1 Mycobacterium sp.
ATCATGGGTGTCATCAACGGCACCGCTGAGTTGCTGGGCATCACTATCAACCCGGACCAGCCGATCCATGAGGCGGTTCGGCGCCAGCAGCCGGTGGCCTGACCTGCTGTGCGTTGACACCGCTGCCCGGCGTCGAGAGACTGGAGATATCCAGTACCCGCGGTCCCGGGAAAGGGGCGCAGCATGGTCGCTACCGAGCAGGCAGTCGAACGTCCGGCACATGATGGCCAGGTGGTGCAGACTCGCGCACTGATCATCGGAACCGGGTTCTCCGGACTCGGCATGGGCATCGAGTTGCAGCGGAAGGGCATCGACTTTCTGATCCTGGAGAAGGCCGACGAGATCGGCGGCACCTGGCGCGACAACACCTACCCCGGCTGCGCGTGCGACGTGCCGTCGCACCTGTACTCGTTCTCGTTCGAACCCAAAGCTACCTGGAGCCGGTTGTTCTCGCCCCAGCCGGAGATCCTGGAGTACCTCAAAGGAGTCACCGAAAAATACGGCTTGCGTCGCCACATCCGGTTCGGCTCGCGGGTCGACCGTGCACACTGGGACGACAACGAGTATCGCTGGCACGTGTTCACCACTACCGGGCGCGAGTACGTCGCTCAGTTCCTGATCTCCGGCGCTGGTGCGCTACACATCCCGCGCATACCCGACATCGAGGGCATCGATGACTTCGGTGGTGCCGCTTTCCATTCCGCGCAGTGGGATCACAACGTCGGCCTGACCGGCAAGCGGGTGGCGGTGATCGGCACCGGCGCCAGCGCGATTCAGATCGTGCCCGCCATTGTCGGCGAAGTTGCGGAATTGCAGCTGTATCAGCGCACCCCGCCGTGGGTGATGCCGGTGCCGCACGCCCCGTTACCGAGTGCGCTGCGGCAGGCATTTGCCATCGTGCCGGGCTTGCGCCTGGCGGTACGTGCCGGCATCTATTGGGGGCTCGAAACGGTAGGGTACGCGATGACCAAGCGCCCCGGATTGCTGAGAGCTATCCAGGCGATCGGCAAGTGGAACATTCGGCGTAGCGTTCCCGACAAGGGACTGCGCCGCAAACTCACCCCCCACTACCGCGCAGGCTGCAAGCGAATTCTGTACTCCGGTAACAATTATTACCGGGCGGTGGCTAACCCGACGACGACGTTGATCACCCAACGGATCAACCGGATCACCCACGACGGCATCGTCACCGCCGATGGCGTCGAGCATCCCGTCGACGTCATCGTCTACGCCACCGGATTCCACGTCACCGACTCCTACACGTACGTCGACGTCAAGGGTCCGCGGGGAGAGGACCTGGTGGACCGCTGGAACCGCGAGGGGGTGGTGGCGCATCGCGGCATCGCTGTCGCCGACATGCCCAACCTGTTCTTCCTGCTGGGGCCAAACACCGGCCTGGGTCACACTTCGGTGGTGATCATGATCGAGTCGCAGATCCACTACGTCGCCGAGGCAATCGCGGCGGTCGACAAGTCCGGAGCGCAGGCGTTGGCGCCCAACCGCGCCGCACAGGACCGGTTCAACGAGCAACTGCAGCACAAGCTGGAGGGCTCGGTGTGGAACACCGGCGGGTGCAGCAGTTGGTACCTCGATGAGCACGGCGTCAACCGGACGTTGTGGAGCGGCATGACTTGGCAGTATTGGCGGGCCACCCGCAAACTCCGGCCGGCCGAGTACAAGTTTTCCGGTGTGGCCGCGCCGACGATCCGATGAGTGCGACACGCGACACGCTCGACACTCCGCGACACAATCCCTTGTGTTGCCACGGCTTGTCGTCCACCAGAGGTAGTGTTTGAAGCCTGAACATGGCTGGGTGCCAGCCCTGGTTAAAAAGGGGTTGTGGTGAGCGAAAAACTGAAGCTGATCAACCGGGTGTCCGCGATCAACTGGAACCGGGTGCAAGACGAGAAGGACCTCGAGGTCTGGGACCGACTGACCGGCAATTTCTGGTTGCCCGAGAAGGTGCCGGTGTCCAACGACATCCCATCTTGGGGCACGCTGACCGACGACGAGAAGCAGCTGACGATGCGGGTGTTCACCGGTCTGACGCTGCTGGACACCATCCAGGGCACGGTCGGGGCCGTGAGTCTGATCCCCGACGCACTGACCCCGCACGAGGAAGCCGTCTACACCAACATCGCGTTCATGGAGTCGGTGCACGCCAAGAGTTACAGCCAGATCTTCTCCACGCTGGCCTCGACCACCGCGATCGACGAGGCGTTCCGCTGGTCGGAGGAGAACTCCAACCTGCAGCGCAAAGCCGCGATCGTGATGGAGTACTACCGCGGTGATGATCCACTGAAGCGCAAGGTGGCCTCCACACTGCTGGAGAGCTTCCTGTTCTACTCCGGGTTCTACCTGCCGATGTACTGGTCGAGCCGGGGCAAGCTGACGAACACCGCCGACGTGCTCCGGATGATCATCCGTGATGAGGCCGTGCACGGGTACTACATCGGTTACAAGTACCAGCGCGGCTTGGCACTGGTGGACGACGCCAAACGGCAGGAGCTCAAGGACTACACCTATGAGCTGCTCTTCGAGCTCTACGACAACGAGGTGGAGTACACCCAGGACCTGTACGACAGTGTGGGACTCACCGAGGATGTCAAGAAGTTCTTGCGCTACAACGCCAACAAGGCGTTGATGAACCTGGGCTACGAGGCGCTGTTCCCGAGCGACGAGACCGACGTGAACCCGGCGATCCTGTCGGTGCTGAGCCCCAACGGCGATGAAAACCACGACTTCTTCTCCGGGTCCGGGTCGTCGTACGTGATGGGCAAGGCCGTGATCACCGAGGACGAGGACTGGGAGTTCTAAACGGACCCTGACACCCGGACGCCGATCCGGATGGAACGTTGCGGCGGTGTACGCGCGGACTCCGACAGACGCCGGGAGTTTCAGGCGAATTCCGTGCCGACGTGGCTCGACGGTGATTGCATGAGCCGATGAAGGCCAGCGATCGACCGGATATCAGGGCACGTCCGGGTATGCAACTGGCCCTGGCCACCTGGGTGTCGGTGGTCAACTTCTGGGCCTGGAATCTGGTCGGTCCGCTGGCGATGACACGGACGATGCGGGAGATGGAACTGGACAGCAGCCAGGTATCGCTGATGGTCGCCACCCCGATCCTGGCCGGGGCGTTGGGTCGGCTTGTTGTCGGGCCGCTGACCGATCGGTTCGGCGGTCGCGCCATGTTCACGGCCGTCTCGCTTGCTACGGTCCTGCCGGTGCTGGGCGTGGGGTTCGCTGAGGCCGCGGAGAACTATCCACTGATTTTGACGGCCGGATTCTTCCTGGGCGTCGGCGGCACGGTGTTCGCGGTCGGTATTCCGTTCGCCAACAACTGGTACGAGCCGGCGCGACGCGGTTTTGCAACCGGTGTTTTCGGGATGGGGATGGCCGGCACGGCGGTGTCGGCGTTCTTCACCCCGCGGATGGTGCGCTCGATCGGACTGCTCGAAACGCATTTCATCGTCGCCGGGGCACTGGTGGCAACCGCGGCGCTGTGTCTGGCGGTGATGCACAACGGCCCGAATTTCAGGCCCAACACCGCCGCGGTGTTGCCGAAGCTCAAGGCGGCCGGGAGATTACGGGTCACCTGGGAGATGTCGTTTCTCTACGCGGTGCTGTTCGGCGGGTTCGTGGCATTCAGCAACTACCTGCCGACGTACATCCACAACATCTACGGATTCTCGCCGGTCCAGGCGGGCAGTCGCACCGCCGCGTTCGCACTGGCGGCGGTGCTGGCCCGGCCCGTCGGCGGGGCACTGGCCGACCGCTTCGCACCCAAGTACGTGGTGCTGGGGTCGCTGGCGGGTGTTGCGGCGTTGGCGGTCGAGGCGATGTTCAAGCCGCCGCGCGACATCTGGTCGGCTGAGACGTTCATCGTGCTTGCGGTTGCCCTCGGTATCGGTACCGGCGGCGTGTTCGGCTGGGTGACCCGCCGTGCCCCGGCCGGCTCACTGGGCGCGGTGACCGGAATCGTCTCGGCCGCAGGCGGATTGGGTGGTTACTTTCCGCCGATCGTTATGGGTGCGACCTACGATCCGGTGCGCAACGACTACACCGTCGGGCTGTTGCTGCTGGTGGCCACCGCGGTGGTAGCCGCCGGCTACACCGCGTTGAGATTGCACGCCCATGAACCGCCGAGGGCGGCAATGGGTTAGGTGCTCCGCAGCGACGCGGTGTCGATGACGAAGCGGTAGCGCACATCGCTGGCGAGTACCCGCTCGTAGGCGGTGTTGATGTAATCCGGCTCGATCACTTCGATTTCGGGGAGTACGTGCTGCTCGGCGCAGAAGTCCAGCATCTCCTGGGTTTCGGCGATACCGCCGATCATCGACCCGGAAAGACTGCGCCGCATCCCGGCCAGCGGGAACGGCGGCACCGCCATGTCGTGTTCGGGCATACCCAGTTCCACCAGGGTGCCGTCGACGGTGAGCAGGTTCAGGTAGGCGCCCAGATTCAGATTCGCCGAGACGGTGTTCAAGATGACGTCGAAACTGTTGCGCAACTGCTTGAAAGTCGTCGGGTCGGAGGTGGCGTGGTAGTGGCTGGCGCCGAGACGCAGGCCGTCTTCCATCTTCTTCAGCGACTGCGAGAGCACCGTGACCTCGGCTCCCATCGCCGCGCCCAGCTTGACCCCCATGTGTCCCAGACCGCCCAGCCCGACGATCGCAATCCGCTTGCCGGGGCCGACATTCCAGTGCCGCAGCGGCGAATACAGCGTGATGCCCGCGCACAGCAGCGGCGCGGCGGCTTCCAGCGGGGTCGAGTCCGGCACGCGCACCACGTACTCCTCGTCGACGACGATCGCGCCGCTGTAGCCACCTTGGGTCGGTTGGCCGTCTCGGCCGACGGCGTTGTAGGTGCCGACCATGCCGCCGCCGGTGCAGTACTGCTCCACCCCGGCATCGCAGCTGGGGCACTGGCGGCAGGAGTCCACGAAGCAACCCACGCCGACCCGGTCGCCCACCTGGTATTTGGTGACATCCGAACCGACGGCGGTCACCACACCGGCGATCTCGTGGCCCGGGACCACCGGGTAGCGGGGCCGGCCCCACTCGGCCTTGACGGTGTGGATGTCGGAGTGGCAGACGCCGGCGAACGCGATGTCGAACGCGACGTCGTGTGGTCCGGGGTCGCGGCGGGTGATCGTGGTCTTGCTCAGGGGCTCGGTCGGTGAGGTGGCGGCGTACGCGGAAACAGTGGGCATGAGAAATCCTCAAAATCGGTAGTTTGATTGCCAAGAGCATAGCTTGCCGAAGTTAATTTTCTGCGCCGACGGCGAGGGCTCATGAACGACAGCAACTGTCGGTGGCCGAATTTATGCTCCACACATGAGTTTGAGGCCGAGGGTTGAGTCGACTGGTCATGTACCAACACGGCGTAGCGTTTGTCGAGCTTAACGGCCCGGTCGACGGAGATTCCGACCTGTCGTTTCGCAAAGACGACATGAACGACGTGCTGAAGTCACTGTCGGTGGTGGTGTCCGGAGGCAAACCGTCGGTGCGTGCTGTTGCGTTCGACACACCGTCGAACCCGCTTGCGGCGGGCGCTAGTTGACCGGCGCGTTGACCAAACGCAAGTCATCGATGATGCCGCGGGCGGCGATCAGGCCCTGCCCGGCCTGCCACACCTCGTTGTTGACGACAAACACCCGGTTGTCGCGGTTGGCGGACAATCTGCGCCAGGGTGCGCTGTCCAGCACGGTGTCCGCGTGCGCCTTGGCCGCCGGCGAGGCGAACGACACGTAGACGATGTCGCCGTCGGCGACGGAGAAATCAGCACCGCCGAGGTTGTCGGTGCTGATCTCGATGTACGGCTCGTCGGCGAATCGTTGCGATGCCGGCCGGTCCAGGCCGACGGCCTTGAGCACGCTGGCCGCAAAGTTGGACGAGCCGTACACCCGTAGGGCGTTGTCGGTGAGTTGCACCACCGACACCTGGAAGTGGGTGGCGTCGGCGGCTGCACCGGCTTCGGTGGCGTGCTGGAGGAACTTGTCAATTAGCTCTTCGGTGGCGTCGATGCGCGACGTCGCGCTGCCGACGGTGCGCAGGTTGTCCTCCCAGGCGCCGCCGGGTGCCGCGGTGAACACGGTGGGGGCGATCTCGGCCAGCGACGAGTACAGCTTCGGCGTCAGGCCCTGCGAACCCAGGATCAGGTCCGGGTGAGCCGCCACGATTGCGCTCAGGTCGGGGCTGGTCCGGCTGCCCGCCGCCGCGAGGTCGTGCACCACGGTACCCAGATACGACGGCTGATTGTCCGAGCCGTCCGGCAGTGCGGCGGCGACGATGCGCGACTCCAGACCCAGGGCGCACAGGGCGTCGAGTTGGTCACCGGCGAGCACCACGATGCGCTGGGGGTCGGCGGGCACCTCGGTGTTCTGCGGATCCGTGTCGGCCGCGTTGCGCACCAGCCGCAGGGGCGGGCCCGGATCGGTGCGAGCCGGCTCCGGCGCGCAGGACTCGTCAGGTCGGCGTTGGTTGCCCAGTACGCCGGCCCCGGCGACTTTCGTCGTGCTGGTGATCTTCGAGGCCGACGGCGATTGCGCAGGGGTGGTCGTACAACCGGTAACGGTGATCAGCAGTACCGCGAACGCGGTTTTCAGCGCCGCAAACCCATCTACCCCGGTCACGCGGTGACGTTAACACCCGGCTGGGCCGCATCGCCGGAGGAGACGAATACGACGGTTTGTAGGAGGCCTATACCGATGCGGTGATCGTCGGGGTTAGGATTCCCCTCAAGTTTCCAGGGCTGTCCCTTGTTTGGAGGAACCTTGACC
>JBDTKT010000097.1:0-4599 GCA_039935195.1 Mycobacterium sp.
ACAACAGCGCCGCCACTCAATCGCCGATTTCGGTTCCCGGCGCATCGGATTCCGTCAAAGTCGCCAGGGCGCTGAGCCAGTTCCCCGATGGCGACCGCGTGTCGGCGATCCTGGTCACCACCCGCAGCGACGGGTTGCAGTTGACGCCCACCGACCTGGATGCCGCCGGGCAGGCGCGAGACCGCATGCTCCGGGTTCCGCAGGCGTTACCCGGAGCACTGTCACCGGTACTGGTTTCCGCTGACGGCAAAGCCGCGATCACCACGGTGTCATTGAACGCCGAGCTGTCGGGATTCAACCTCGGCGACACCGTGGAAGCGCTGCGGGCGGCGGCCGCGACCGGGCTGCCCGCAGCGCTGACCGCGCACGTCACCGGGGGGCCGGTCTTCGGCGCCGACATCGCCAATGCATTCTCCGGCGCCAATATCACCCTGCTGATGGTCACGGCTCTCGTGGTTGCACTGCTGCTGATTGCCACCTACCGCTCACCGGTGTTGTGGCTGGTCCCGCTGATCGTCATCGGGTTCGCCGACCGGGTTGCCAGCGTGGTGGGCGCCGCCGTCGCCGAAGCGACCGGGCTTACCTTCGACGGCGCCACGTCCGGCATCACCAGCGTGCTGGTGTTCGGCGCCGGCACCAACTACGCCCTGCTGCTGATCTCTCGCTACCGAGAAGAGCTGCGCAACAACCCCGATCACCGCACCGCGTTGCACCGGGCGGTGCGCGCCGCCGGCCCGGCGATCCTGGCCAGCAACGCCACCGTCGTGCTGGCCCTGCTGACGCTGATCCTGGCGGCGACTCCGAGCACCCGAAGCCTGGGCGTCTGCGCGGCCTGCGGACTGGCCGTGGCGGCAATATTCGTGCTGTTCGTGTTGCCCCCACTGCTGGCGTTATGCGGCCGAAACGTGTTCTGGCCGTTCGTTCCCCGCACCGGTGACGCGCCGACCACGACCACCGGCAGCTGGCACCGCGTCGCCGCCGCGGTCGGCCACCGGCCCGGCCCGGTCTGCGCGCTGGCGGTCGCCGTGTTGGCCGCGTTGGCCGCCGGGGTGCTGGGAACCCACATCGGGCTCTCGCAGACCGAGCAGTTCCGCGTGCACGCCGACTCGGTGAGCGGCTTCGACACATTGGCCGCGCATTTCCCCGGCGGTGCATCCAACCCCACCGTCGTGATCGCGTCCACGGCGCGCGCAGCGCAGGTCCAACAGGCCATCACCAACGTCCCCGGTGTGGTCTCCGCGGTACCTGTCGGCCAGTCAGACACCGGACTGACCCGTTGGTCGGTGGTCATCGATGCCGCTCCGGCGACCAGCCAAGCCTTCCGGAGCGTCGCCACGCTGCGCGGTTCGGTAGCTGCCGCGGATCCAACAGCACTGGTGGGAGGTGCGGATGCGCAAGGACTCGATATCCGCGATGCCGCTGCCCACGACCGGCTCGTGGTGATCCCGGCGATTCTGTTGGTCGTGCTGGTGGTGCTCTACATACTGCTGAGGGCTGTGCTCGCACCGCCGGTCCTGGTCGCCGCCACCGTGCTCAGCGCGCTAGCCGCGCTGGGCTTAGGCGGCTGGGCCGGCATCCACGTGTTCGGCTTCCCCGCGCTGGACAACAGCACACCACTGTTCGCGTTTCTGTTTCTCGTCGCACTCGGCGTCGACTACACCATCTTCCTGGTGACCCGGGCTCGTGAGGAAACCTCCGATCACGGCACCCGCGACGGGATGGTCCGCGCGGTCTCGGCCACCGGCGGCGTCATCACCAGCGCCGGAGTCGTGTTGGCAGCGGTGTTCTGCGTGCTCGGCGTGTTGCCGCTGATCGTGCTGACCCAGTTGGGCATCATCGTCGGTCTCGGCATCCTGCTCGACACTTTCGTCGTTCGCACCCTGGTGATTCCGGCACTGTTCACACTGATCGGCGACCGGATCTGGTGGCCTAGTTTTCCTAGTTTTTCTAGGCCCGACCGAGGTCCTGATACCGACGCAGCGCCTCCACCCGCTCCTCGCGGTGATCGACAATCGGTGCCGGGTAGCCCGGCGGTCGGCACCCGTTCGTCAGGTGGGCGTCATCGGCGCTAGCCAACTCGGAAACCCAGCGTCGAATGTAATCCCCTGCGGGATCGAACTTCTGACCCTGCGTCGTCGGATTGAACACCCGGAAATATGGCGCCGCGTCGGTGCCCGATCCGGCACACCACTGCCAGCCGTGTTGATTGTTGGCCATGTCGCCATCAACCAACTGCTCCAAGAACCAGCGCGCGCCCCACTGCCACGGCAGGTGCAGGTCCTTGACCAGAAACGATGCGACGATCATTCGGACCCGGTTGTGCATGAAGCCGGTCTCGCGAAGTTGCCGCATTCCCGCATCGACGATCGGGAACCCGGTTTCGCCGGCTTTCCACGCCTCGAACAGTCGGTCCGTTTCACTGCCGGCCGTGTCGGTCTCGATGCCATCGAAACTGCGGTTCCAATTCCGCCAGGTGCTGTCCGGCCAGTGATACAACACCGCGGCGTAGAAGTCGCGAAACGCCAACTGCCGCAGATACGCTGTCGAGTCGCCGCCGCCCAGGTCGAGGTCGGCCGCCATCGTGCGCGGATGCAT
Source organism: Mycobacterium sp. (assembly GCA_039935195.1). Lineage (GTDB taxonomy): Bacteria > Actinomycetota > Actinomycetes > Mycobacteriales > Mycobacteriaceae > Mycobacterium. The sequence goes on from JBDTKT010000097.1 coordinate 2,596, forward strand.
CGTGCCGAACTTCAGGTGTGCTGACATCCGGCTGATCCCGTCGCGGTCAGGCCGGTCGCGGTCCTGCGCATAGCGGCCCAAACTGCCGTGGACAAACTCTTTCCAGTGGCGGGCCGCCGCTGCCTCACCGGCCGGAAGATCAAGCCGGGCAACGGGGTCGGGGGCATCAACCGGGTCAGCCGCTTCCGTCGACAGGTCTGCTGGATCAAGCCAGCGCGCCGTCTCGTAACCGGATCGCGCAGGTAACCGCCAGCCGTGGTCGCGCCAGCTCCGGAAAAACGGGGTAAACACTTTGTAGGGGGTGCCGTCGCTTTTCAGGACGCGCCCGGGTGCAACCAGATACGGCGATCCGGTCGCCACCAGCGGCACGTCCCCCAGCGCCGCCCGGACCCGCTCGTCGCGACGCCGACCGAATGGCGCGAAGTCCTCCGACACATGCACTGCGGAGGCACCGATATCTTTGGCGATCAGCGGGATTCGCTCTTCGGGTCGCCCACGGGTCACCAGCAGGCGGCCGTGCAGGCCATCACGCAGTTGCCGAAGACAATCGCCCAGGAACTGCAGCCGGCGCGGACCGGACGACGCCTCCAGTCGCGGATCGAGCACGAAGCAGGCGAGCACCTCGTCGTCCGCGGCGGCCGCAGCCAGCAGCGCAGGCAGATCGGACAACCGCAGATCGCGGCGGAACCACAACACGGTCGGCATCTGTCGATCCTGCCTGCCGCAGCCGCACTGCGCACCCGCGCGGGCGATTCGGCAGCGTAAAAACTGTCCGGATCATCTCCGCGGGTAGCGCTAGCCGGCGGCCGGCGCGGGTTTGATTTCCAGGCCGATGTGCACCTTGTCGATCCCGCCGCGCACGATCGTGTGCGGGACAAACCACCACGCGTGCAACCAGAAGCGCTTGACCACTGCGTCGTAGACACGCCTGGTCTCGGATTTGGGCAGCACCCGGGCGATCGCCTCGACCGGTTCACCCGTCGGCTTGCCCAGCACCCCGCATTTTTGGATGGTTACCCGCGGTGTGTTGCGGATGCGTTTAGTCTTCCATGACCCATCGTCGGTGATGATCAGCAGTTGATCCCCGTCGGGCGCTCCCCATACCGGTGTGGACTTGGGGGTGCCGTCCTTGGTGAACGTGGTCAGCAGAAGGTATTTCTCCCGATAAACATCGGAGAACGCCGGTGTCATCGCGATGAAACCGTCCCGACGAGGGTGGTCAACCCGCTGAACCGGGATTCGACTGGGCCGTTGAACATCTGTTGCACGCGCGTGAGTGTACCCAGTGCCTTCCCGTCGTAATGGCTGGTTGTCCCGCACCCCGCGGTAGTGCGCCGAACCAACTCGCTACACCTGCAACTCGGCCTGAAATCGGCGCATCGCCACGACGAGCGCGGTGACGACGCGGTGTGCTGCCGCCAGGTCCGCATCGGGCAGGTCGGCGAGCGCGGCACGGGTGTGCTTCTGCAGCGGGGTGAAGAACGAGCGGGCGGTGTCCAGGCCGAGGTCGGCGTAGCGCAGGGAAACCTTGCGCCGGTCGGCCGGATGTGAGTCGCGCCGGACGTGACCGGAGTCGATCAGTCGGTCCACGAGGTAGGTGGTACCGGCAGCCGACAGACCCATCCGCTGGCCGAGTTCACCCGAAGTGATGGGCTGCCCGGCGGTTTCCGCAACCATGATGTGCAGCAGAGCGCGAAAATCGGTGGCCCGTACGTCATGCAATCCGGCGAATAGCCGACCGATCTGGTCGGATTCGGCCGTTAACTCCCGCACATCGGCCGACATCAGCGTCTCCAGCGCGGCGCGGGCGGCGGCCTGTTCCTCAGGGTTCATGACGGTGTGCAGCATATCCACCGGGGTCCCGGGTTGCCGACGCTCAGTGCACCGCCTTCTTGCGTTCGATGTCGGCTAGGGCGGCGACGAGTTCGGCACGCTCCGCGGCTGAGGTCTCCCAGGCCAGCTTGCGGTTCTTGACCACCTTGGCCGGTGCGCCCACCGCGATCG
>JBDTKT010000098.1:0-12181 GCA_039935195.1 Mycobacterium sp.
TCAACCCGTGCACCCCGATCAGGCCGGTGAACAGCGCGTCCTGAATGCCTTCGGGTACCTCGTTGCCATCAGCATCGGTGATCGCGTCGTTGGTCATCAGATGACCGACGTTGCGGACGAACATCAGGCTGCGACCCGGCAGCGTCACCGTGCTCCCGTCGCCGGCGGTGAACTCGCGGTCGGCGTGCAGCGTGCGGGTGAAGGCCTTGCCGCCTTTGCTGACCTGCTCGGTGAGGTCACCCCGGTTCAAGCCCAGCCAGTTGCGGTAGCCGAGCACCTTGTCGTCGGCGTCGACGGCGGCCACCGAATCCTCGAAGTCCATGATCGTGGTGACGGCCGACTCCAGCATCACGTCCTTGATGCCCGCGGCGTCCGTCGTGCCGATCGGTGACTCCGGGTCGATCAGGATCTCGAGATGCAGGCCGTGGTGCACGAGCAGCACCGACGACGGCGACTCGGCGTCGCCGGTGTAGCCGACGAACTCCCCGGGTGCAGCGACCGCGGTCTCCAGGCCATCGACGAGGCTGATGACCAACCGGCCTTCGCGCACCGCGAAACCCTTGACCTCGGTCCACGCCCCGTTGCTCAGCGGCACCGAGTCGTCGAGGAACCGACGGGCGTAGGCGATGACCTTGTCGCCGCGCGCTTTGTTGTAGCCGCTGCTCGATCCGGCGGGCGCCTTCTGGGCGCCCTCGGCTTCGCTGATCACATCGGTGCCGTAGAGGGCGTCGTACAGCGATCCCCAGCGGGCGTTGACGGCGTTGAGGGCGAAGCGGGCGTTGAGCACCGGCACCACCAGTTGCGGGCCGGCCTGGACGGCGATTTCGTCGTCGACGCCCGACGTGGTCACGGTGAAGTCAGCCGGTTCGGGCTGCAGGTAGCCGATCTCGGTCAGGAAATCCCGGTAAGCCTCGGGGTCGATCGGCTCGATCACCCGGTGGCGATGCCACTTGTCGATCTGAGCCTGAAGTTCGTCGCGGCGGGCCAGCAGGTCTCGGTTCTTCGGCGCCAGATCGGTGACGACCTTGTCCACGCCGGCCCAGAAGGTGTCCGGTTCTACACCGATTCCCGGCAGTGCCTCGTTGGTCACGAAGTCGTACAGCACCCGAGCCACGCGCAGGCTGCCCACCGAAATTCGGTCCGTCATTCGTTCCTCCCTCATTGGCAGTCCACCACCCTACCGGGCCGGTCGCGTGCTTATTCGCAACCAGCGACCTGCAGCAGTCGGTCACACCGCGACAGCAGGGCCGTTCGCAGCGGCGCGGCGCGCGCGGCGACGGCGCTTTGGCACCGGGCGTACTCGGCGCGGCCGGCGGGGTTTTCGACGCCGATCGGCGCGTATCCGTAGTCGGTCAGGTCGTAGGGACTGGCCCGCATGTCCACCTCCCGGGCCGCCGCGGCCAACTCCAGGCAGTCCAGCAGCAGGTCGGAGTCGATCAGCGGGCTCAGCTTGTAGCACCACTTGTACAAGTCCATGTTGGCGTGCAGACAGCCGGGCTGCTCTGAGTTCGCCTGGTCGGCCCGGCTGGGTGTGACGGTGTTGCGGGGTACCGCGTCGGCGGTGAAGAAGCGGACTGCGTCGAAGTGCGTGCAGCGCAACGGGGCTGCCTCGACCACGGCGTCGACGGCGGCACCGCTGAGCCGCAGCGGCACCTGGCCGTGCCGCGCGGCGGTGCTGCGGTAGAGCATCGCCCACTCGTGCAGGCCGAAGCAGTTCAGCTGGGCCGGGCGGGCGGCGGTGGCCCGCAATAGCCCCGCCACGAACCGCAGGGTGGCTTCGCGGCCGTGCAGGAAGGTGTGGGTGACGCCCACCCGTTGGTCTGCGATCCGGTAACCGCGGCGCCCGCGGTAGGCCCGCACCGCAGCCCTGCCGGTCAGCGTCACGCCGAACCCGGGATGCCAGCAGCGCAGTTGAGGCGGGCGCAGGCGGTAGTAGCTGAACAAGAATTTCGGCACCGGATCGCCGGCTGCTACCCGCGCCAGCAGTGGAGCCAGGAATAACTCCAGGCGCTGCCGGTAGGCGTCGGTGCGGTCCTGCCATTGCCGGCTGTCCAGCTCCTTCGGGTCAGACACCGTGCGTTCCGTCCCGGACGGTGCCGACCACGTCCTCGACCAGATCCTCCAGGGCCAGCATTGCCACCACCTGCCCGTCGGCGGCGGTCACCAGGGCCAGGTGCGAGTTGGTGCGGCGTAGCCGCGACAGTGCGTCGGCCACCGACAGCGACGCGGGAACGCGGGGCAGGGGACGCACCACCGACAGGTCGACCACGGTGTCCGGGGCTTCGGGTCCCGGCGGAATGAGCGGTAGGACGTCTTTGATGTGCAGGTAGCCGACGTACTCGCCGATCTGGTCGACCACCGGGAAGCGGGAAAACCCGGTATGGGCGAGTGCCCGCTCGACGGCACCGAGGGTCGGCCCGCGGCCCGTAGCGGCCACCGGCACCGCCCGGATGTCGCCGAGGGATACCGCGACGTCCGCGACCACCCGGTTGCGGATCTGCAGCGCGCGGGTGAGCCGGGTGTACTCCTCGAGGTCCAGTAGGCCCGCCGAGACCGATTCGGCGATCATCTCGCTCAATTCGACGGTAGACACCGTGACCTCGAGTTCGTCTTTGGGCTGCACCCCCAGTGCGCGCACCACGATATGGGTGCACCAGTTGTAGAACGCGATGAACGGCCGGGCCACCCCCAGGTAGACCAGGAAGGGCGGGATCAGCAGCATCGCCGCGGTCTCCGGCCCGGCCAGCGTGATGTTCTTGGGCACCATCTCGCCGAACAGCACGTGCAGGGTGACCACGACCGACAGCGCGACGACGAACGCCACGGTGTGCAGCAGCGGGTCGGGGATGCCGACCAGCCGGAACGGGCCTGCCAGTAGGTCGGCGACCGCGGGCTCGCCGATGCGGCCCAGCAGAATTGAGCACACCGTGACCCCCAGCTGGAACCCGGCCAGCATCAGCGGCAATTGCTCACCGGCACGGATCACGGTGACCGCGCTCTGCCTGCCCTCCTCGGCCAACGCCTCCAACCGGTCGCGGCGCGCGCAGATCAGCGAGAACTCCGCACCGACGAAGAAGCCGTTGCCGGCGATCAGCGCGACGGTCAGCAGCACTTCGAGCAGGTCACCCATCGACGGTCCCCAGCGCGGTCAGCGCCAGCAGGTCGATCCGGCGGCCGTCCATCCGGACCACCCGGGCCAACCAGCGCGCCGGATGCCCGGACTGGTCGTCCGGGTCGAACGCGGTCAGCTGCACGGTCTCGCCGGCCGTGGGAATGTGGCCGAGGTGTTCGAGCACCAGCCCGCCGATGGTTTCGTAGGCCCCCTCGGGGGCGCGGTAGCCGATGGCCGAAGCCACCTCGTCGATGCGCAACAGACCCGACACCTGCCAGCCGCCGCCGGACGCCACCACGTCCAGGGTGGCGTCGTCGTGCTCGTCGCGGACGTCGCCGACGATCTCCTCGATCAGGTCTTCCAGGGTGACCATGCCGGCGGTGCCGCCGTACTCGTCGACGACCAGCACGGTCTGAATCCCGTGGGCCCGGATCTGTTCCATCAGCGCGTCGCCGTCCAGCGTGGACGGGACCATCGGCACTCCCCGGGCGATCTGGGCCACCGGCGTGGCGGCCCGCTCCGTGGCGGGGACGGCGAACACCTGCTTGACGTGCACGATCCCGATGGTCTCGTCGAGGTCGCCGTCGACCACCGGGAAGCGGGAGAACCCGGTGTCGACAGCGGCGGCGGCCAGGTCGGCGATGGTGTCGCCGGCCTGCAGGGTTACGATCTTCGACCGCGGCGTCATCAACTCCGCAGCGGTCAGGGCGCCGAATCGCAGCGATCCGTCCACCAGAGCCGCGGTGGTCGCGTCGAGGCCACCGTTGCGCGCCGAATTGCGCACCAGCAACGCCAACTCCCGCGGCGAGCGGGCCGAACCCAGCCGTTCGGCGGGCTCAATGCCCAGTCGGCGCAGGATGCGGTTGGCCACCCCGTTGGTCAGCTTGATCGCCGGGGCGAAGATCACGGAGAACAGCAGTTGGGGGCCGGCAACCGCGCGGGCGATCGGTAGCGGGCGCGCCACGGCCAGGTTCTTCGGGACCAACTCGCCGACGACCATCGACAGCGAGGTGGCCAGCGCCAGGGCCAGGAACAGCGCCACCCCGCCGGCCGTCCCGGCGGGCAGGCCCACCGCCGTCAGGGCGGGGCGCAGCCAGCGCGCCAGCACCGGTTCGGCCAGGTAGCCGGTGGCCAGGGTGGTGATCGAGATGCCCAACTGGGCGCCGGACAGCTGAAACGACAGGGTGCGGTGGGCCCGCTGCACGTAGCCGTCGCGGCGGGTCCCGTCGCGGGCGTTGGCGTCGACGACGCTGCGTTCCAGGGTGGTCAGCGAGAACTCGGCGGCGACGAACACCGCGGTGCCGATCGTGAGCACCGCGAACGCGAGCAGGCTCAACAGGATGACGATCACGCCGGTGTCACCATCCGAACGGCAGCGGATGGCCCTCGACGAAGCCGGCGGCCGACTGAACCCCGAGCACCGCGCGCTCGTGGAGTTCGGTCAGGGTGGCGGCGCCGACGTAGGTGCAGGTGCTGCGCACCCCGGAGGTGATGTGGTCGATGAGGTCCTCGACCCCACCGCGGTCGGGGTCCAGTCCCATCCGCGATGTCGAAAGACCCTCCTCGAAAAGGGATTTGCGGGCCCGATCGAAGGCGCTGTCGGTGGCGGTGCGCGCGGCGACCGCCCGCTTGGAGGCCATCCCGTAACTCTCTTTGTACGGTTTGTCGTCGTGGTCGACCATCAGGTCGCCGGGCGACTCGTAGGTGCCGGCGAACCAGGAGCCGATCATCACATTCGACGCGCCCGCCGCCAACGCCAGCGCTACGTCGCGGGGATGCCGTACCCCGCCGTCGGCCCACACATGTGCCCCGAGTTCGCGCGCCGCGGTCGCACAGTCGCGCACCGCAGAGAACTGGGGCCGCCCGACACCGGTCATCATCCGGGTGGTGCACATTGCGCCGGGGCCGACACCGACCTTGACGATGGACGCCCCGGCGCCGATCAGATCCCGGGTGCCCTCGGCGGACACCACGTTGCCGGCGACCAGTGGCACGCCGAGGTCCAGGGCCGCGACCGCGGCGATCGCCTCCAACGCCTTGATCTGGTGGCCGTGCGCGGTGTCGATGACCAGCACGTCGGCGCCGGCCTCGACGAGCCCCGTGGCCCTGGCGGTGAACTCGCCGGTGATACCGACCGCGGCGGCGATGCGCAACCGGCCGGCCGCGTCGGTGGCCGGCGTGTAGATCCCGGCCCGGATCGCGCCGGTGCGGGTCAGCACCCCGGCCAAGGTGCCGTCGGCGTGGGTCAGCACCGCGACGTCGACCGGGACGTTCTCCAGCAGGTCGAACACCTTGCGCGGATCGGTGCCCACCGGTGCGGTGACCAGATCGGCCACCATGACGTCACGGACCCGGGTGAACCGGTCCACCCCTTCGCAACGGGCCTTCGTCACCAGCCCGACGGGGCGGCCGTCGGCCGTCACCACCGCCGCGCCGTGAGCCCGCTTGGAGATCAACGCCAGGGCATCCGAGACCGAATCGTCGAGGGCGAGCACCACCGGGGTGTCGACGACCAGGTCGCGGCTCTTGACGAACTGGACTGTTTGGCGCACCGCGCCGATCGGCAGGTCCTGCGGCAGCACCACGATGCCACCGCGTCGGGCCACCGTCTCGGCCATCCGCCGGCCCGCCACCGCGGTCATGTTCGCCACCACCACCGGGATGGTGGTCCCGGAACCGTCGCAGGTGGACAGGTCCACGTCCAGTCGCGAGTCGACGTCGGAGCGGTTGGGCACGATGAACACGTCATCGTAGGTGAGGTCGTAGGTGGGTCGGTGCCCGTCGAGGAATCTCATCGGTTCGTGCCGGCGACCCTGGCGGCGATGGTCACCCAGGACGGGGTGATCGCCGGCCCACTGATGGGATCGGACGAGCCCATTTCTTCGCCTCCAGAGGTCGTGGTTCAGCATTCCGACAACGCCGGATGCCAACGCAGGTCACCGCGTCGTCGGTGGTTGGCCGGTCGAAAGCCGTTGCGGCTCGGTCAGCCACCGTACCGCCGGCGCGGCGGTGGGCACCACCTGCGGCGTAGCCGTTGACCGCCCGTCCGGAGAGCCGGCGTACCTGTTGCGTCACGCTGCAACCATCCTGGAATAGTGCATCGCCAATGCGTCTGCGGGAAATTCTATCTATCTCACAGGTGATTCATGGTGTAACATCGGCACATCCTTTGAGGGAGCTGTGATGGCGGTTAACTACGGCGGGCGTGGTGCGGCGATTCACGCTCGGGCTGCAACGCTTCGCGCCTCAGGAATAAACCAGTCCTCCGGCCCCGTGTACTCAATCGACGTAACCGTGGCGTGGCGCGCATGCAATGTTGAAAGCTACCTCCAACGTAAACTGCATCGACAATGGCGCAGCAGGGGATCATAGGCCTCGCCAAATCGGCTCCGGTATCGATACCCGCAGCAGCCCACCAATATCGTCCGCGAATTGTCTAGCCTGCCGCGCAGAGAATCCAGTGATTCGGCAACAATTAACTGGTAGTGGTTATCTAGGCGACGGCAACCAGCGGCATTACATCGACGCCGTTGCATTTAAGAATCGACCCAAATTCGACGGGTCTAATGATCAACTTACCGTCATTTCGTACTAATCAACGGGGTATGCACCATGCAGGTAAGCCGTATCTTGTCCGTTAGCGCCGGTGTCGTGCTGGTCAGTGTCGGAGGCATTGCCGTCACCCCCATAACGGCGCCGCTACCCGACGTCCACGTGCCCGATTTCGCGCTCACCGCCGGCGACGCACAAGACGTCGTCATCGATTTTGTCCGGCACGCGCAGATGACGCCGCCGTTCGATGATCTCCTCACTCCTTCCCCCGATCATCCCGGGACTCCACTCAGCGACCTCGGCCAGCAACAGGCGCAGGAAGTCGGGGACAAACTATTCAACGAGTTCGGCCCCGTCGCCGGAATCTTCGCCGGGCAGGGTCTGCGAGTGACCGAAACCGCAGCACCGTTCGCTGATCTGGAGGGCACCGGTGGCACCGCCGCCGACGTGCAGATATTGCCCGGGCTCAACGAGGTCGACAGCGGCATCTACGCGCTCGATCCGATTGATAGTCTCGGCGGCCGCCTTGCGTTTCTGACGGTGGCCGGGTGGTCGCTGGGTTCGCCGCTGGGATTGTCGTTGGTGTCGGCCCCGGGCTCTGAAGACACTAACGGGATAGTTTTGGACGACCGATTCACCGACGCTATTCAGACGATGTACAACCAAGCGATGGATAACCCGGTCATCAGCGGTAATGGTCAGCTCACCGATGTGGCGTTCAGCAGCACGGCGTCGATTTTCGCCTGGGTGATGATGAATGTGAAAAACCCGGATCTCTCCTTCTTCAGCAACCTGATCGCTGAGTCGCGCAGTGTCCCGAACGGGCAGTCGACCATCCTTCTGCCCAACACCGCCGTCGTTCAAGTCGAAGGCAATCCCACCGGCGGCTGGACGCTGGTCAGCTGGGACGGGCAAGCCATCCCGGCCGATCCGGGGCTGCCGACGGACCTGTTCGTCGATGTGCGTGACGTGATGCTGCCGGCGCAAGCGGCGCTCTGGCACATCTGGGAGGCCGTCCTCGGCGGCGATTCCACGACGATCAACAATGCGGTGCAGTCCGGTTTCGACCAAGTCGGCTCGGCGCTGACCCAGTTCCCCGGGTCGGTGTTCAATGACATCGCCAACGCCATCGGCAACCTTGGTACCGACACCGGCGGGCAGGCGGCCGCCGAGTCCGGCGCGGCGCTCGGCGATGTGCTCGCGGGGGGTGTCTGATGCAGGCCGGCCGTCGTTTCTGCGTTACCGCCGGTGTCGCCCTAGTCGGTGCCAGCGTCGTCACCGTCACCCCGATAATGGCGTCGCCACCGGCCATTTACGTGCCCGACATCGCGCTCACGGCCGGTGACGAGCACACCGACATCGTCATCGACATCGTGCGGCACGGACAACGGATGCCGCCGTTCAACGACCAGGTCACGCCCTCACCGGACCATCCCGGGCCGCCGTTGAGTGATCTCGGCGTGCAGCAGGCGCAGGATGTCGGGACGCAACTCCACACGGAGCTTGGCGATCAGGTCGCCGGGATCTTCTCCGGGCAGGCCATCAGAGACATCGATACCGCCGCGCCGTTCGCCAATCTGGAGAACATGTCGAATGACGTGCAGATATTGCCCGGGCTCAACGAGCTCGACAGTGGCATCTACGCGGGCGCCCCGCTCAGCTCCCTGAGTGGCTTCTTGTACGAGGTGACCCCGCTTCTGTGGTCGTTGCTCGGATTAGTGTCTGTGCCGATCCCGGGCTCTGTTGAGGACCCTAACGGGGTGGCGGCCAACGAAAACTTCACTGACGCCGTTAACACGATGTACAACCACGCCATGGATAATCCGGTGATCAGCGACAACGGCACGATCACTGCCGTGGCGTTTAACAACGAAGCTGATGTCGCTGCCTGGGTGGCGCTGAACGTGAATAATCCCGATATTTCATTCCTGTTACCCCTGACCATTCAAACAGTGATCGACAAGAACGATGGGTATCCCCTCCTGCCCGCCACCGGCATCATTCAAATCGAGGGCAATCCCACCGACGGCTGGACGCTGGTGAGCTGGAACGGGACCGCTATCCCGGCGGATCCGGGTTTGCTGACCGAGCTGGTCGTGGAGTTGCGTAACCTGATCATCGCGCCGCAAACGGCGGCGTGGGACATCTACGAGGCCCTGATCGGCGGCGATCAGACGGCCATCGAAAACGCGCTTCAGACCGGCTTACACAACGTCAGTGAGGCGATACTGCAATTCCCCGGGACAGTGTTCAACGACATCGTCGCCGAATTGTCGAACCTTCCTACCGGCTGAGGGCACTACCGCCGAAATCGGTGCGCTACACCGACACTTCGCTGCGGTCCCCGCTCCACAGGGTGTGGAACTTGCCCGGCTGGTCGGTCCGGCCGTAGGTGTGCGCGCCGAAATAATCTCGCTGTGCTTGGGTGAGTGCGGCCGGTAGTCGCTCGGTGCGCAGCCCGTCGTAGTAGGACAGCGCCGAGGAGAAGCCCGGAATCGGAATGCCCAGCCGGGTTGCGGTGATCACCACGCGGCGCCAGCTGTCGATCGCTGCTTCGACGGCGGCGCGAAAATACGGGGCGGCGATCAAGCTGACCAGATTGGGGTCCGCGCCGAACGCGTCCTTGATCCGGTTGAGGAATTTCGCCCGGATGATGCAGCCGCCGCGCCAAATGGTGGCCAGGTCGCCGGGTGTGACATCCCAGCCGTACTCGGCGCTGCCGGCCTGGATCTGGTTGAAGCCCTGTGAATACGCCACGATCTTCGAGGCGTACAGCGCCTGGCGGACATCCTCGGTGAACTGCGCGGCATCGGCGGGCCGCTCGCCCAACTGGCCGGCAGCCAGGTCGGTGCTGACCTTGCGCTGGGCGACCGACCCCGACAGCGCCCGGGCGAAGACCGCCTCGGCGATTCCGGTCACCGGCACACCGAGGTCCAGCGCAGATTTGACGGTCCAGCGGCCGGTGCCCTTCTGTTCGGCCTCGTCGACGATGATGTCCACCAGCGGCTTCCCGGTTTTGGCGTCGACCTGGCGCAGCACCTCGGCGGTGATCTCCACCAGGTAGCTGTCCAGCTCGCCGGTGTTCCACTCGGTGAATACGTCGGCGATCTGGGGTGCCGACAATCCCAGCACGTCGCGCAGCAGCTGGTAGGCCTCGCCGATCAGCTGCATGTCGGAGTACTCGATGCCGTTGTGCACCATCTTCACGAAGTGTCCGGCGCCGTCCGGGCCGATGTGGGTGCAGCACGGCACCCCCTCAACGTGGGCGGAGATCTCTTCGAGCAGCGGTCCCAGCGACTCGTAGGACGCGGCGGGCCCACCCGGCATGATCGACGGCCCGTTGAGCGCGCCCTCCTCACCGCCGGAGATGCCCGCCCCGACGAAGTGCAGGCCGCGCTCGGCCATCGCCTTCTCGCGGCGGATGGTGTCGGTGTAGAGAGCGTTGCCGCCGTCGATGATGATGTCGCCGGGTTCCATGGCGTCGGCAAGCTCGGCGATGACGGCGTCGGTAGCGTCACCCGCCTTGACCATGATCAGCACCCGGCGCGGCGTCTCCAGCGCGGCAAGGAATTCCGGAATAGTCGCGGTGCGCACGAAGCTGCCCTCCGAGCCGTGCTCGGCCAGCAGCGCTTCGGTCTTGGCGATCGAGCGGTTGTGCAGCGCGACGGTGTAGCCGTGCCGGGCGAAGTTGCGGGCGATGTTGGAACCCATGACGGCTAGGCCGGTCACCCCGATCTGGGCGGTCCCGACGTGCGGCTCCGACGCGCTCATACAGTTGCCTTTCAGTCGTGACTCGATGTCTTCTCCGGCGGTGGGATCCGCGACAGCCGGCGCGGCGTAGGTCACCTGGCGATCAGTCGATGCAGCTCGGTCAGCCACGGTACCGCCAGCGCGACCGTCGGCACCGCCAGCACCCCTGCCGCGGCCGCGTAGGCGAGGGCCGCCAGCGCTGGGCTGTTGCCCCGCCCGGACAGTCGGCGCACCCGCAGCACCGTGCTGGGACCGCCCGCCGCCAGCGCACCGACGGGAGCGGCGCCCGATGCGCAGGTCACCAGGGCGCGAGCCAGGGGAGGAGCGCCGGCCACCCGGACCGCCGCGTCGTCGGCCAGCAGTTCGACCAGTAACCGCACCGCGTCCAGGGCGGTTGCGCTGCGCACCACCCGCGGGAATGCGGTATGCGCCGCGGTGAACGCCTCCAGCACCAGGTCGTGGCGGGCCCGCAGGTGGGCACATTCATGACCCAGGACCGCAGCCACCTCAGTCTCGGTCAGCGCGGTGAGCGTTCCCGCGCTGAGCACCACCCGGCTGCGCATCCCGGGCAGACAGTAGGCGAGTGGCTGTCGTACCTCCAGAATCCGCAGGCCGCTGGTGCGCGGCGCTGTCCGTTCGGGGGCGATGCTGACCAGGTCGACCAGCATGCGGTGCTGCGCCCGGCGCTGTCGGGTGGCGATCGCCCCCAGCAGCACGGCCACTGCGAGCCGAACCCCCAACAGCAGCGTCAGCACGAAGACGGTGAGATACAGGATCCATCGCGGCCAGCCAAGCCGCCCGATGTCGCCGACGATGGTGGTGGTGGGCCGCCCGTCGGGGCCTGGCATCAGCAGCCGGCTGGCTATCGCGATACCGGCGCTGAATACCGAGAGCACCGCGGCGATGGCCACCGCCTGCCACAGCACTACCGCGGCGCGGGGTGCCCGCAGCGGCCAACTGGACTGTGCCAACACGGCGGGTACCGGACCAACGAGTAGCACCGCGACGATGATGAAGGCCAACGCGGACACGACTCAGTCTCTCTCAGCGGACGGGTCGACCGCCAGCGGACAGTTCGATGCGGTGTTTCGTCTCCAGTTCGTCGAGTGCGCGCCGCAGCGCGTCCGCCTCGTCGACACCGACGCGTTCGACGAAATACATCAGCGCAGCCTGCCGGTCACCGGAGTCCGCGGCCTGGTCCAACGCTGCCACCATCAGCCCGGCGACCAACTCGTCACGACCACGCACCGGGACATACCGGTGGGCGCGGTCATCGCGGATCTGAGAGACCAGGTTCTTCTTGGCCAACCGCTGCAACACCGTCATCACCGTGGTGTAGGCCAGGTCGCGTTGTACCGACAGCGCTTCGTGGACCTGACGCACAGTCTGGGACTCAGGGGCGGACCACAGCTGATCCATCACCGCCCGCTCCAAGTTCCCAAGGTGAGTCAGTTTCGCCATCTCTTATCCGCTTCCCTCGGGCATTGAGCCGAGCCTACCCGCGATTACTACGAGCTGTCGTATCGAGACCTGTGCGTCCGCTGCGGCAGGTGACGGTGCCGCCCGTGACGCCCTGCCCGATCGTGTAGACACAAGGACGTGTCATCTACCGCGAACCCGATCCTGCCGCCGTTCAGCGCACCCTTCGATGACGAGATCGGGCTGGAGTTCACCGAGCTCGGCCCCGACGGCGTCCGCGCGCAGTTGGAGTTGCGCCCCAAGCTGTGGCAGCCGACCGGGATCGTGCACGGCGGGGTGTACTGCTCG
>JBDTKT010000099.1:0-5683 GCA_039935195.1 Mycobacterium sp.
CGCACCGGTGGGGGCATAGGTGAGGCCCTTGAGCGCCAGCGCACTCTGCTGCAGGTAGCCCCGCCACGGGTGATCGGGAAACTTACCGATGGTGATCCACTGGCGCCAGCATTCGGCGGTCTGCCACCTCTTCTGCAGCGCCTGCTCCTGGGTCTGCGGGGGCGGCAGCGGGGACCAGGAAAGCGCGACGAACGCCTCGTCACCCTCGGTCATCCGGGTCCGCGCGTTGGCTTCGCGCCCTTCGATGCCGAGCCGGAGGTTGGTGGTCAACTTCAGCGTGGGGTGGGCGCCCTCGGCGCTGCCGGTGCAGGTGGCGGTGGCCTCCTCATAGACCTCACCGGTGTACTCCCAGTGCGTCTCCTGGCGGTGGTAGTCAAACGCGGGCTCACAACTGATCTCCACCTCGACGGTGCCGCTGACGCACTTGATGGTGCGCAGCAGAATGTGCTCGGCATCCCAGTCCGTCGGCGCGCGGCGATGGGTTCTGGAGCGTTTGTCGGTGTTGTGCCACGTCCCCATCACCAGGCAGTCGTGCACCGTCAGCCAGCCGGTCTCGGTCTGCCAGGTCGTCTCCACGATCAGCCCGCCCGGCTGGTAGACCCGCTGGGAAGGAACGCATTGCCCGTACGGGCCGACACGAAAGTGGCCGGCGCCGCGGTCCAGGATCGCCGCGAACACGCTCGGTGAGTCCGGGCGCGGCAGGCACATCCACTCGACCGCCCCGTTCGGCGCGATCAGGCAGGTGTTTTCGCAGTCGGACAAAAACGCGTACTCGTCGATCGGCGGGAACGGGCTGCGGGTCGACAACGTCACGCCGAGTGCTCCGGTCTCCTCCGTGACGACGGGCTTACCGTTGCCGGCAGCAATGTCGGCCGTTACCCCCGCGGTGCTCTGCTGTTTCCTCGCGTTCCCCATCGGCTCATCTTTGAGCTGCGGGATTGTGTTTGTCCGGGTAATCGGATTACTGAGCGTCGTCGGCTCCGGGTGGCGAAAGGGCGCGCTACGCAACCAGCTCAGAGACCGGGTCGGCCGCCGGCCAGATAGGCCACCGCCTCGCGAATCCGCTCGGCAGCGGCGCGCAGCTTGTTGACGTCGGGGCCGGCGCGCAACACTTCGCGCGAGACCGCGGGTAGCAGTCGCTCCGGTGCCGCCCCGCCCAGGCCGCCCAACGTGTCGATACGCCCGCCCTGCGCTCCGATGCCGGGCACCAGCACCGGTCCGCCGACGGCGCTGAGGTCCGGGACGTCGGCGAGGGTGGCCCCGACGACCACGCCGACCGAGCCCGGCTGCGGCCCAGCCCGATTCGCGGCCCCCGCAGCATCGACGATCGTCTGGGCCACGGTGCGGCCGCCGGCCCCCTTCACCAAGGCGCGCTGCACGGTCGCCCCCTCGGGGTTGGAGGTGGCCGCCAGTACGAACACGCCCCGCTCATGGGCGGCAGCAACCTGCAGCAGCGGCTGCAGTGAGTCGAACCCCAGGTACGGCGACGCGGTCACCGCATCGGCAGCCAGTGGCGAGTCACCCACCCACGCGGCGGCGTAGGCCGTCATCGTCGACCCGATGTCACCGCGCTTGGCATCCGCCAGCACCAACACCCCGGCGTCGCGCAGCGCGGCGGTGGTGCGTTCCAACACGGCGTAACCGGCAGCGCCGTACGCCTCGAAGAACGCCACCTGGGGTTTGACGACGGCGAACCCGGCGAACGCAGCCACGCAGGTGTCACAGAAGGCGGCTAACCCCGCCGGGGTCACCGTCAGTCCCCAGGCCCGCAGCAAGTCGGGGTGGGGGTCGATACCCAGACACAGCGGCCCGCGCTCGGCCACCGCCCCGGCCAGTCGCGCGCCGAACCCGGCCATCGCTAGTGGCCGCCGAGTTCGCTGTGCAGTTCCTGCAGCGACCGGACCCCGATGTCACCACGAATCCCGGCCTCAATGCCCTGCACGGCGGCCGCGGCGCCCTGCACCGTGGTTACGCAGGGAATGTTCATCCCCACCGCCGCCGAACGGATCTCGTAACCGTCGACCCGCGGACCGGAGTTACCGAACGGGGTGTTGATGACCAGGTCGACCTCACCGGCCCGGATCGCGTCCACCGCCGACTTCAGCGGACGGCCCTCACCTGGCTCTTCAAAATGCTTACGCACCACATCGCACGGAATACCGTTGCGGTGCAACATTTCCGCAGTGCCCTCGGTGGCCAGCACCCGGAAGCCCAGGTCGGCCAGGCGCTTGACCGGGAACACCATCGAGCGCTTGTCGTGGTTGGCCACCGACACGAAGACTGTCCCCTGGATCGGCAGCGATCCGTACGCGGCGGTCTGGCTCTTGGCGAACGCGGTGCCGAAGTCACGGTCGATGCCCATCACCTCGCCGGTGGATTTCATCTCCGGGCCCAGCAGGGAGTCGATGTTGGAGCCGTCGGCGCGGCGGAAGCGATGGAACGGCAGCACGGCCTCCTTCACCGCGATCGGAGCGTGCGGGCCAACGGTGCCACCGTCACCGTCGGCCGCCAGCAGTCCCTCGGCACGCAACTCGGAGATTGTGGCGCCCAACATGATCCGGGCACATGCCTTGGCCAGCGGTACTGCGGTGGCCTTGGAGACGAACGGCACCGTGCGACTGGCCCGCGGGTTCGCTTCCAGCACGTAGAGCACATCGTCCTTCAGCGCGAACTGCACATTGAGCAGCCCGACCACGCCGATACCGTGGGCGAGGGCCTCGGTGGACTGCCGCACCTTCTCGATGTCGCTGCGGCCCAGCGTCACCGGCGGTAGCGCACAGGCCGAGTCGCCGGAGTGGATGCCGGCCTCCTCGATGTGCTCCATGATCCCGCCGATGTAAACCTCGGTGCCGTCACACAGGGCGTCGACGTCGATCTCGATCGCGTCCTCCAGGAACCGGTCCACCAACACCGGGTGCCGCGGGGACAGCTTGGTGGCCCGGGTGATGTAGCCGCGCAGGGTCTCCTCGTCGTAGACGATCTCCATCCCGCGCCCGCCCAGCACGTACGACGGCCGCACCAGCACCGGGTAACCGATCTCCGCGGCGATCCGGCGGGCCTGCTCGAAGGTGGTGGCGGTGCCGTAGCGCGGGGCCGGCAGCCCGGCGGCGGTCA
The DNA here is from genome assembly GCA_039935195.1 of Mycobacterium sp. Taxonomy (GTDB): domain Bacteria; phylum Actinomycetota; class Actinomycetes; order Mycobacteriales; family Mycobacteriaceae; genus Mycobacterium. Next base: position 3,115 of record JBDTKT010000099.1, read on the forward strand.
GCACGTCGCCGAACGCCCCGCGGTCCTCGGCGAGATTGATGGCCTCCGGGCTGGTGCCGACGATCGGCACCCCGGCGTCGGCCAGTCGCTGCGCCAACCCCAGCGGGGTCTGGCCGCCGAGTTGCACGATGACACCGACCACGCCGGGCCCGCCGCGGCCGGACAGTTGTTCGGCGTAATACACCTCGAGCACGTCCTCGAAGGTGAGCGGTTCGAAATACAGTCGGTCAGCGGTGTCGTAATCGGTGGACACCGTCTCCGGGTTGCAATTGACCATCACGGTCTCGAAACCGACCTGGCTCAGCGTTGTCGCCGCGTGCACACAGCTGTAGTCGAATTCGATACCCTGCCCGATCCGGTTCGGCCCAGAACCCAGGATCAGCACCTTGGGCTTGTCGATCTGCGGGGCCACCTCGGTCTCCGCTGCCGGATCCAGCTCGAAAGTGCTGTAATGGTAGGGCGTTTTTGCCTCGAATTCCGCCGCGCAGGTGTCGACGGTCTTGAACACCGGATGGATGCCCAGTCGCCCGCGCAGCAGCCACACCCCGTCCTCTCTGGCCAGTTCCGGTCGTAGCGCAGCGATTTGGTGATCTGACAGTCCGTTGTACTTGCAGCGACGCAGCAGATCGGCATCCAGTACGGGGGCGTCGACGACTTCGGCGCGCAACGTCACCAGACCGTTGACCTGCTCGACGAACCAGGGGTCTACCCCGGAGGCTTCCGCCACCCGCCCCACCGGCGCGCCGAGTCGCAGCGCCAACTCGATGTCGTAGAGCCGACCCTCGGTGGGGATGCGCAGCCGGGCCAGCACCGCCTCGACATCGCCTTCGGGGTCCGGTGCGGTCCAGAACCCGGCCCGGTCGGTCTCCAGCGACCGCATCACCTTCCCGAGCGCCTCGACGAAATTGCGTCCCAACGACATCGCCTCGCCCACCGACTTCATCGTGGTGGTCAGCCGCGGGTCGGCGCCGGGGAACTTCTCGAACGCGAACCGGGGCGCTTTGACCACCACGTAATCCAGGGCAGGCTCGAAGCAGGCCGGCGTCTCCTTGGTGATGTCGTTGACGATCTCATCGAGGGTGTAGCCGATCGCGAGCTTGGCGGCGATCTTGGCGATCGGAAATCCCGTGGCCTTCGACGCCAGCGCACTGGAGCGTGACACCCGCGGGTTCATCTCGATCACGACCAACCGGCCGTCATGCGGGTCGACCGCGAACTGGATGTTGCAGCCGCCGGTATCGACGCCAACCTCGCGCAGAATCGCGATGCCCAGGTCGCGCATCCGCTGGTACTCCCGGTCGGTCAGCGTCATCGCCGGGGCGACCGTCACCGAGTCGCCGGTGTGCACCCCCATCGGGTCGATGTTCTCAATCGAGCACACCACGACCACGTTGTCGCGGCTGTCGCGCATCAGCTCGAGCTCGAATTCCTTCCAGCCGTAGATGGATTCCTCGACCAGCACGTTGGCGGTGGGCGACGCGGCCAACCCGTCGCCGGCCATCCGGGTCACCTCCTCGAGGGTCTCGGCCATCCCAGAACCCAGCCCGCCCATCGTGAACGACGGTCGCACCACCACCGGCAGGCCCAGCTCGTCGATGGTCTCGTTGACCTCGTCCATGGTGAAACACACTCGGGAGCGCGCGGATTCACCGCCGACCCTGGCGACGATGTCCTTGAACTGCTGACGGTCCTCACCGCGCTGGATGGCCTCGAAGTCGGCGCCGATCAGTTCGACCCCGTAGCGTTCCAGCACACCGTGCTCATGCAGAGCGACCGCGGTGTTCAGCGCGGTCTGCCCGCCGAGGGTGGCCAGCAGCGCGTCGACCTTATTGCCGCGCTCGGCCTGCTGGACGATGACCCGTTCGACGAACTCCCAGGTGATCGGCTCAATGTAGGTGTTGTCGGCGTACTCGGGGTCGGTCATGATCGTGGCCGGGTTCGAGTTGATCAGGCTGACCTGCAGGCCCTCTGCCTTGAGCACCCGGCAGGCCTGGGTGCCCGAATAGTCGAACTCGCAGGCCTGCCCGATCACAATCGGACCGGAGCCGATCACCAGGATGTGGTTCAGGTCGGTGCGACGTGGCATCAGCGGCTGCCTTTCTTGCCGCGAGCGTGCAGAGTTGTACAGCGGATCCGGCGTGTCGCCTGGGGGTACCACCCGCTTGCGGGGGAACAACTGTGCACGCTCGCGCGGGGGTTAATGGTGGGCCTCCATCAGGTCGAAGAACTGATCGAACAGGTATTCCGCATCATGCGGGCCCGCGGCTGCTTCCGGGTGGTACTGCACCGAGAACGCCCGGCCGTCAGCGAGTTTGACGCCCTCCACCACACCGTCGTTGGCGCAGGTGTGACTGACCAGCGCCGCGCCGAAGTCGGTGTTAAAGACCTCGCCCGCTTCTCCTTCCAAGGCGAACCCGTGGTTCTGCGCGGTCACCGCCACCCGCCCGGTGGCGTGGTCGATCACCGGAATATTGATGCCTCGGTGGCCGAAAGTCATCTTGTAGGTCGACAGACCCAGCGCGCGGCCCAGAATCTGGTTGCCGAAACAGATTCCGAACAGCGGGATTCC
>JBDTKT010000100.1:0-5347 GCA_039935195.1 Mycobacterium sp.
TGCCGGCGTACCGGTTTCCCGGGCTGGTCCCCGGCGATCGCTGGTGCGTCACCGCGGTGAACTGGCTGCGGGCCCACCGGGACGGCCACGCGGCCCCGGTGGTGTTGGCCGCCACCCACGAGCGCACCCTCGACGTGGTGGCACTGGAGGTGCTGCGCGCGTATGCCGTTGACGTGCCGGACAACCCGGGCGATCTGTGACCGCCCTCGCGGGAAGCGCCGGCGGTTACGAGCCGAGTATGGCGCCGACACCGCCGCCCTGCTGGTGATGCTGGACGTACCAGACGAACTCCTCGACCAGTACGCCGTAGTCGGGGCAGAACGCCGTCACGGACCCGGCTAGCAGCCTTCCGGTCTGGTCCTCCGGTAAATCGCTGGTCACCAAAATGTGGTCAACCGCGTGCTTGACCCCCGTCAAATTCGGCTGATCACGGATGAACTCGCAGACCTCACCACCGTGATCGCCGACGTATCCGCTTATCGCGTCTCCGCTCCCGTGCGCCGGTAGGGCGAGGATCAGGCTCAACGGCAGGCCGCACAGCGTCGCGGCCAGCCAGGACAGCTTTCTCATTCCCACCCCCATTCGTGATCCGTCCGGCAAGCGGACCGCAGCCCGCCGAACACGCATTGCCGATTGTCCGACAGTTTCCCGCACTTGTCACGCGCAACGTCATGCGCAGCGCCGCCTACCCGAAGAATGCCGCCGCGTCGTCGTAGCGGCTCTGTGGCACCAGCTTGAGCTGACGCACTGCGTCAGCCAGCGGCACCCGGCCGATGTCCTGTCCGCGCAGCGACACCATCATCCCGTACTCGCCGGCGTGGGCGGCGTCGGCGGCGTTGACCCCGAATCGGGTGGCCAGCACCCGGTCGTAGGCGGTGGGCGTGCCGCCGCGCTGCACGTGGCCCAGCACCGTGGTGCGCACTTCCTTCATCACCCGCTGCTCGATCTCCACCGCTAGTTGGGCGGCCACCCCGGTGAACCGTTCATGGCCGAATTCGTCGGTGCCGCCGGTCCGCAGCTCCATCGACCCGACGGCGGGTTTGGCGCCCTCGGCGACCACGCAGATGAAATGTGCTGAGCCGTGCTGGAAGCGCTGTTTGACCAGCCGGCACACGTCATCGATGTCGAACGGCTGCTCCGGGATCAGCGTCATGTGCGCACCGCTTGCCAGCCCGGCGTTGAGCGCGATCCATCCGGCGTGCCGGCCCATCACCTCCACCAGCATCACCCGCTGATGCGATTCGGCGGTGGAATGCAGCCGGTCGATGGCGTCGGTGGCGACCTGCAACGCGGTGTCGTGGCCGAATGTGACGTCGGTGCAGTCGATGTCGTTGTCGATGGTCTTGGGTACCCCGACGACCGGGACGTTCTCCTCGGAGAGCCAGTGCGCCGCGGTCAGCGTGCCCTCCCCGCCGATGGGGATGAGCACGTCGATGCCGTTGTCGTCAAGGGTCTGCTTGACCTGTGCCAGACCGGCGCGCAGTTTATCCGGGTGAACCCGGGCGGTGCCGAGTACGGTGCCGCCCTTGCCCAGCAGTCGGTCGTTGCGGTCATCGTTGTGCAACTGGATGCGACGGTCCTCCAGCAGACCCCGCCAGCCGTCTTGGAATCCGACCACCGACGAGCCGTACCGGGCGTCGCAGGTGCGCACCACCGCCCGGATGACCGCATTCAGGCCGGGACAGTCGCCGCCGCCGGTAAGCACTCCGATCCGCATGGCCCCATCTTGCCGGGTTGGTCACCACTTGGGGGCGAGCAGACATAAAAGCCCTCGAAACCGGAGGTTTCAGGGGCTCTTATGTCTGCTCGCGGGGCTAAATCGCGGCCGGCAGCTCGCCTCGGGCGGCCTCGTAGGCCGCACCGACCCGGTACAGCCGGTCGTCGGCCAGGGCGGGCGCCATGATCTGCAGGCCCACCGGCAGCCCGTCGTCATCCGAGAGTCCCGACGGCACCGACATGCCGCAGTGCCCGGCCAGGTTCAGCGGCAGCGTGCACAGGTCGAACAGGTACATCGCCAGCGGATCATCGACCTTCTCGCCCAGCCGGAACGCCGTGGTGGGGGTGGTGGGTGAGACCAGCACGTCGACCGACTTGTACGCCTCGTCGAGGTCGCGGGCGATCAGCGTGCGCACCTTCTGCGCCTGGTTGTAGTAGGCGTCGTAGTAACCGGCTGAGAGCGCGTAGGTGCCGAGCATGATGCGTCGCTTGACCTCCGGGCCGAAGCCGGCCGCCCGGGTCAGCGCCATCACCTCGTCGGCGCTGTGCGTGCCGTCGTCGCCAACCCGCAGCCCGAAGCGCATCGCGTCGAAACGGGCCAGGTTGGACGACACCTCCGACGGCAGAATCAGGTAGTAGGCGCTTAGCGAGTAGTCGAAGTGCGGGCAATCCACCTCGCTGACCTGTGCACCCAGTGCGGTCAACTGGTCGACGGCGGCGTTGAACGACGCCAGCACCCCCGGCTGGTAACCCTCGCCGCTGCGCAGCTGACGCACCACACCGACCCGCACCCCGGACAGGTCGCCGGTTGCCCCGGCCTTGGCGGCAGCAACGACGTCGGGCACCGGTGCGTGCAGGGAGGTGGAGTCGCGCGGGTCGTGCCCGGCGATCACGGCGTGCAGCAGCGCGGTGTCGGCCACGCTGCGTGCGCACGGCCCGCCCTGATCCAGCGACGACGCACACGCCACGAGTCCGTAGCGGCTCACGGTGCCGTAGGTGGGTTTGACGCCGACGGTTGCGGTCAGTGCGGCCGGCTGGCGGATGGAACCACCGGTGTCGGTGCCGATGGCCAGCGGCGCCTGGAACGCGGCCAGCGCCGCCGCGCTGCCGCCGCCGGAGCCGCCGGGCACCCGGTCGGTGTCCCACGGGTTGCGGGTCACCTGGAAGGCGGAGTTCTCGGTGGAGGAGCCCATCGCGAACTCGTCCATGTTCGTCTTGCCCAGAATCGGGATGCCGGCGGCCCGCAGCCGCGCCGTCACGGTGGCGTCGTACGGCGCCCGCCAGCCTTCCAGGATCTTCGAGCCACAGGTGGTGGGCATGTCGACGGTGGTGAACACGTCCTTGAGCGCCAACGGCACCCCCGCCAGCGCCGACGGCGGCGCCTCGCCCGCGGCCAGTGCCGCATCGACCGCCCCCGCCGCGGCCAGCGCCTGCTCACCGGCCACGTGTAGAAAGGCGCCGTAACGGTCGTCGGTCGCCTCGATCTGATCCAGGCACGCCCTCGTAACCTCGACCGAGGACACCTCACGGGCGGCGATCTTGGCGGCCAGCGTCGCCGCGCCTGACCTTATTAAGCGCAGTGCTTCGCTCATCAGCTCTCCTGCAGGATCTGCGGGACCGCGAAGCGGTTATCGGCGGCCCTGGGCGCCCCCGCCAGCGCCTGCTGCTGGGTGAGGCCCGCAACGAGCTCGTCCGGCCGGGTGACGTTGACGTCGGTGAGCGGGTTGTCGGTCGCCGCGACGCCGGTGACGTCCACCGCCGCAATCGTGCTGACATGGGTCAGAATCGCGTCGAGTTGGCCGGCGAAGCTGTCCAGCTCGGCGCCGGTCAGCGCCAGCCGGGCTAACCGCGCCAGGTGGGCTACGTCGTCTCGGGAGATCTGGGACACGACCGCAAAGCCTAGTGGTCGCCGCCGCCGAGCGTGAAGCTAGCGTCACGCTCGAGCGGCCAGCATGAAACCAACTTCACATTCGATGGGGCGGGCGATGCTGTGGAACAGTGTCGGGCGTGCCAACGTATCTGCTGCGAGTTCAACTCGCCGACCGGCCGGGCAGCCTCGGCTCGCTGGCGGTGGCACTCGGCTCGATGGGCGCCGACATCGTGTCCCTGGACGTGATCGACCGCGGGAGCGGATCGGCGGTCGACGACCTGGTGGTCGAGTTGCCGTCCGGGTCGATGCCCGATGTGCTGATCACCGCAGCCGAAAGACTTAACGGGATACGGGTGCTGAGCATCCGCCCGCACACCGCTCTGCTGGACGCCCACCGCGAACTCGAACTCATCGATCACATCGCCGCGGCGGCGGGCAACCAGGGCAAACTCCAGGTGCTGGCCGACGAAGCCCCCCGGGTGCTGCGGGTCAGCTGGTGCACGGTGGTGCGCGGCGACGAATCCGGTGACGGTTTCCGTCAGCTCGCCGGCAGCCCGGGCACACCGGAAACCGCACCCGACTCGGCGCCGTGGCTGCCCATCGAGCGCGCCACCTCGCTGGAAAATACCGCCGACTGGGTGCCTGCGGTGTGGCGGGAGATGGACACCGCGCTGGTCGCCGCCCCGCTGGGCAATCCGCGCACCGCGGTCATGCTGGGTCGACCGGGCGGACCGGAATTTCTGCCCGCGGAGGTGGTGCGGCTGGGGTATCTGGCCGGGATCGTGGCTACCCTGCTGCACTGACGGCCGGAGGTGCGCCGGGCGGTGGGCCCTGCTCCAGCAGGTTTCGGAAGCCGTCCTCGTCAAGGATCGACACCCCGAGTTCGACCGCCTTGTCGTATTTGGAGCCGGGCGAATCCCCGGCGACGACGTAGGAGGTTTTCTTCGACACCGACCCGGCCGCCCTGCCGCCGCGCGCGACGATGGCCTCTTTCGCCTCATCGCGGGAGAACCCGGCCAGCGAGCCGGTCACCACGATGCTCAGTCCGCTCAACGTGCGTTCGATGCTGCTGTCCCGCTGGTCGGCCAGCTGCACCCCGGCCGCCCGCCACTTGTCGACGATCGCGCGATGCCAGTCGACACCGAACCATTCGGTGACCGCCGCGGCGATGGTGGGCCCGACGCCTTCGACGGCGGCCAGCTCCTCGGTCGACGCCGCGGTGATGGCGTCCAGGCTGCCGAACTCGATCGCCAGCGCCCTGGCCGCGCTGGGGCCGACGTGCCGGATCGACAGTGCCACCATCACCCGCCACAGCGGCTGCGCTTTGGCCTTGTCGAGGTTGGCGATCAGCGCCACGCCGTTTTTGGACACCACACCCTTGTTGGTGGTGAACAGTTCGGTGCGACGCAGATCGTCCTGCGTGAGCGTGAACAGGTCGCCCTCGTCGGTGATCACACCGGCACCCAGCAGCGCCGCGGCGGCCTCGTAACCCAAGGCTTCGATGTCGAACGCACCGCGGCCGGCGACGTGGAACACCCGCTCTCGCAGCTGCGCCGGGCAGGATCGGGCATTGGGGCAGCGAATGTCGATGTCGCCCTCTTTGGCCGGTGCCAACAGGGTGGCGCACTCGGGGCAGTGGGTCGCCATCACGAATTCCCGTTCGGTGCCGTCGCGCAGCTCAACGACGGGACCGAGCACTTCGGGGATAACATCGCCGGCCTTGCGGATCACCACGGTGTCGCCGATCAGCACGCCCTTGCG
>JBDTKT010000101.1:0-16800 GCA_039935195.1 Mycobacterium sp.
GCGGTACGCCGCACCCGGGAGCTGATCGACGCCGAGGGCATCTTCGCGGGCATCTCCACCGGCGCGGTGCTGCACGCCGCGCTGGGCATGGCTGCCCGGGCCGTCAAGGCCGGCCAACGCGCCGACATCGCGTTCGTGGTCGCCGACGCCGGCTGGAAATATCTGTCCACCGGCGCGTACAGCGGCAGCTTGGACGATGCTGAGGGCGCGCTGGAAGGGCAGTTGTGGGCATGAAACCTGCGGGTGACCAGGTGCCGTCGGTGCAGCAGCCGAAGCGACCGCCGACCTGGCGGATCGGTGGAGCCACCATCGTCGGCTTCGTCGCGCTGCTCTGGATCATCGAAGCCGTCGATCAAATCTCCGGCCACCGACTGGAGCACGAAGGCATTCGCCCGCTGGAGGCCGACGGGCTGTGGGGTGTCCTCTTCGCTCCGCTGCTGCACGCAAACTGGCAGCACCTGCTGGCCAACACTGGTCCGGCGCTGGTGCTGGGCTTCCTGGTGACGCTGGCCGGGCTGTCCCGGTTTTTCCTGGCCACCGCGATCGTCTGGATTGTCGGGGGCTTGGGCACCTGGCTGATCGGCGATGTCGGCTCGTCGTGCGGGCCGACGGACCACATCGGCGCTTCGGGTCTGATCTTCGGCTGGCTGACCTTCCTGGTGGTGTTCGGTTTCTTCACCCGCAGGATCTGGCAGATCATCATCGGAGTTGTAGTGCTGATCTGCTACGGCGGAATCCTCTGGGGCCTAGTACCAGTAGTGCCGTTTTCCTCTGTCTGCGGCGGGGTGTCCTGGCAGGGCCACCTGTGCGGTGCCCTGGCCGGCGTGCTGGCCGCCTACCTGTTGTCCGGATCCGAACGCGAAGCACGGTCGGCATGAAGTCTGCGCGGGCATCCGTCGGCGTCTTCGACTCCGGCGTCGGGGGACTGACGGTCGCGCGCTCGATCATCGACCAACTGCCCGATGAGGACATCATCTACGTCGGCGACACCGGCAACGGTCCCTACGGCCCGCTGACCATCCCGGAGATCCGCGCCCACGCACTCGCCATCGGCGACGACCTCGTCGACCGCGGGGTGAAGGCGCTGGTGATCGCCTGCAACTCGGCGTCGGCGGCGTGTCTGCGCGACGCCCGCGAACGCTACGACGTGCCGGTCGTCGAGGTGATCCTGCCGGCGGTGCGACGCGCGGTGGCCACCACCCGCAACGGTCGCATCGGGGTGATCGGCACCAGCGCGACCATCGCGTCGAGCGCCTACCAGGATGCGTTCGCCGCCGCCCGTGATGCGGAGATCACGGCGGTCGCCTGCCCGCGGTTCGTCGATTTCGTCGAACGCGGCATCACCAGCGGCCGGCAGGTGCTCGGTCTGGCCGAGGGTTACCTGGAGCCGTTGCAACGCGCCGGGGTGGACACCCTGGTGCTGGGCTGCACCCACTATCCGCTGTTGTCAGGGCTGATCCAGTTGGCGATGGGCGAGCAGGTGACGCTCGTGTCCAGCGCCGAGGAAACCGCTAAGGAATTGCTCCGGGTGCTCACCGAACTCGACCTGCTCCGGCCACACGAAAGCCCGCCGGCCACCAGGGTGTTCGAAGCCACCGGCGACCCGGAGGCGTTCGCCGCGCTGGCGACGCGGTTCCTGGGCCCGGCACTCACCGGTGCGGGCGCCGTTGCGCGGCACTCCTCGATTCGGTAGCCCGGCGATGCTCATTCCGGTGACGAATCACGGACAAACCGACCGTGTCTTGGTCATTGTCGCGCTCGACGTGGCACAGTAGGGATCGTGCGATTGACCGTCCTGGGCTGCTCTGGAAGCGTCGTGGGTCCGGACTCGCCGGCATCGGGTTATCTGGTCGAGGCGCCGGACATGCCACCGCTGGTCATCGACTTCGGGGGTGGGGTACTCGGGGCGCTGCAGCGATACGTTGAACCCGGTTTGGTACATGTGCTGCTGTCACACCTGCATGCCGACCACTGCCTGGATTTGCCGGGGCTATTCGTGTGGCGCCGCTACCACCCCCGCGTGGCAACCGCGCCGTTCGAGAAGGGCCTCATCTACGGCCCCGGCGACACGTGGTCGCGGTTGGGTGCGGCGTCCTCCCCGTACGGCGGGGAGATCGACGACATCACCGACATCTTCGACGTGCGCACCTGGACAACCGGTGAGGCGGTGATGTTCGGGCCGGTCACGGTGGTGCCACAACTGGTCTGCCATCCGACCGAGTCGTTTGGCATGCGCATCACCGACCCGTCCGGTGCCACCCTGGTGTACAGCGGTGACACCGGCTTCTGCGACGCGGTGGTCGAGTTGGCGCGCGACGCCGACGTGTTCCTGTGCGAGGCATCGTGGACGCACTCCGACCAGCGCCCCCCCAACTTGCACCTGTCCGGCACCGACGCCGGCCGGGCGGCCGCGGCGGCCGGAGTGCGTGAGTTGCTGTTGACCCACATCCCGCCGTGGACTTCGCGCGAGGACGTGTTGCGCGAAGCCAAGGCCGAGTTCGACGGACCGGTGCACGCCGTGGTGGCCGGGGAGACGTTCGACATCCGGCGGTCTTGAACACCCGACCCACTACTGTGGCCGTGTGTCCAAACGAGAAGACGGTCGTCTCGACGACGAGTTGCGCCGGGTCGTCATCACCCGCGGGTTCACTGCCCACCCGGCCGGTTCGGTGTTGGTCGAGTTCGGCCAGACCAGGGTCATGTGCGCGGCCAGCGTCACCGAGGGTGTGCCGCGCTGGCGCAAAGGCTCGGGGCGGGGCTGGCTGACCGCCGAGTACGCGATGCTGCCGGCGGCCACCCACACCCGCTCGGACCGGGAGTCGGTGAAGGGTCGCGTCGGTGGGCGCACCCAGGAGATCAGCCGGCTGATCGGCCGCTCACTGCGGGCCTGCATCGACCTGGCGGCGCTGGGGGAGAACACCATCGCCGTCGACTGCGATGTGCTGCAGGCTGACGGCGGCACCCGCACCGCGGCAATCACCGGCGCCTATGTAGCACTGGCGGATGCTGTCACTTATTTGGCGGCGGCCGGCAAACTGTCCGACCCGCGGCCACTGTCGTGTGCGATCGCGGCAGTCAGCGTCGGTGTGGTCGATGGCCGGGTCCGAGTCGACCTGCCCTACGAGGAGGACTCCCGGGCCGAGGTCGACATGAACGTGGTCGCCACCGACACCGGAACCCTGGTGGAGATTCAGGGCACCGGTGAGGGGGCGACGTTCCCGCGCTCGACACTGGACAAGATGCTCGACGTGGCGCTGGTTTCCTGCGAAGAGTTGTTCGTGGTGCAGCGTGCGGCGTTGGAGCTGCCGTATCCGGGCACGCTTCCGGAGGGGCGCGGGCCGAAGAAGGCGTTCGGAAGCTGACCGAGCTATTGGTGGCCAGCCGCAACGCCAAGAAGCTGGCCGAGTTGCGCCGGGTGCTCGACGGTGCGGGAGTCTTTGGGCTGCAACCGATCTTGCTGGACGAGGTGGCGCCCTACGACGAAGCGCCCGAGACCGGTGCGACCTTCGAAGACAACGCGCTGGCCAAGGCCCGCGACGGGTACGCCGCTACCTCGCTACCCTGTGTCGCCGACGATTCCGGGCTGGTGGTGGACGCACTCAACGGCATGCCCGGCGTGCTGTCGGCGCGCTGGTCGGGGGTGCACGGCGACGACGCGGCCAACATGGCGTTGCTGCTGGCCCAGCTGCGCGACGTTCCCGACGAGCGGCGCGGCGCGGCATTCGTGTCGGCGTGCGCGCTGGTGTGGGGACCGGGGGAGGACCACGAGGTGGTGGTGCGCGGTGAGTGGACCGGGGCCATCGCCCGCCAGCCGCTCGGTGACCGCGGGTTCGGCTACGACCCGGTGTTCGTCCCGGCCGGTGACAGCCGTACCGCCGCACAGTTGCGCCCCGACGAGAAAGACGCCGAGTCGCATCGTGGCCGGGCGCTGACGCTGCTGCTGCCCGCGCTGCGGACGCTGGCTTGATGTCGGGCCCCAGCGAGGCGGGCCAGATGCTCTCCGCCGGGGCGGTTTTCGCCGACTACCACATCATCCGGCTGCTCGGCGCGGGTGCCATGGGCGAGGTGTATCTCGCCGGGCACCCGAGGTTGCCGCGCCACGACGCGCTCAAAATCCTCGCCGCGGCGCTGACCGCCGACGAGGAATTCCGGCAGCGGTTCCGGCGCGAGGCCGATCTTGCGGCCACGCTATTCCATCCCAACATCGTCGGAGTGCACGACCGCGGGGAGTACGACGGACGGCTGTGGATCGCAATGGATTACGTTGACGGCACCGACGCCGCCCGGCTGGTCCGAGATAGGTTCGGCAACGGCATGCCGGCCACCGAGGCGGTAGAGATCATCACCGCGATCGCCGGGGCGCTCGATTACGCACACCAGCGCGGGCTGCTGCACCGAGACGTCAAGCCCGCTAACATCCTGCTGGCCGACGCCGACGGGAGATTTCGACGGATCTTGTTGGCCGACTTCGGAATCGTTCGTCAGCTCGGTGAAGTCAGCGGCCTGACCGCGACGAATTTCACGATCGGCACCCTGTCCTACGCAGCACCGGAGCAGTTGATGGGTTTCGAGCTGGACGGGCGCGCCGACCAGTACGCGCTGGCCGCCACCGCTTACCACCTACTCACGGGTGGACCGCCGTACGCACATGACAACCCGGTGGCGGTGATCAGCGCGCACCTCAACGCCGCCCCGCCGCGGTTGGGTGCCCGACACCCCGAACTGGCCGGTCTCGACGCGCCGCTGGCGACCGCGTTGGCGAAGAATCCCGCCGACCGGTTCGGCGACTGCGGCGAGTTCGCCCGAGCGCTGGCTGACCGGTTCAACGCCGGTGCGGCGGTTGCGGTGCGCCCGCCCGAGGCGGCACCGTCCGTGGCGGCGCTGGCCGGGGTACCGGACGCCGGGGCGCCAGCCACTAAACCGCCGAAGGCCGGTCCGAAGAAGCGGCGGTGGCCTTGGCTGGCGGGCGCCGCCGCAACCGCCGTGGGGATCGCCGGGCTGACCGGTATGGTCGGTGACCACAGCAACCTCGACAGCGCGGCAACGTCCACGTCCGCGTCCAGGTCCGCACCGACGACCACGGCCGCCGCCGCGCAGCCCGACGCGCGGCCCGGTTGTGATCCGGCGCGGGGACCGCAGTCGGTGCCCGACCTGGTCGGAAAACCACTCGCCGTGATCCGCAGCGAGGCACTGAAGTGCTTCAACGTGACCGCGGCGACCGCGCCCGACGGCCACAACGTGCTCGATGACCCCATCGGTGCCACCCGGGCCTGGACGATCACGGCGGTAGCGCCGCCGGTGGGGGCCGCCGTCACCGGCGAGCAGCCGATCACGGTCACGGTGGCGCCACTGATCGCGTCGTCACCGGCGCCTGCGGTCAACCCGGAGCCCTCGCCCCCGAGCGTCCCGCCGACACCACCTGCCGGTGCGAGGGCGGTCTGCGCCGACGGCACGTACTCCTTCAGCAAGCACCGCAGCGGTGCCTGCTCCAATCACGACGGTGTGGCGCGGTGGCTGGCACCGCCGGGCTAGACAGCGAACTGCGCCTTGATGTTTCGATTCTGGAAGTGCTCCACGACGATGCCCATGATCGGAATAGTGCCGGACAGCAGCACCCAGAGGATCTTGCCGGGGGCCCAGCGGACCTTGATCGCGAGATCGAACGCCGCCAAAACGTAGATGAAGTAGAAGAACCCGTGGACCTGCGTAATCCACATGACCGGGTGGTGGAATGCGTAGTGGGACACAAGCTCGCCGCACAGCACGAGGAGCCACACACCGGTCACCCACGCCATCACCCGGTAGCGCCGCAGCGCTGTCCGGATCTTCTCGGCGGGGGCGGCACCGGCGGGGGGCTGTATAGCGGGCGTGGTCATACGGTATTCCTGTTCTGTCGGTCGTTCTGAGCGAGTTCGGCCAGGTAGGCGTTGTAGTCCTGCAGCGCGGGGTCATCGGGGGGCGGGGGCGCGGCGACCGGTCGCTCGGGCAGCAACCCGGCCGGTATCTCGGTTACCGTGCCCGGCTGCCAGGGCTCCGGTGGTGTTTCCTCGTAACGGACGAATTTGCGGTATGCGAAAACGCAGAACCAGGCGAACAGCGGCCACTGCAGCGCATACCCGAGGTTCTGGAAATCGCCTCCGGCCGCCTGAAACCGGGCCCACTGCCACCAACCCAGGGCTAGACAACCACTCGCGGCGACGACCACCAGCAGGATCAGTGCCGGTCTCCGACGCCGTGTAGTGGACACCCCCTGACGGTACCGCGCCACATTGCCGCGCCTGCCAACGCCGGCGGTACCATCGCTACGCCGCGCGGGCGTGGTGAAATGGCAGACACGCGGGCTTTAGGTGCCCGTGCTCGAGAGAGCGTGAGGGTTCGACTCCCTTCGCCCGCACTTTGTGAAATTCAGGGGTCAACACCGGGTATTCCGGTGGCAGAATGGGCGTCGTAGTCGGCACCTGTCGCCCCCGCAGAGCGCAGTCGCCCATCGGATTGGTGCAACGCGATGACCATCGAAGCGATCCGTCGCATCCCCGCGATAACCGCCGCGGCCGCGATGAGTGTGTCGTTCATGCTCACTGGGACGCCGGGACACGTTTCGGTCGCGGGCGCCGCGCCCGACGAGGATCAGGTCTTCTTCGACAACCTGGCGCACGAGAAACTGCACCCCGATTACGACAGGCAGGTCTGCGGCAGTATCAAGTGCGAATCGCTACGGGAGTTGCTGGTGCAGGAGGGGCACGCGGTTTGCGCCGCGCTTACCAGCGGTGCCCCACCGCTGGTGCGGTTCTCGGTAATCGAAAACCTCAACATCTCGCCGGGCGAAGCGGAGGCGTTCATCGTCGCGTCCAGGGATGCGTACTGCCCGCAACTCCCGGACCCGTTCTCGCCGGATCGCTAAGTAGTTGAGGGAACGACCGCCGGGATCCGCACCTCGCCCAAGCGCTCGGAGAACCGTGCCTTCCGGTTGGTGAGTACGACACCTGCGGCGGAAACCGCCCAGATGACGTACTGCACCGTCCAGGCCAGCCGGAACCCGTTGAAGGAGTACCCACCGGCCGCGCCGATGATGATGCCCATGGTCTGCATCATCAGCAGCGACGCGATGAACCCGCCGGTATTGACCATGCCCTGGGCGGTGCCCAGGGCGGCCGGTGGGTTGAAGATCCGGGCGAAGTCGAAGGCGACGATGGAGACCGGTTGGCCGATCGAGATCACCACGATGAGCAGCACCAGCAACCACATCGGTGCGCGGAACGGAAGCGCCAGCACCACCGTCCATGTCAGCGCGTTGAGGCCGATCATCGCGAGCACCATCGTCGGCCGGTGCCGCGGGTAGCGCCCGGAAACGACCCCGATCAGCATCCCGAACACGATGAAGGAGGCCACCGAAAGCGTCAGTAGTGCGCCGGCCGTGCTGCGGGACGTGCCCTGAGCGGTGGTCAGGTACGGCACGCCCCACATCAGCGCGAACACGGTGATCGAAGATTGGGTGCCCATGTGGGTGAAGAAGCCCAGCTGGGTGCCCGGCCGCGACCAGACTGCCTTGACATCGCCCAGCGCCGCGCGGAATGTCCTCGGCTCGAAGGCGACCCGGGCTCCCCCCGGGGCATCGCGTCCCAGCGCGAGGGTCAACATGACGGCCAGCACGCCCAGTGCGGCGGCCGAGACGTAGGCCGTCGTCCAGCCGCCGTGTACCAGTAGGGCCAGAAACGGCACGGCTGACAGCACCTGGCCGAATTGGCCGCAGATGCCGGTCAGTTGGGTCATCAGCGGTACACGTTGCGGTGCGAACCAGTTCGGCAGCAGCCGGATCACGGCGATGAACACAAACGCATCGCCGAGCCCAACAGTCCCGTAGGCGCCGATCGCGGTTGGCAGCGAGTGTGTCAGACCCAGCGTCAGCTGCCCGACCGAGATCACCGTGACACCGGTAGCGATCATCGCGGTGGAGCCGAACCGGTCCAGCAGCATTCCTGACGGGATCTGCATGCCGGCGTAGACGATGATCTGCAGCACTACAAATGAGGACAGGACACTCGGGCTCGCCCCGAACCGATGTGCGGCATCCAACCCCGACACCCCGAACGTGGTCCGGTCCAGAACGGCCACGATGTAGGCCAGCAGGCCGACACCCCAAACGATCCAGGGACGCAACTATCGACCTGCCTTTCGTGCGCGGTGCCGCCAGATTGTCCTGACAGTGCATGGTTGCACGGCGGGCCGTTGCGACGTTGAACCGAGCGAAGAAACCCGGCGAACGTCGATGCCACTGCGGCCGATGAAGGTCACGTAGGTGCGGCGGCACTTGTCGTATCGTGTGGCACGTGTTGATTTCCCGGCGCGACATGCTCCGCCTCGCCGCCGCCGCAGCCCCGGCCGCGGTCGGCCTGGGGGCGACCGCGTCGGTACTGGGGCCGGCGACGGCGTCGGCGGATTCACTGGGCATCCTGCTGGACTACGCGGCAGGGGTCATCCCGGCCGCCGAACTCAGGGCAGCCGGTGCCGTGGGTGCAATCCGGTACGTGTCCGACCGCCGGCCCGGCGCCGCCTGGATGCTCGGCAAGCCGATTCAGTTAGCCGAAGCGCGTGACCTCGAACAGAACGGTCTGAAGATCGTCTCGAACTATCAATATGGCAAGCAAGACACCGCCGATTGGCTGGGCGGACAGGACGGCGGTGTCGGGCACGCTAATCGCGGCTCGGAGTTGCACACCGCGGCCGGCGGTCCGTCCGACGCCCCGATCTACGCCTCGATCGACGACGATCCGTCTTTTGATCAGTACGAGCAGCAGGTGGCGCCGTACCTGCGTGGCTGGGAGTCGGTGATCGGCCATCAACGGGTCGGCGTCTACGGCAACTCCAAGACGATTGGCTGGGCGCTACAGGACGGCCTGGGGTCCTACTTCTGGCAGCACAACTGGGGCTCACCGGGAGGTGTCGCCCATCCGGCCGCCCACCTGCATCAAGTCGAGATCGACACGCGCAAGGTCGGCGGCGTGGGGGTGGATGTCAACCAGATCCTCCAGCCTCAGTTCGGCCAGTGGGCCTGATCATCTGATCGCCCGGTCGATCCGACACGGTCCGGCCTATTCCACTCGGGACTGCCGGTGAGGGTCGGTGCTGCCGACGCGTTGTTGACACACGGCCCGCGAACGTCGACCACACCCACCGAACGATTCAATCGGATCATAACGATTCGATAACAATGCTGCTTTGATCTGCGCCGTTGTGGCTACTCGAGCGTAACCCTGCGCATGCAGGACGTTTGTCGCCGATGTCTTCGACCGCCATCGGGCCCGCTGTTATCCACGGCATGGTTACCCGCGCGTAGAACTCACCAGTAACTAATTAGCCGCAGAACCGACACAGGTTCTTATGACACTCTTACTGCGGCAGCGCGGGTGGGGCCCGTTGATAGCGCGATAAAGCACACGACCTGGTGCCGGCAGGCGAAAAGACGCGGCCGGAAAAGCCCAGAGCAGCCCAGAACAGCAGGGAGTTAATGAGTGACGATCCACGAACATGACCTGGGGCACCCCAGCGAAGCTAGGGGAGTGTCCGCAGACCGTGACGGTGCTGCCGCCGACCGCGCACAGTTCGCCGCTTCGGCGGCCCTGGTGGATCGTCTGATCGCGGGCGAGCCGTACGCCGTCGCCTTCGGCGGTCAGGGCAGCGCCTGGTTGGAGTCCCTGGAGGAGTTGGTCTCCTCGGCCGGGATCGAGACCGAGCTGGCCACACTGGCCGGCGAGGCCGACCTGCTGCTGGAGCCGATCGCCAAGGAGCTGGTCGTGGTCCGGCCCATCGGCTTCGAGCCGCTGCAGTGGGTGCGTGCGCTGGCGGCTGAGGAACCGGTCCCGTCGGCCAAGCTGCTGACCTCGGCCGCGGTGTCGATGCCCGGAGTTCTGCTGACTCAGATCGCGGCGATACGCGCCCTGGCCCGTCAGGGCCTGGATCTGACGGCCACCCCGCCGGTGGCGGTCGCGGGGCACTCGCAGGGCGTGCTGGCCGTCGAGTCGCTCAAAGCGGCGGGTGCCGCCGACGTGCAGTTGCTCGCGATCGCCCAGCTGGTGGGCGCGGCCGGCACACTGGTGGCCCGCCGACGGGGAATCTCAATACTGGGCGACCGCCCCCCGATGGTGGCGGTCAGCAACGCCGACCCGGAGCGCATCCAGCGACTGCTGGAAGAGTTCGCGCAGGAAGTGCGCACGGTGCTGCCGCCGGTGCTGTCCATCCGCAACGGCCGGCGTGCGGTCGTCATCACCGGCACCCCCGAGCAGCTGTCGCGCTTCGAACTGTATTGCGAGCAGATTGCCGAGAAGGAGGCCGCCGAGCGCAAGAGCAAGGTGCGCGGCGGCGCGATGTTCGCACCGGTCTTCGAGCCGGTGCAGGTTGAGGTCGGGTTCCATTCACCCCGGCTGGCCGACGGCATCGACATCGTCGGCGACTGGGCTGTGAAGGTCGGCTTTGACCCTGAGTTCGTGGCATTGGCCCGCCAGATGGCCGAGGCGAACCTGGTGAGCCAAGTTGACTGGGTCGACGAGGTCACCGAACTGCACGACGCGGGGGCCCGCTGGATTCTGGATTTGGGTCCCGGCGACATCCTGACCCGCCTGACGGCACCGGTGATCCGCGGCCTCGGTATCGGGATCGTCCCGGTGGCCACCCGCGGCGGCCAGCGCAACATGTTCACCGTGGGCGCCGTCCCGGACGTTGCCCGGCCCTGGTCGACCTACCTGCCGTCGGTGGTGCGCCTGCCCGACGGCCGGGTCAAGCTCGCCACCAAGTTCACCCGGCTGACCGGGCGGTCGCCGATCCTGCTGGCCGGCATGACACCGACCACCGTGGACGCCAAGATCGTCGCCGCCGCCGCCAACGCCGGGCACTGGGCTGAGCTGGCTGGTGGCGGTCAGGTCACCGAAGAGATCTTCAACGACCGCATCGCGGAGTTGGCGACGCTGCTCGAACCGGGCCGAACCGTGCAGTTCAACGCGCTGTTCCTCGACCCGTACCTGTGGAAGCTGCAGGTCGGCGGAAAGCGGTTGGTGCAGAAGGCACGTCAGTCCGGCGCGCCATTCGACGGGCTGGTGATCAGCGCTGGCATCCCCGACCTGGAGGACGCTGTCGACCTGATCGCCGAGCTCAACGACGCCGGCATCACCCACGTGGTGTTCAAGCCGGGCACCGTGGAACAGATTCGGTCGGTGATCCGCATCGCCGCCGAGGTCCCCGCCAGGCCGGTCATCGTGCACGTCGAGGGCGGCCGTGCCGGTGGGCACCACTCGTGGGAGGATCTCGACGACCTGCTCCTGGCTACCTATTCGGAGCTGCGTTCCCAGCCGAGCATCACGGTCTGCGTCGGCGGCGGTATCGGCACCCCGGAGCGGGCCGCCGAGTATCTGTCCGGCCAGTGGGCGCAGGCCTACGGGTTCCCGCCGATGCCGGTCGACGGCATCCTGGTCGGTACCGCGGCGATGGCTGCCAAGGAGTCCACGACCTCGCCGTCGGTGAAACGGATGCTGGTTGAGACGCAAGGCACCGGCGAGTGGATCAGTGCCGGAAAAGCCCAGGGCGGCATGGCTTCCAGCCGAAGCCAGTTGGGCGCCGACATTCACGAGATCGACAACACTGCCTCCCGATGCGGTCGTCTGCTCGACGAGGTCGCCGGCGATGCTGATGCGGTTGCCGCCCGCCGCGACGAGATCGTCGCAGCGCTGGCCAACACCGCCAAGCCGTACTTCGGCGACGTCGCCGAGATGACCTACGCACAGTGGCTGCGGCGCTACGTGGAACTGGCCATCGGCGACGGTGACTCGACCGCTATGTACCCAGCCACCGCCTCCTCGCGTACGCCCTGGCTGGCCGACACCTGGCGCGAACGGTTCGGCTCGATGCTGCAGCGCGCTGAATCCCGGCTCGACGCAGCCGAGTTCGGTCCGATCGAGACACTCTTCGCCGACTCCGAAGAGGGACAGGCACTGCTGGAACGCCCCGCCGACGCCATCGCCGCATTGATCGCGCGCTACCCCGACGCTCAGACCGTCCAATTGCACCCTGTGGATGCCCCGTACTTCACCCAGTTGTGCAAGACACCGGGCAAGCCGGTCAACTTCGTGCCGGTGATGGACAAGGACGTGCGCCGCTGGTGGCGCAGCGACTCGCTGTGGCAGGCCCACGACGCCCGCTACGACGCCGACCAGGTGTGCATCATCCCCGGCACCGCGGCTGTGGCCGGTATCACCAGGGTCGACGAGCCGATCGGCGATCTGCTGGACCGGTTTGAACAGACGGCGATCGAACAGGTGCTGGCTGGGCTGGAAAACGGGGTAGGGCCGCTGCCGGTGACCGCGCGGCGCCGGGTCCGCGACGATGTCACCGGCCCGCTCGCAGTGATGCTCGACGCCCCCGACGTGCTGTGGGCAGGCCGCATCGCGACCAACCCGGTGCACCGCGTCGCCCCCGCCGACGAGTGGCAGGTGCATGAGAACCGCACCGCGAACCACCCGTCCACCGGGGCGCGACTGGAGGTTTCGGCCGATGACCGGGTGGTGCTCAGCGTCCCGCTCTCCGGCACCTGGATCGACATCCGGTTCACCCTGCCGGCAAGCGTCGTCGACGGCACCGCACCGACGGTCTCTATCGACGACGCCGCCACCGCGATGCGTGCGGTGCTGGCCATCGCCGCCGGGGTCGACGGCCCCGAGGCGCTGCCCCCCGTGACCGACGGAACCGCCCGGGTGACCGTGGAGTGGAACCCCGAGCGGGTCGCCGACCACACCGGGGTCACCGCCACGCTCGGTGCGCCGTTGGCGCCCGGCCTGTCGACGGTGCCAGACGCGCTGGTCGGTCGTTGCTGGCCCGCGGTGTTCGCGGTCATCGGATCGGCCGTCACCGCCGCCGGCTTCCCGGTGGTGGAGGGCCTACTGTCCCTGGTGCACCTGGACCACGCGGCGCACCTGCTGCACTCGCTGCCGAGTGAGCCGGCAGAATTGACCGTCACCGCAAGCGTTTTGACGGTCGCCGACACAGAGGTGGGGCGTGTCGTCCCGATTTCGGTCACGGTGGCCGCGGCCGACGGCACAGTGCTGGCCACGCTGGCGGAGCGGTTCGCGATCCGTGGACGAACCGGAGCAGCCGAGCTGACCGACCCGGCCCGGGCCGGCGGCGCGGTATCCGACAACGCCACCGACACCCCGCGCCGCCGCCGCCGCGACGCCACCATGACCGCACCGGTCGACATGTGGCCGTTCGCGGTGGTGTCCGGCGACTACAACCCGATCCACACCGACCGGGCCGCCGCGCTGCTGGCCGGCCTGGAATCGCCTATCGTGCACGGCATGTGGCTGTCTGCGGCTGCCCAGCATGTCGTCACGGCCACGGACGGGCAGGCTCGCCCGCCGGCGCGGCTGGCCGGCTGGACCGCACGCTTCCTGGGCATGGTCTCTCCCGGTGATGATGTCGACTTCCGGGTCGACCGGGTCGGAATCGACCTGGGCGCCGAGGTTTTGGAGATCTCTGCACGGGTCGGCACCGACCTGGTGATGTCGGCGACCGCCCGGCTGACCGCACCGAAAACCGTCTACGCGTTCCCGGGGCAGGGCATTCAGCACAAGGGCATGGGCATGGAGGTCCGGTCCCGCTCCAAAGCCGCCCGCAAGGTGTGGGACGACGCGGACAAGTTCACCCGTAACACCCTGGGCTTCTCGGTGTTCAATGTGGTGCGTGACAACCCGACCACCCTGGCCGCGGCCGGGGTGCGCTACCACCACCCGGACGGCGTGCTGTACCTGACCCAGTTCACCCAGGTTGCGATGGCGACAGTCGCCGCGGCTCAGGTCGCCGAGATGCGTGAGCAGGGCGCGTTTGTCGAGGGCGCCATCACCTGCGGCCACTCCGTCGGTGAGTACACCGCGCTGGCCTGCGTCAGCGGCATCTTCGAACTGGAGGCGCTGCTGGAGGCGGTGTTCCAGCGTGGCTCGAACATGCACGACATCGTTCCGCGCGACGCGCTGGGCCGGTCCAATTATCGGCTGGCTGCGATCCGGCCGTCACAGATCGACCTCGACGACGCCGACGTCACCGCGTTCGTCGCTGAGGTGTCGGCGAATGCTGGAGAATTTTTAGAGATCGTGAACTTCAACCTGCGCGGCTCGCAGTACGCGATCGCCGGCACCGTGAGCGGCCTGGAGGCGCTGGAAGTCGAGGTGGAACGCCGTCGGGAGATCAGTGGCGGCAAGCGGTCGTTCATCCTGGTGCCCGGCATCGACGTGCCGTTCCACTCCCGGGTGCTGCGCGTCGGGGTGGACGACTTCCGTCGCTCGTTGGAACGGGTGATCCCGCACGACACGGACCCCGGCCTGATCGTCGGTCGCTACATTCCCAACCTGGTGCCCCGGCCTTTCACCCTGGACCGCGACTTCATCGCCGAGATTCGTGATCTGGTGCCCGCCGAGCCGCTCGACGAGATCCTCGCCGATTACGACACCTGGCGAAACGAGAAGCCGCGCGAGTTGTGCCGCAAGATCGTCATCGAGTTGTTGGCGTGGCAGTTCGCCAGCCCGGTGCGCTGGATCGAGACCCAGGATCTGCTGTTCACCGAGGAGGCCGCCGGCGGTCTGGGCGTGGAGCGCTTCGTCGAGATCGGTGTCAAGTCCGCACCGACCGTAGCGGGGCTGGCCAGCAACACCCTCAAGCTGACCGAATACGCCCACAGCACAGTGGAAGTACTCAACGCCGAGCGTGATGCCGCGGTGCTGTTCGCCACCGACGCCGACCCGGAGCCCGACGACGAAGAGGTGCCGGCTGAGGCGGCGACGCAGGCTACGCCGATCGAGGCCGCCGCCGCACCGCAAGTGACGCCCGCCGCACCGTCGGGAGGCCCCCGTCCGGACGATATCGGGTTCGACGCCGCCGATGCCACGTTGGCGCTGATCGCGTTGTCGGCCAAGATGCGCATCGACCAGATCGAGTCGCTGGACTCCATTGAATCCATCACCGACGGCGCCTCGTCGCGGCGTAACCAACTGCTGGTGGACCTGGGCTCGGAGCTCAACCTCGGCGCCATCGACGGTGCCGCCGAAGCCGACCTGGCCGGCTTGAAGTCACAGGTGACCAAGCTGGCCCGCACCTACAAGCCGTTCGGTCCGGTGCTGACCGACGCGATCAACGACCAGCTACGCACCGTGTTCGGCCCGTCAGGCAAGCGGCCCACCGCGATCGCCGAACGGGTGACGAAGACCTGGGAACTCGGCGTCGGGTGGGCCAAGCACGTCACCGTCGAGGTTGCACTGGGCACCCGAGAGGGCACCAGCGTTCGCGGTGACGCCTTGGGCGGCCTGCACGACGGCGCGCTGGTCGATGCCGCCACCGTCGACAAGGTCGTGGACGCTGCGGTCGTTGCGGTCGCCGCGCGACACGGCGTGACAATCGGCCTGCCCTCGGCGGGCGCCGGTGGCGGGGCGACCGTGGACGCGGCTGCGCTGGGCGAGTTCACCGAACAGATCACCGGCCGCGACGGCGTGCTGGCGTCGGCGGCGCGCCTGGTGCTCAACCAGCTCGGTCTCGAGGAGGCCGTCACCACGCCGTCGAATGCCGCCGACAGCGAACTGATCGATCTGGTCACCACCGAATTGGGTGCCGACTGGCCGCGTCTGGTTGCGCCGGCATTCGACGCTCGCAAGGCGGTGGTGTTCGACGACCGCTGGGCCAGTGCCCGCGAGGATCTGGTCAAGCTGTGGTTGGTCGACGAGGGTGACATCGACACCGACTGGTCTCGGCTCGCCGAACGTTTCGAGGGCGTCGGGCACGTCGTTGCCACCCAGTCAACTTGGTGGCAGGGGCGGGCGTTGGCAGCCGGTCGGCAGATTCACGCGGCGCTGTACGCGCGGATCGCGGCGGGCGCGGAGAACCCGGGCCGCGGCCGCTACAGCGACGAGGTCGCAGTGGTGACCGGCGCGTCTAAGGGTTCGATCGCCGGGTCGGTGGTCGGGCAGTTGCTCGACGGCGGCGCCACCGTCATCGCCACCACCTCGCGGCTCGACGACGAGCGGCTGGGCTTCTACCGGAATCTCTATCGCGACCACGCCCGCTTCGGCGCTGCGCTGTGGGTGGTGCCGGCCAACATGGCGTCCTACTCCGACATCGACGCGCTGGCGGAGTGGGTCGGCACTGACCAGACCGAAAGTCTTGGGCCGCAGTCGATCCACATCAAGGACGCGCAGACCCCGACGCTGCTGTTCCCGTTCGCCGCGCCCCGGGTGGCCGGCGACCTCTCCGAGGCCGGTTCACGCTCGGAGATCGAGATGAAGGTGCTGCTGTGGGCGGCGCAGCGACTGATCGGCGGGCTGTCGCGGATCGGTGCGGAACGCGACATCGCCTCCCGGCTGCACGTCGTGCTGCCCGGCTCGCCCAACCGGGGCATGTTCGGCGGTGACGGCGCCTACGGGGAGGCCAAGTCCGCGCTCGACGCGGTGGTGTCGCGCTGGAAGGCGGAGTCGTCCTGGGCGAGCCGCGTCAGCCTGGCACACGCGCTGATCGGGTGGACCCGCGGCACCGGCCTGATGGGCCACAATGACGCGATCGTCAGCGCCGTCGAAGAGGCCGGCGTGACAACGTATTCCACGGACGAGATGGCCTCGATGCTGTTGGGTCTGTGCGACGTGGAGTCGAAGGTGGCTGCCGCCAACCGGCCGATCGAGGCCGACCTGACCGGTGGGCTGGCCGAGGCGAACCTCGACATGGCGGAGCTGGCCGCCAAGGCCCGGGAGGAGATGACCGCCGACACCGGCCCCGACGACGAGC
>JBDTKT010000102.1:0-7202 GCA_039935195.1 Mycobacterium sp.
AGGGCAAGTTCGGCGTAAGAGTCTGGCACCGGGACTTCTTCGACGCCGAGATTGTCGAATGTCGCGATCCGTCCGTGGTCGGCAAGTCCTTCGGCCAGGTCGGCGTGGACCGCGGCGGCCTGCATCCCGTCGACGCCTTCCTCGACCTTGTTCTCGAGCACGGAACCACGATCCGCTGGCGGACAACCATTTCCAATCATCGTCCCGAGGTTCTCAAGAAGCTGGCATGTGATCCCGGCGTCCAGATGGGGTTCTCCGACGCGGGCGCGCATCTGCGGAACATGGCGTTCTACAACTTCGGGCTGCGGCTATTGCGCCATGTTCTTGACGCGCAGAAGGCGGGCCAGGCCTTCATGACCGTCGAGCAGGCCGTGTACCGCCTGACAGGTGAACTCGCCGACTGGTATCAGATAGACGCGGGCCATCTCCGGATCGGCGACCGTGCAGACCTTTTCGTGATCGATCCAGAGCGGCTCGACAACACCCTCACCGCGTATGCAGAGCATGCGGTCGATGCGTACGGCGGCCTGTCCCGGATGGTGAACCGCAACGACGCGACAGTCTCGGTGGTCCTGATCGGCGGGGAAACCGTTGTCCTCAACGGTAAGCCGACCGACATTCTCGGCACGCAGCGCACCGGCGTTTTCCTGCGCGCGACGCAGGGAGCAGCTGCGGTGGTGCCCGGCCGGGTTCGAACTGCCTCGGCAGACTGTTAGTACATCTGGGTAGCGGTAAAGGAAGCTCGCACTCCCCCGACTCCAGCCCGCCGACCTTAAGGCACCGGCACCACACTCGGGACCGGGGCCGGCGCGTAGGTGGTGGTGCGCTGGCGGGCCGGCCGGCCGATACCCTCGGCGATCGTGACCAGTTCGGCGATGGTCTTGGCCGAGCCGTGCTCTGAGCCGGCCATCCGAGAGATGGTCTCCTCCATCAGCGTGCCGCCCAAGTCGTTGGCACCACCGTTGAGCATCACCTGGGTGTTGCGCACACCGAGCTTGACCCAGCTGGTCTGGATGTTGTCGATGCGGCCGTGCAACATGATCCGCGCCAGGGCGTGGACGGCGCGGTTCTCCCGGTGGGTGGGTCCGGGCCGCGCTCCGCCGGAAAGGTATAGCGGGGAACTCTGATGGATGAACGGCAGCGGCACGAACTCGGTGAAACCGCCGGTGCGATCCTGGATCTCGCGAAGTACGTGCAGATGGCCCACCCAGTGCTTCGGCGCATCGACGTGCCCGTACATCATCGTCGAACTCGACCGCAACCCGACTTCGTGGGCGGTGGTGATGACCTCGACCCACATCGACGTGGGCAGTTTGCCCTTGGTCAGCACCCAGCGCACCTCGTCGTCGAGGATCTCGGCCGCGGTGCCGGGAATACTGCCCAGGCCGGCCTCCCGCAGGCTGGTCAGCCATTCCCGAATGCTCGACCCGCCCTTGGCTACCCCGTTGGTGATCTCCATGGGCGAGAACGCATGCACGTGCATCGACGGCACCCGGGCCTTGACGGCGCGTACCAGGTCGGCGTAGCCGGTGACCGGGAGCTCCGGGTCGATACCGCCCTGCATGCACACCTCGGTGGCGCCGGCCAGATGCGCCTGCCACGCCCGTTCGCCGACCTCCTCGTTCGACAGCGAGAAGGCGTCGGCGTCGCCCTTGCGCTGGGCGAACGCGCAGAACCGGCAGCCGACATAGCAGATGTTGGTGAAGTTGATGTTGCGATTGACCACGTACGTGACGTCGTCGCCGACGGTGTCCCGACGCAGCGAATCTGCCAGTGCCGCAACGGCGTCCAATGCGGGACCGTCCGCAGTCGCCAGGGCCAGATACTCGTCGTCGGTGCAGCCGCCCGGATCGCGCTCCGCCGAACGCAACGCGGCCAGCACGTCAGTGTCGACCCGCTCCGGGGCACGGGCGGCCAACTCGTGTACCCGCTCGCGGATCGACTCCCAGTCCCCGAACGCACTGTCCAGATCACTGCGGGTCTGCGTGGCCCGGCCGTCGATGTCGATCGCGTTGTTCAGATCCACCCGGCCGGTGGACTCCACATCGTCGGGCTCCTGCCACACCAGTCCCACCGGATTGACGTCGCGGGCCCATCCGGTGACCGGATCGGCCAGTGCCGTCACGTGGGGTTGCACCCGCGGGTCGATCCACGCCGCCCCGGCCTGCACGTAGTCCGGTTGGGCGGTCAGCCGCTGTACCAGTTCGTAGCCGGCCCGCTCGGTGACCGCGGCCAGGTCGTCCAGCGCCGGCCACGGCCGCTCGGGGTTGACGTGGTCCGGTGTCAGCGGCGACACGCCGCCCCAGTCGTCGACCCCGGCACCGATCAGCGCCAGGCACTCGTCGGCCGACACCAGGTTGGGCGGTGCCTGGACACGCATCTTCGGGCCCAGCACCAGCCGCGCCACCGCGACGGTCGCCAGGAAGTCGTCGAAGCCGGCATCGGGCGTCGACGCCATCGCGGTGTGTTCCTTGGCACGGAAGTTCTGCACGATCACTTCCTGAATGTGACCGAACTCCTTGTGCACCTTGCGGATCGCATGCAGGGTATCGGCGCGTTCGTTCAGTGTCTCCCCGATACCGATCAGCAGGCCGGTGGTGAAGGGGATGGAAAGCCGCCCGGCATCGGCTAGCGTGCGCAGTCGCACCGCCGGGTCCTTGTCCGGGCTGCCGTAGTGCGCCAGGCCCTTGGTCTCGAACAGCCGCCGCGACGTGGACTCCAACATCATGCCCATCGACGGCGCCACCGGCTTGAGCCGCGACATCTCCGACCAACTCATCACGCCGGGGTTCAGGTGCGGCAGCAGCCCCGTCTCCTCCAGCACCCTGATCGCCATCGCCCGCACATACGACAGTGTGGTGTCATAGCCGCGCTCATCGAGCCACTGCTGAGCTTCGGGCCACCGCGCTTCGGGCCGGTCCCCCAGGGTGAACAACGCCTCCTTACAGCCCAACTCCGCACCGCGGCGGGCAACGTCGAGGATTTCGTCGGGCGTCAGGTACATCTCTTTGCCTTGCGCGCGCAGCACACCCGGCACGGTGACGAAGGTGCAGTAGTGGCAGCTGTCGCGGCACAGGTGGGTGACCGGGATGAACACCTTGCGCGAGTAGCTGATCGGCAGGCGGCCACCCGGTCCGAGTCGACCGGCCGATTGCAGGCCCGCATCGCGCACCCGGGCCGCGCTGGTACACAGGTCGGTCAGGTCTTCACCGCGGGCAGTCATCGCGACCGCGGCTTCCTCGACGTTGAGTGTCACCCCGTCGCGGGCGCGTCGCAAGACGCGGCGCAGCGCAGCGGGGTTGATTTTGGGTGGAGCATCGGAGTTGGGCTGGGTCATCGGCTCTTCGCCTGGATTCAGCGGCACGTTGGTACAACCTTCGTCAGTGGAGATTTCATCCGCGAGCCACCCGCACCGACAAACTCCGCGCACTTCATACGCGCCACAGTAGCCGCCGCGATACCCCGACTGGCGGGCGCAGGTGACTGCCCGGCGATACCCGGACAACCCGGGTGAAGGCCCCCCACCCGGACCGGCGATTCAATAGCTTCATCGCCACGTTCCACGGCGGAAGGAACATGGCCTCGCCGGCAATCGATGCTGGCCGAGGCGGTTTCGGCGCTGTTAACCCTGGTCTCCTGATGGGCCGGTCGTGAGCGCGACGCGGCGGCGCCACAGCAGATACACCGGAGGCGCGCTGCCTGCCACGATCATCAGCAACACCCCGTAGGCCATCACGCCCCGCCCGGCGAAAATAAGGTCGCCGCCCGGACCGCCGAAAGTCATCAGCACCACGGTCATCAACCAGGCCCACAGCGGCAGCGCAGCCAGTCGCAGCGACTCGGTCCAGTGCAGGCCCGACCAGACCAGTCCGGCGTTGACCAGACCGCCCACCAGGGCGCTGATCGGAAATGGCACCGCACCGATGTAGGCGGGCAGGAACAGGGCGGTCACGACCGCGCAGATTACCCCGTCAGCAGCCAACATGGTAAGTATCGAGAAGCGAATCGCGGGCGCCGCCGTGCATCCGATACGCGGCCCGACAACGGTCAAGTCGGGATGCTGTCCAACTGGCTGACCAGCGAACCGACCATCCACTGGTAACTGTCCAGCCACCACTGCCAGTGATCCAAGTTCGGGTCCAGATCCGGGTCCATACCTAAACGCCTTGCCTTCGTTCTTGACGGATTTGCTCGTCAGAATCCTACCCTGTGACGCCCGTCTAGAGAACGACTCCGGCCAGAAGATCGGTTTCCCAGCCGCGCCGATCGCGGTCCCCGGCGGCACCGGCGGCCAGAACGTAGTGCTCGCTGCTCGGAATCGGCAGTGCCAGCAGGTTCGACAGCGCACACGCGCGGCCGGTGGGGCCGACCGTGACCTGGGTGGCGTGCTCGACCAGCGCCGCCACCTTGGCGGGAAGCATGTCGGGGGCCTCGACAACGGCGTCGATCTGCTCGTCGGAGTAACCGCCCCCCGCATTGTCGTCATCCGGCAGCGTCCACTGCGGCAACAGGTCACCGGCATCCAGTTCGCGTCGGGCGGCGTGCAGCGCACTGGTGGCGGTCACCGTCCAATACAGCTTCGGCGTGGCCCACGGCAGACCCGGGTGACCGGTGTCGTCCGCGGCGGCGGCGACAGCCGCGGTGGTCACGGCGTGGGTGTGCACATGGTCTGGATGGCCGTAGCCGCCCTGCGGGTCGTAGCTAACGACCACATGCGGGCGGACGGTGCGGATGATCGCGACCAAGGCACCGACGGTCTCTCGATCGTCGGCATCGACGAACCGCTGCCGGCGCCGAACCGGGGTGCCCGCCATGCCCGAATCGCGCCACCGGCCGGCGCCACCCAGAAACTCTGGCGGTCCGACCCCCAACGCCCGCAGCGCCGCACTGAGCTCGCCGATGCGATACCCGCCCAACTGATCGGCGTCCTCGACCGCCAGCAGCGCCCAGCGGTCGCCGATCACCTCGCCCTCCTCGCCCAGAGTGCAAGTGACGACGTGTACCCGGGCGCCGCGGGCGGCGTAGTGGGCGATGGTGGCCCCGGTGGTCAGCGTCTCGTCGTCGGGATGAGCGTGCACGAACAACAGTCGCGGCGTCTCCGGAACCGGCACGGACCGAACCCTACCGCTGTGCCGTCAGCACCCGCATCGAAGGATCCGGCCGCCGCCACGATCACCCGCGATCAGAAGACGCCCGGGAACAGACTCGACCAGTCCATGCTGCCCAGCAGCAGGGACACGTTGTCGGCCTGAAGGGCCGCGATGATGTCATTGAAGTCGGCCGGGGTGAGCGCCGTTAGCAGACTGTTCCAGTCGGTTTGGGCGGCCGCACCGCCCGGGTCGAATTCGGCGAGCAGGCTGTTCTGAATCGACGCGGTGTCGAGGTTGAGGCCGAGCAGGTTGTTCAACCCGACCTCGTCGTGGACCAGCATCGTGTTGTTGGCGGTGAAGATCCAATTGGCGGCTTCGGTGACGTTGCTGCCACCACCCAACTGCTCCACGGCGGTCGCTTGGGCACTCGTCAGGGCGTTGTTGAACTCCAACTCCGCGGCCGCGATCCCGGCGTAGAGCGCCTGCTGAGCCGCCGGCAGCGCCTGGGCGATCGAGGTGACAAACGCGGCGCCGGCATTGGCGGCACCCTGGTCATTGCCACCGAACAGGCCGCTCGTCGGGGTGATGCCGTTCAAGTCGGCGGGATCGGACAGGTTGGGACTGAGCAGCAGGCCGTCGCGGAGGGCTTCCGGGTCGAAGCCGGCGCCGAGCAGGCTGCTCAGCAGGTTCTGGTCCAGTGTCAGCTCGCTGGTGGCTGACGTCGGGTCCGTGAAGCCGTTGAGGGTGCCGTAGTCGCGGCCGAAAAGCAGATCGCCGAGCCCGACGTGCGACTGGTCAACGTCACCGGTGCCGACCAAATCCGGCCGGATGTGGTTCTCGATCGTGTCGATCTGGGGTTGCGGGTTGTTCTGCAGGCTCGCGGCCAGGTCAAAGTCGCGTATCTGGACGTCGGGCAGCGACTCCATCACCGGGGCCAGGGCGACGACCAAGCCGCCCGCGGTAAGTGCTGCAGCCGTCAGAGTCACCCAGCGGCGAGCCACTTGTTCCATGACCTAACCTCCCGATCCAGTCCCAAAACTACTCAATATTATCCAAGGATCAACTGTGTGTCAGCCGCTGAATTTTTCATGATTTGCGACAATCGAATCCGGTGCGCACTGCGACCCTGCGAGAACGTGCGAACCAACGATGGTTTCCATGAGAGTCCCCCGACATTTGACCAACGAAATCTTACATTAGCAACGAGCCACCGACGCGGCAATGGCTAATACCGGGACACCGACGTGATCCGCGAGTTAACTGCCTGCCCCACCACCCGGTGGCCGCTTCGGGCGGCCCAGCACCTCGCCGGAGCGTGAAAACCACTGGTCAAACGAACTGGTCAGCGGAACGCTCCTCGACCAGCGTCAACCGTCCAGCACGCCTCAACCCGACGCTGGGCAAAGCACACGAGTCCTGGTAGCGCTTGACACCCGGCTGAACTCGTTGCTTTCCCGAACATTTTCGCTCCCAGCAATCTCTCAGCGGGACTCCGGCTAGCGGGTTTTCACCCACCCGCCGGCGTCACCGACAATGCCGACCGGTACCGCCCCGGACAGGCTCACGCCGGCCACGCTGGGCCCGGCCGCCACGATCGTGGTGTCCTGCAGGATCGGCAGCACCGTCGCCATGTTCCAGAGTCGCGGCTCCAGGGCGGCGACGACCTCGCCGATCGGTTTACTGCCGTCCAGCGCCGCCTCGATGATCGACTGGATGCTGCGGTCACAAACACCGGTGATGTTCGACGGCGCCTGCACCAGGGCACCCGGACCCGGGGGGCGCGGCCGCACCGCCGACGTCGCCGCGGTCGAGGCCGGCGGGCGCGCAGGTGCCGCCGGAGACGTAGCGGATGCCGAAGACGGGGGGGCCGCCGCATCCGGCGTCGGCACCGCGGTCGCTTCCAGCGCGGTACAGCCGTAACGCGAGGCCAGCAGCGTCGGCAGGTCGCCGCCGGCCTGCTGCCAGCCGACGACGGCGTCGATCTGACCGTTGGTCAGCGCCTCCCGGTACAGCTTTACCGGATTCAGCACCAGCAGGGTCGCAGCGATTCCGACGTTACGCAGTTGGTCGGCGGCGGTGTTAGCCACCGCCACCGAAGTCGGGTCGTTGGCC
>JBDTKT010000103.1:0-4200 GCA_039935195.1 Mycobacterium sp.
ACTGGAAGCTGGCCTCGGCGGACTCGTAGTCGATGCCGGCGTCCTGCAGTGCGGTGCGCACCGCCACCAGGTCGCCCGGTTCGGAAACCACCTCGAAAGTTTCACCCAGGTCGTTGACGTCCTCTGCACCGGCCTCGAGCACCGCGGTGAGCACGTCGTCCTCGGTCAACTCGTTCTTCTCCAGCAACACCACGCCCTTGCGGGTGAACAGGTAGGCCACCGAGCCGGGGTCGGCCATGGCACCACCGTTGCGGGTCATCGCGATCCGCACCTCACTGGCGGCGCGGTTGCGGTTGTCGGTCAGACACTCGATCAGCACCGCTACCCCGTTGGGTGCGTAACCCTCGTAGGTGATGTTCTGATAGTCGGTGCCGCCGGCCTCCTCGCCGGCCCCGCGCTTGCGGGCCCGCTCGATGTTGTCGTTGGGCACCGAGTTTTTCTTCGCCTTCTGGATGGCGTCATAGAGCGTCGGGTTGCCGGTCAGGTCGCCACCGCCGACCCGTGCCGCAACCTCGATGTTCTTGACCAACCGGGCAAAATTCTTGCCGCGACGTGCATCGATCACGGCTTTCTTGTGCTTAGTGGTGGCCCACTTGGAATGGCCGCTCATTTCCCACTACCTCAGTCCGTTGCGTCTCGCTATAGCCAGCCGAGTCTACGTGGCGGTCTCACCGAGCACGACGTCACCGGTGCCGCAGCCTACGACCCGCTGATCGGCGAGCAGTCACGACATACGAGCGGTCGCGCGTCGGGTCCGAACTGGTGACCACAGGAATGGCGGCGACGCAGCACCGGTCCAAAGGACTTCGTGTTTGTCGCGGAGTTTCACCGCAGCGGGGTTCCGCTGGCCGGCACGCATTTGTCACGCAGGTGACGGCGGCTCACCGGGCGGGAAGAACCCCGGTGCCCACTTCTCGATCAGCGCGGCGTACCGCGCATGCGCGTCGAGCTGCACGGCGACCCCCAACAGGCCGCCCAGCGTGCGCAGCAACATCACGTATCCGGGTGGCACCGTCAACTGCCGGGCGACCTTGAACCGGTCGCCGAACCCCTCGCCGAAAGGGTCGGAGGCCATCGATGCCGACTTCTGGAACCAGGCGCGGGTGAAATGAAACTCCCCGGACCGCAGCGGATCGATGTAGGCCCACAGCGGTGCGATGTAGCCCACCACCTGCTCAGAGGTCAGGTGGTAGTTCCGCGGCATGAAGCCGAGTTTCTTCAGCAGCCGGATCACTTCGTCCCACTGTTCGTCGCGCGCCCAGCACAGCAGTTCGCCGAATTCAGGTGGGAGACCGCCCGGATGCTCGGAGACGGCACCGAAGTCGATGACGCCCAGCCGGCCGTCGGGCAGCACCATGAAATTGCCCGGGTGCGGGTCGGCGTGCACCAACCCGGCCCGCGCGGGTGAGCTGACCATGAACTCGAGCAGCAAGCCGCACGCGGAATCTCGTTCCGTGCGGGTCCCATCGGCGATGATCCGGGAAAGACGCCGACCCTCCATCCACTACGAGACGATCACCTTCGGCGCGCTGGCGATCACCGCCGGTACGGAGAACTTCGGTTCGCCGGCGAACGCTTTGGCGAAGGTGCGCTGGTTATCGGCTTCCAGCCGATAGTCCAGCTCGGCTTCGACGCGATCGCTGATCTCCGCGACGAGCCGGTCCACATCGGCCCCCGGCGCAATCCGTTTGACGGCCCAAGTGAACCGCTGAATGAGTTTGAGATCCGCGCGCAGCGCCTCGTCGGCACCGGGGTACTGAACCTTGACGGCCACCGCGCGGCCGTCTCGCCAAATGCCTTTGTGCACCTGCCCGATGCTCGCCGAGGCGACCGGATCGTCGTCGAATGACTGAAAACGCTCCCGCCACCTGATGCCGAGTTGGGCGTCGAGCACCCGGTGCACCTTCGCCGCCGGCAGCGGCGGCGCCTCGCTTTGCAGCTTGACCAGCGCCTCACGAAACGGGTCCGCGAACTGCGAGGGTATCGCGGCCTCCATCACCGACAGCGCCTGGCCGACCTTCATCGCGCCGCCCTTGAGCTCGCCGAGTACCCGGAACAGCTCGTCGGCGGCTTTGTCCAGCAGTTCGGCGTTGACCTCTTCCTTGGACTTGCCGGTCATCCTTTTGCCCAGACCCAGTGCGGCACGACCGGCCACCCCGGCCGGCAGGCTTGCCAGTTTCCCGACCCGCCCCAGGCCGCCCCGCACGATGTCCGCCATGGGCACATCATGCCCCGCGGGCCGGCGACGACGCATTTCGTGGGCGCGTTGCCATCGAGCGGGTTTCACACATTTCTGCTGCGCCGAGCCGCTATGTGGACACTTCGGCATCCACTGCGCCCGCTACCGATGCTGCGCTGGTGAATCTCTTCGGCGCAGTGGATCAGTCCGCCGACGCCATGTCGACGAACAGTCGGTGGATACGGACGTCGTCGGTCATCTCCGGGTGAAAGGCGGTGGCCAGCACCACACCCTGCCGCACCGCCACCACGTGCCCGGCGGCGCGGGCCAGCACCTCTACGTCGGGCCCAATCCGTTCCACCCAGGGTGCACGGATGAACACCGCGTGCACCGGATCGGCGAGGCCGGTAAACGGGATGTCGCCTTCGAACGAGTCGACCTGGCGACCGAAGGCGTTGCGCCGCACCGTCATGTCGATGCCGGACAGCGGGACCGCGACCCGTCCGTCGGCACCGGCGTCGGAAATCTCGCTGGCCAGCAAGATCATCCCGGCGCACGCCCCGTAGGCGGGCATCCCGCCGGCGAGTCGCTCGCGCAACGGTTCGATCAGCTCGAACTCACGCAGCAGGTGGCTCATCGCGGTCGATTCACCACCCGGAAGCACCAGCGCGTCAACGGCGTCGAGTTCGGCGCGGCGACGCACCGACACCGGGTCGGCGCCGGCGGCTCGCAATGCGGCCAGATGTTCTCTGACATCGCCCTGCAGCGCCAGCACACCGACTCGCGGTGCGCTCACTGCGCGGTCAGCGGGGCCGTGCGCGGGTATCTGGTCAACCCCTCCTGCATTACCGCCGCGACCATCTCGCCGCGCCGGTTGTAGATCTTGCCCTGAGTCAGAGACCGCCCGGCGCAGGCAGAAGGCGACGATTGGTCATACAGCAGCCATTCGTCGGCCCGGAACGGCCGCATGAACCACATCGCGTGATCCAGCGATGCCACCTGCAACCGGTCCCGCTCCTCCGGGTGGATCGACCAGGAGGTGCCCAGCAGGGTCAGGTCGCTCATGTAGGCCAGCGCACAGATGTGCAGCACCGGGTCGTCCGGCAGCGGGTCGCGGTGCCGGAACCACACCTGCTGCTCGGCGGCCTTCCCGGGCATGTGCGGGAGCTGATCGCGCGGCACCCGGCACAGATCCCACTCCTGAAACTGCCGGAAACCCTCGTCGTCAAACGCGATCATGCTGCTGATCGGCGGGATACCGTCCGGGTTGGGCGCACTCGGCATGGTGTCCTGGTGACTGATGCCCTCCTGGGCGGTCTGAAATGACGCCGACATATCGAAGATGGTCTCGCCGTGCTGCACCGCGCTGACCCGCCGGGTGCAAAAAGAGCCGCCGTCACGCACCCGCTCAACAAGAAACACGGTGGGGGCCACCGGATCTCCGGGCCGCAGAAAATACCCGTGCAGGGAATGCACTCGATAGCGAGGGTTCACGGTCCGCACTGCCGACACCAGCGACTGGCCGGCCACCCGTCCCCCGAAGGCGCGGTCACCATTTCCGGGCGCGGCATTGATCACCGTGCTGCGGAAGATGTTGATCTCGAGTTGTTCGAGATCAAGAATCCCTTCGATCGTCACAGAACGTCTTTACCAGCCGCGCTGAGCGAGTCGGTGCGGCTGCGCGATGTCCTCGACGTTGATGCCGACCATGGCCTCGCCCAGCCCGCGCGACACCCCGGCCAGCACGTCCGGATCGTCGTAGAAGGTGGTCGCCTTGACGATCGCGGCGGCGCGGGCCGCCGGATCGCCGGATTTGAAGATACCGGAGCCGACGAACACGCCCTCGGCGCCCAGCTGCATCATCATCGCGGCGTCCGCCGGGGTGGCGATCCCGCCGGCGGTGAACATCGTCACCGGCAGCTTGCCGGCCCGGGCCACCTCGGCGACCAGTTCGTAGGGCGCTTGCAGTTCCTTTGCCGCAACGAATAATTCGTCTTCGCGCAGCGAGGCCAGGCGGCGCA
>JBDTKT010000104.1:0-22473 GCA_039935195.1 Mycobacterium sp.
TTTCTGCCGGGTGCGATGCGGGCCGAATCGAACCAGATCGTGTTGCGGGTCGACCCCGATCCGGGTTTGCGGCTGCAGATGGCCGCCCATGCGGGGGAGGCCCTCGGCACCTGGCGAGATGTCCACCTGGATTGCTCGTTCGCTGAGGACTTGGGGGAACCCATCCGGCCCTACGAGCGACTGCTCCATGCCGCGCTGGTCGGAGACCGTCAACTGTTCGCCCGCCAAGACGGCATCGAGGAGACGTGGCGGATCGTGCAGCCGCTGCTGGACCACCCGGGCAAGGTCCACCGATATGAGCGCGGTTCGTGGGGGCCGGATGCGGCCAACACACTGCTCGCCGGTCATCACCGCTGGCAACAGCCGTGGCTGACCGGGAACGGCCGCGGTTGAGCCCCGAAAAATGAAGGAGAACGAAACAAAATGCAGCTGGGGATGATCGGCCTGGGCCGGATGGGCGCCAACCTGGTTCGACGGTTGGTGAACGACGGCCATGAATGCGTGGTGTACGACCACAGCGACGAAGCGGTCGCGGCGATGGCCGGCGAGTCGAATACGTCCGGGGTTTCCTCGCTGGCGGAGCTCGTTGAGAAGCTGACCGCCCCGCGGGTGGTGTGGCTGATGGTGCCGGCCGGCGAGATCACCGCCGGGGTGATCAAAGAACTCGCCGGGACACTGTCTGCCGGCGACATCGTGATCGACGGTGGCAACTCCTACTATCGCGACGATATCGCCCACGCCAAGTTGCTGGCCGAGAACGGAATTCGCCTACTGGACTGCGGCACCAGCGGCGGGGTGTGGGGCAAGGATCGCGGCTACTGCCTGATGATCGGCGGCGACGTGGACGCGTTCAACCACGCCGAACCGATCTTCGCCACTGTCGCACCGGGAGTCGACGCGGCTCCGCGCACCCCGGGTTGCGAAGGCGAGGTCGCGCAGGCCGAGAAAGGTTACCTGCACTGCGGGCCATCCGGGGCCGGGCACTTCGTCAAGATGGTTCACAACGGTATCGAGTACGGCATGATGGCGTCGATCTCCGAGGGGCTGAACATCCTGCACCGCGCGAACATCGGCAAGGAGCAGCAGCAGGGCGACGCCGAGACCGCTCCGCTGGCCAACCCCGAGTTCTACCAGTACGACATCGACATCCCCGCGGTCACCGAGGTCTGGCGTCGGGGCAGCGTGATCGGTTCCTGGCTATTGGATCTGACCGCTGAGGCGCTGCAGAAATCGCCCACGCTGAAGGAATTCACCGGCCGGGTCTCCGACTCCGGAGAGGGCCGGTGGACGGCGATCGCGGCCATCGACGAGGGCGTTCCCGCCCCGGTGCTCACAACCGCGCTCTACACCCGGTTCGCGTCGCGCAACCTGTTCGAATTCGGTGACAAGGTGCTCTCGGCGATGCGCAAGCAGTTTGGTGGGCACGACGAGAAGCCCGGCGGCTAGCCGCGCTCAGCCCCGGGCGCGCCAGGGGTCGGACCCCGGTTGATTCTGACCGCTCACGGCCCCGGCGTGCCAGTATTGGGAGTGCCGCAATGGCGGTGAGCAACCCAGTCGAGCGGTGTGTCGATGGCCGGTGTGGACGGTACGGACAAGGCGACGGCGCGGGTGGTCGTCGAGATCACGCTGCTGTTGCTTGCGGGTGCTTCGCTACGCGGGTATCTGCCCGCCACCGGGCACACTGTGCCCGACCAGTCGTCGGGCAACCCGGCGGCGTTGCTGGTAGTGGCGATGGTGCTCGGTGTGTCGCTGGCGATCATGGCGGTTGCGCTCATCAACCGGGCGCGTAACCACCGGGCGGTGCCGTCCGCGACCAGCGCGCTGGCCATCGGAGCGGGCACCGGAAGGGGGCGGCCGAGTTGGCGGGTGGTACTGGTCGGCTTGGCGGTGGTGGCGATATGGCTGGTCCTCATCCGGCTGGCGATGAACCTGGCCGAGCAGTATCGGATCGATGCCCTGACACATGGTTTCGGGGTGCATGTCGATGGATCGGCGAGGGAATCCGTCCCGGCCACAGCCGGCGGTGCACCGCCGGCGAAACAACCGCAACGTAGTTCCGGTGGCGATGTTTTCGGCTATCTCACCGTGACCGTGCTTGTCATGCTGGCGATGATCGTCGGGGGAGTGGTCGCGGGCGCCCGCATCCGACGCAACGGCACCGAATCGGTCGGTGTGTCCGAGGAACATCTCGAGCCGATCATGCCCGTCGCGGTACCGGAATCGCTTGCC
Source organism: Mycobacterium sp. (assembly GCA_039935195.1). GTDB lineage: Bacteria > Actinomycetota > Actinomycetes > Mycobacteriales > Mycobacteriaceae > Mycobacterium. The sequence continues at coordinate 2,230 of JBDTKT010000104.1, forward strand.
CGCGCAGCAGAACTCGGGCTGGTGGAGATGGGTAACCGCAGCCGCGAACCCCGCGAGGCGATCATTGCCTGCTACGCGGCCATGGAACGTCAACTGGGTCGTGTCCCGGATACCGCGCCGCAGGAGTTCGACACCCCGACCGAAGTGCTGGCGCGGGCGGTGGAACACCATGCGGTGTCGGCGGAGAACGCCGCGCACCTGGTCAGCCTGTTCACCGAGGCGCGGTTCAGCACGCACCTGATGACTGAGCTGCACCGGGAGTACGCGGTGCGGAGTCTGCGCCTGGTGCTCGACGAACTGCGAACCGCGGTATGAGAACACTGGCGACCCAAGGCGTCCTGTTGGTGGCGGGGGTGGAACTGCTCGCAGTCCTGCTGCACCAGCGCCAGCTCGTGGCGTGGGCGGCGGGCATCGTGACCGCTTTCCTGCTGCTGGGCATCCGCCGAATGTTCTCCGAATTCGACGACGGTCTCGCCGGGGATCAGGAGATGCCCGACGAGCCCGGGGAATCGTTGCTGCGCTGGCGCTCCAGTACCGAGTCGAGGATCCGGTGGTCGGAGTCGACCCGGACGGATTGGGATCGACACTGGCGTCCGATACTGGCCCGCAACTTCGAGATCTCCACCGGCCAGCGGCGCGCCAAGGATTCGGCGGCTTTTCACGCCACCGGGCGCGCGCTGTTCGGCACCGACCTGTGGCAGTGGGTGGACCCGGGGAACGTCGCCCCCACCGAGGACCCGGAACGCGGCCCCGGCCGCGCGGCACTGGAGGAGATCTTGCAGCGGCTGGAGCAGCGATGACCACGGGTCCAGCCGAGCAGGCGGCAATCACCACCGCACGCTGCGCGGCGGTGCTCGACGAGATCGAACGGGTGGTGGTGGGGAAGCGGGCGGCACTGACCCTGATCCTGACCACCGTGCTGGCCGGTGGTCACGTGCTCATCGAAGACCTACCCGGCCTGGGTAAGACGCTGATAGCCCGGTCGTTCGCAGCTGCCCTGGGCCTGGGGTTCACCCGCGTGCAGTTCACTCCGGACCTGCTGCCGGCCGACCTGCTCGGTTCGACAATCTATGACATGCAGTCAGGCCACTTCGAGTTCCGCCGCGGACCGATCTTCACGAACCTGCTGCTCGCTGACGAAATCAACCGGACACCGCCGAAAACCCAGGCCGCACTGCTGGAGGCGATGGCCGAAGGTCAGGTCAGCATCGACGGCCAAACCCACCAGCTGCCCTCGCCGTTCATCGTCTTGGCCACCGACAACCCGATCGAGTACGAGGGCACCTACCCGCTGCCCGAAGCCCAGCTCGACCGTTTCGCAATCCGGCTGGAACTGGGCTACCTGTCCGAACTCGGCGAGACTGCGATGCTGCGCCGCCGGCTCGACCGGGGATCGGTCGCCCCGACGGTGCGTCAGGTCGTCGACGCCGGCGATCTGGTCGCGATGCGCGAATCGGTCGAGCGGGTCAGTGTGCACGAGGACGTCCTTCACTATGTGGTGTCGCTGGCGACCGCCACCCGGCGCCACCCGCAGGTGGCGGTGGGTGCCAGCCCGCGAGCCGAACTCGACCTGGTTCAACTCGCCAGGGCGCAGGCGCTGCTGCTCGGCCGGGACTACGTGATACCCGAGGATGTGAAAGCGCTCGCCACAATCGCAGTCGCCCACCGTATCTCCCTGCGACCGGAGATGTGGGTGCGCCGCATCCGGGCCGCCGACGTGGTGCAGGAGCTGCTGCGGCGCCTACCGGTGCCCCGCACGCCGGGGATGACGCCGGAGTGAGCCAAGATATGGCGGTCCGGCACGCCGACGTCGAATTCCGTTGGCGAGCATCGCCGCTGACGCTTGCGATTGCCACCGGCGCCGCGGTGGCGTTGGCGGCGGCGATGATCGGGTCCCGCTGGCAGCTGATCGCCTTCGCCGCTCCGCTGCTCGGGGTGCTGTGCTCGGTCAGTTGGCAGCGCCCGCGGCCGGCGATCCGGGTGCATGCGCAACCGCCGTTGCAGCGCTGCTTCGAATCTGAGCAGGCCCCCTTGAGTATCTGGCTGACCACCGCCGAGCCCGGCGAGGTGTGCGTGGAGCTCACGGTCGTAGCTGACCCGGCGATGCACCTTGACGTCCGTGACGAGGGCGCCGGATGGCGAAAAGCTGTGAGCGCCAGGGCCGTGCGTTGGGGAAGATATCCGATCCGGACCCGGATCGACGCGGTGGTACGGGGTGGGTTGCTGTCCGGAACCGCGCTCGCCGACGTGGCCGATGTGGTCGTTTTCCCGCTGGCCCCACCGCAATTGACTCCGATCCCGCGCACCGACCTGCGCGATCGGGTCGGCACCCACCTGACTCGGCAGACCGGCCGGGGAGTGGAGTACGCAGACATCCGTGCCTACGTCCCCGGCGACCCGCTGCGCGCGGTCAACTGGCCGGTAAGTGCGCGCCGCGGCAGCCTGCACGTGACCCAGCGATTGACCGACCGCGCCGCCGACGTGGTGGTGCTGATCGACACGTACCGGCAGCCGCGTGGCCCGGCCACCCGGGCAGCCGAACGGTCGGTATATGGCGCGGCGCAGGTGGTTCAGACCGCACTGCGCAGCGGCGATCGCGCCGGGATCGTCACGCTCGGCGGCGGTCATCCCCACTGGCTTGGCGCCGACATCGGGCAGCGCCAGTTCTATCGCATCCTCGACGCGGTGCTCGGCGCCGACGCCGGATTCGAGACCACCACCGGAACTCTCGCGCCGCGTGCCGCCGTCCCGCCGGGGGCGCTGGTGGTGGCGTTCTCCACATTGCTCGACACCGAATTCGGCTTCGCGCTGACCGATCTGCGCCAACGCGGTCACGTCGTGCTGGCCGTCGATGTCCTTCCGGACTCGCCGTTCGAGGACGAGTTGGACCCGCTGATCTCGCGGTTGTGGGCGCTGCAGCGATCGACGATGTATCGGGACATGGCGACCATCGGCGTCGACGTGGTGCCGTGGCCAGACGATCAACCGCTGGAGCAGGCGATGCACCTGGTGGCCGAGCGCGGTCGGCCGGTGCGGCGGGCTGCGAGATGACCGGGACGAGCGGCACGGCGCTTCCTCGGCTGCTGTCCGGCGGCTGCGGGGTGTCGATGGCGATCACGGCGGGTGCCGGGATGCCCGGGCCGGCGGCGCTGGCCGCACTGCTGACAGCCGCGGCGGCGCTGGCCGGACTGTGGCTGCGGCCGGCCGCGACATCGGCGGTGATGCTGGCCGTGCTCACGATCGTGCTCGCTGATCCACCCCCGGCACCGGCCGCGGTGTCCGGGCTGTGCGCGGTGGCTTACCTGGCACTCCGATATTGCGCTGTCACCGCCCCGACCGTTATCGCCGCGGTCGGATTCGCCTTCGTCGGGCTGGTTGCGGTGGCCTTTCCCCTGAGGGTGGCGTGGCTGCCCGTGATCGCGCCGCTGGCCGTGCTCGGGTGCTACGCGCTGGCCGCCCGCCCGTTCCTGGTCGAGCGGGGCTGATCCTCAGACAGTGGCTGCCGCGTTGAAGTCCTCGAGTTGCCCGGTGGCCTCGAGGTACTCCTGCACCCAGCGCTCGATGACGGTCGCCGTCTTCTCCACCTTGTTCAACTGCCCGACGACCTGGCCGATCGGGTTGAACGCCACGTCGACGGTCTCGTCGGGGTACTTGTTCGTGGCCCGCACCGCCATGCCGGAGACCATGTACTGCAGCGGCATACCGAGCGGCTTGGGGTTATCCGGCGCCTCCCACGCGTCGGTCCAGTCGTTGCGCAGCATCCGGGCCGGCTTGCCGGTGAACGACCGGCTGCGCACGGTGTCGCGACTGCTCGCCTTGATGTACGCAGCATGCTGGGCCGCCGTGTTCGACGATTCCTCGACCATCAGCCACTGTGAACCGGTCCACGCGCCCTGTGTGCCGAGCGCCAATGCCGCGGCGATCTGCTGGCCGCTGCCGATGCCACCCGCCGCCAGCACCGTCACCGGTGCCACCGCTTTGACGACCTCGGGCCACAACACGATCGAGCCCACCTCGCCACAGTGGCCGCCGGCCTCGCCGCCCTGGGCGATGATGATGTCCACACCGGCCGCTGCATGCTTACGCGCCTGCGAGGCAGAACCGCACAACGCGGCTACCTGGCGGCCCGACTCATGGATGTGCTTGATCATCTCCGCGGGGGGAGTCCCGAGCGCATTGGCGATCATCGTCACCTTCGGGTGCTGCAGTGCCACCTCGACCTGCGGGGTGGCGGTCGCCTCGGTCCAGCCGAGCAGTTGCAAGCTGTCCTCCTCGGCGTTCTCGACGGGGACACCGTGGTCGGCGAGGAGCTTCTTCCCGAAGTCGAGGTGCTGCTGGGGCACCATCTTGCGAAGTGAGTCGGCCAGTTCCTCGGCGGACTGCCCAGAGTCCATGCCCTCGTATTTGTTCGGGATGACGATGTCGACACCGTAGGGGTGATCCCCGATGTTCTCGTCGATCCAGTTCAGCTCGATCTCGAGCTGCTCCGGGGTGAAGCCGACCGCGCCCAGCACCCCGAAACCGCCGGCCTTGCTCACCGCGACGACGACGTCGCGACAGTGCGTAAAAGCGAAGATCGGGAACTCGATACCGAGTTCGTCGCAGATGGGAGTGTGCATGACCTACTCCTTGGCGGGCGGTGAACGAATTGGAACGTGTTCTTATTTAGTATCAGATTTGGTGTTCATGGGCCAGTTGAACCCTAGATTGCAACACTACCGTCCATCGTTGATGGAGAGGCGGGTAGCGGTCAGGTACTCCGAGTGCAGCACCCGGTCGACCGCCACATCCACCGCTGGCGGGGTGCGACCGTAGCCGGCCTGCAACTGCGGGGAGGTGCGCGGCCCGTCGACCGCCCAGCCGTGCGCGGCCAGCCACACCGCAGGTTCGGCCCTCCCCGCGCGGTCGTAGGTCAGGGCGGAGAAGTCCACCTGGCCGGAAGCCCGCAGGCCGGGGTGGGCCCGCTCGAGTGCAACGAGGTGCTCCCAGTCGGATCCCGTACCGACCGCACCCACCGCCAGTCGGCTGCCCGGTGCGGACAGCGCGCCGATCCGGGTGAACAACGCGTCCTGCGCCGGCCCTCTCAGATACGGCAGTAGCCCCTCCGTCGACCACACGGTGGGCTCGGTCCGATCGAAGCCGGCCGTCAGCAACAGTGCGGTCCAGTCGTCACGCAGATCGGCCGGCACCGTGCGGCGCCGACAGTTCGGCGGTGCGGCGCACCCGGTGAGTACGCGGTCCTTGAAGTCGAGGACCCCGGGCTGGTCGAGTTCGAACAGCGTGGTGCCGACGGGCCAGGGCAGTCGGTAGGCCCGGCAGTCCAGCCCGGCGGCCACGATCACCGCCTGCCGGATCCCCGCACGGGTGGCGGCGCCGAAGAACTCGTCGAAGAACCGCGTCTGCACGCCGTACAACCGCGGGAAGACCGCCGCATCCGCCGCGGTCGGCGGATCGGCCAGTAGACCGGTCAGGTACTGGTCCTCCGAGGCGGTAACGAACCCCCGGGCGTACTCGTCGCGGGCGATCGGGTGCGGACCGGCGGTGTGCAGGGCACGCCAGCCGGCCACCACCAGTGCGGTGTACCCCACGCCGCCGGTGATACCCCAGGTGTCGTCGTCGGAGCGAACCACTTCCAAGCCGCCTCCGTCCCTGCGTCGTGCGCTATCAGCGGGTGGTGAGGGTCCGCAGCACGGCGACCCCGAAGCCCGCTAGCTGTCGTAGCGACCTGCCGCTGTGGTTCGGGCCGGCGACCTGCAACACCGGCCAGCCGTGCTCGATGGCCAGCGCGGCGAGCCTGGGGCGAGGGTTTACCGGCCGGGGACGGCCGATCAGCGACATCAGGGCCGCGTCCTCGTCGCCGTCGGCGTAGAAGAAGCTCTGGGCCAGGTCGATCCCGTTGTCCGCACAAAACCGCTGGACCGCGGCCGCCTTCTGGGCGCCCCACACCACGGGCTTGACGATCCCACCGGTCAACACACCCCGGTCGTCGAGCTCGAAGTGGTTGCAGAGCACCCGGGTGATCGCCAGGTACCGGGCGACCGGCTCAGCGTGGATGGTCAGCGCCGACGAGCTGAGCACGACGGTGTGGCCGCGCTGCTGGTGCGCCCGCACTATCTCCTGCATGTGCGGATAGATCCGCGACGTGATGTGCTGATCGAAAAGTCGATCGCCGACGGCGTTGAGCTCGGCGATCGACTGGCCGCGCAGGTAACCGGCGGCACGCACCATGAGGCGCTCGAACGGCATGCGGCCCATCCGGTACCGCACCGCTGCCTCCGCGACACCCAGCACCTCACCGGCCCGGGCCTGCCGGCGCCGGACCCGGTCCCCGGCGTGTGCGGTGGCGGTGAACCCGGCCACCAGTGTGCCGTCCAGGTCGAAAAAGGCTCCGACCTGCCCGCTGGGGGAGCTCCGGGCAATCTCGACGAACGGATCGCGCGGCGAAGGTGACGCGGGCATCGGGATCGATGGTACGTCCGCGGCTGATACCGTGGGCGACCGACGCGACCGGGCGACCATGACTTGGTGACCGGCACGGCAAGGAGGGACTACCGATGACCACCGCAACCGACGAGCGGCAGGCGCTGTCCCAGTTGGCTGAGCAGTTGGGTTGGCAGCGCAAGCAGCGCGAGCGCATCGACATCTACGATCGCGGTCTCTACCGCGTCAACGTGATGTGGCGCGACACCACTGTCGTCAACGGCGGGGCGTACTACGACGACGCCGGTCTGCTGAGCTACTCGAGGGACTTCGCGAAGATCCAGAGTTGGCTGGCCAAATAGCCGAGTAGCTCCCGAATCGGCGGGTAACCGCAGCGTCTCTCGTTCGCAACGGTTCCATAAACCGCCCCACGTGTCACACGCGTATCAAATTTCACACGGCTAGCTTCGGTCCTGACCTTGTTGTCATTAGGGATTGGAAGTGCCATGTCACGCATCAAAAACTGCCTCACCGTCGCAGCCGGCGCCGCCGCCGGCCTGTTCTTGACGGCGCTCGCATCGAGCGCCACCGCAAGCGCGGACACGGTGCCGCTGAATCCGGGTCTGGGGGGCGTGGTCGAGCAGGTTTTCGCCTCGACGGCCACCATTCCGCAACAGCTGTTGCAGAGCACCACCTCCATGCTGACCGGCACGCCGCTAGCGCCGGCCGCGTCACCCGGGCAGTCGCCGATCGCCACCGCCACCCTGAACATGCCGCAGACGCCGGGGACCAGCACTCCCGGGGCCAGCACCCCCGCGGGTCTGCCGGGCCTGTCCGGGCTACCGGGCAACCTGAGCTCACTACTGCCGTTCCCGCTGCCGAACCTGGGTGGCACCGCCCCCATCGTCGCCCCGGTCGCCGCCCCGTCAGCGGCGATCCCCGGCGCACTCGTCCCGTCCATGCCGGTGGTGCCGTCGATGGCGGAAGTGCTCCTCATTCCGAGCCTGCCGTGATGTTCGCTGCGTAATGTCGGACCGGTGAGCGCACGCGCGGGAATTGTGGTCACCGGTACCGAGGTACTCACCGGGCGAATTCAGGACCGCAACGGCCCGTGGATCGCCGACCGACTCCTTGAGCTGGGAGTTGAATTGGCGCACATCACGATCTGTGGCGACCGCCCCCGCGACATCGAGGCCCAGCTGCGTTTCCAGGCCGGCGAGGGTGTGGACCTGATCATCACCAGCGGCGGCCTCGGTCCGACGGCCGACGACCTGACCGTGGCGACCGTGGCCGATTTCTGCGGGCGGGAGTTGGTGCTGGACAACGATTTGGAAGCCGGGATCGCCGAAATCCTCAAACGGTTGTTGGTGCGCTACGACCGTCCCGATGCCCCCATCGACTTCGAGACGGTCCGCGCCGCCAACCGCAAGCAGGCGCTGATCCCGGCCGGGTCGACGGTGCTAGACCCGGTCGGCACCGCTCCCGGCGTGGTGGTGCCCGGCACGCCGACGGTCGTGGTGCTGCCGGGCCCGCCGCGTGAGTTGCAAGCGATGTGGCAGCCGGCGATGGAGACCGCCGCCGTGCAGGCGGCGATCGCCGGCCGGATCAGCTACCGGCAGCAGACCGTGCGGATGTTCGGCCTGCCGGAGTCCGGGCTGGCCGATACGCTGCGCAGGGCCGAACAGCGCGTCGACGGCTTCGATCGTCTTGAGATCACCACCTGCCTGCGGCGCGGGGAGATCGAGATGGTCACCCGCTACGAACCCGACGACGCTCCGATTTACGGGCAGCTCGTCGCGGTGTTGCGGGAGCAGCACGCCCGGGCGATCTTCTCCGAAAACAGCTCCCGGGTCGACGATCTGGTCGCCCGGTTACTGGCTGGCCGGCGGATCGCCACCGCGGAGTCGTGTACGGCCGGACTGCTGGCGGGGCGGCTGACCGAGATCGCGGGCGCCTCCGACTACGTGGCTGGCGGGGTGGTCTCCTACTCCAACGACGCCAAGGTGGAGATGCTCGGCGTCGACGCGGCTCTCATCGCCGAGCACGGCGCGGTTTCTGAACCGGTGGCCGAAGCGATGGCGGCCGGCGCGCTGCAACGTTTTCGGGCGGACACCGCCGTCGCGATCACCGGGATCGCCGGGCCGGGTGGAGGAACGGCCGGCAAACCGGTGGGGACGGTCTGCTTCAGCGTGCTACTCGGTGACGGCTCCCGACTGACCCGCACCACCAGACTGCCGGGCGACCGTGCCGACGTCCGGGAGCGTTCGACGACCGTCGCCATGCACCTGCTGCTCCGCGCACTGTCAGCCGGCTAAACCGGCGGGACCGGACATGGACTGGTTCACGGCACCCGAATATTGGGTGGGGAGGCTGGTGCTGGAACGCGGCATCGCGGCCATCTATGTGATCGCGTTCATCGCCGCGGCGAGACAGTTCCGCGCCCTCATCGGGGAGCACGGGATGCTACCGGTCCCGCGATTCCTGCAGTACCGCTCGTTTCGGCTGGCGCCCAGTATCTTTCACCTCCACTACTCCGACCGCTTCTTCGCCGGCGTGTGCTGGCTCGGTGTGGCACTGTCGGCCGCGATCGTCGCGGGCACGGCCGACCTGGTGCCGTTATGGGCGGTGATGCTGGCCTGGCTGGTGCTCTGGATGCTGTACCTGTCCATTGTCAACGTTGGTCAGGCCTGGTACTCGTTCGGCTGGGAATCCATCCTGTTGGAGAGTGGGTTTCTCGCGATCTTCCTGGGAAACGACCGGGTCGGACCGCCGGTGCTGGTGATGTGGCTGGCCCGGTGGCTGGCGTTCCGGATCGAGTTCGGGGCGGGGCTGATCAAGCTTCGCGGTGACAAGTGCTGGCGCGATCTGACCTGCCTGTACTACCACCACGAAACACAGCCGATGCCCGGGCCGCTGAGTTGGTTTTTCCATCATCTGCCCAAGCCGTTGCACCGGGTTGAGGTGGCGGGCAACCATTTCGCCCAACTTGTCGTGCCGTTTGGGCTGTTCGCCCCCCAACCGGTGGCCAGTGTGGCGGCCGCGATCATCGTCACTACCCAGCTGTGGCTGGTGGCATCGGGCAATTTCGCGTGGTTGAATTGGCTGACGATCATCCTGGCCGCCAGCGCAATCGACAGTTCTTGGGCGACTGCAGTATTTGGGGTTCGGCAACCGCCGGCCCTGGCCGGAGCGCAGGCGTGGTTCGCCGGTGTGGTGATCGCCTTCACCGCGGTGGTGCTGGTGCTGAGTTACTGGCCTGTGCGCAATATGGCATCCCGTCATCAGCGAATGAATTTCTCGTTCAACCCGTTTCATCTGGTCAACGCCTACGGCGCATTCGGCACGATCGGCCGGGTCCGCCGCGAGGTGGTGATCGAGGGCACTGATGACCCGGAGATCGGCGAGCAGACCCGCTGGCGGGAATACGAATTCAAAGGCAAGCCCGGTGCCCTCGACCGACTGCCGCTGCAGTGGGCGCCCTACCATCTGCGCCTGGACTGGCTGATGTGGTTTGCTGCGATCTCACCGCTGTACGCCCAACAGTGGCGGGACGCATTGATGATCCGGTTGTTGAAGAACGATCGAGACACGCTGCGCCTGTTGCGCCACAACCCCTTTCCCGACACTCCACCGCACTATGTGCGGGCGCTGCTCTACGTCTACCGGTTCACCACCTGGTCTGAGTTGCGCCGCGACGGGGCGTGGTGGCACCGTACGCTGGTAGGGATATTTCTGCCGCCGGTCCTGCTCGCCGACCTGGAGCCCCGATCCGCGCCCGGAGACTGACCGATCGGAGGTAACAGGATGCGAACGGTGGTCGTCGACGGGCCCGGCAGTATCCGGGTCGACACCTGCCCCGATCCGGTGCTGCCCGGCCCCGACGGGGCGATCATTGCCGTCACCTCGGCCGGAATCTGCGGATCCGACCTGCACTTCTATGACGGTGACTATCCGCTGGCCGAACCGCTGGCGCTCGGCCACGAAGCCATCGGGACCGTCGTCGAAGCCGGGCCGCAGGTCCGCTCTGTCCGGGTCGGCGACCTGGTCATGGTGTCGTCGGTGACCGGCTGTGGCAGCTGTTCGGGCTGCGCCACCCGGGACCCGGTGATGTGCCAGCAGGGTATGCAGATTTTCGGCTCCGGCGCGCTCGGTGGCGCGCAATCCGAGCTACTCGCCGTGCCCGCAGCGGATTTCCAGCTGCTCAAGATCCCAGAGCGCATCACTGCCGAACAGGCGCTGCTGCTGACCGACAACCTGGCCACCGGCTGGGCCGCCGCGCGCCGTGCCGACATCCCTTTTGGCGGCACCGTCGCGGTGATCGGACTGGGGGCGGTCGGGCTGTGCGCGCTGCGCAGTGCCCTGGTACAGGGCGCCGCAAGGGTTTTCGGTATCGACCCGGTCGAGGGCCGGCGAGAGCGCGCGGCGAAATGGGATGCGACACCGATGCCGGCGCCAGGAACGGAAGCGGTTCTGGCGGCAACCGGTGGCCGCGGGGCGGACGCGGTGATCGACGCGGTCGGTAGCGACGCATCGATAACCGACGCGCTCAACGCGGTGCGGCCGGGTGGCACCGTCTCGGTGGTCGGGGTCCATGACATGGCGCCATTTCCGTTCCCGGCCCTGAGTTCGTTGCTGCGCAGCATCACGCTGCGGATGACGCTCGCGCCGATACAGAGCACCTGGCCGGAGTTGATTCCGCTGCTGGAGTCTGGGCGGCTCAACGTCGACGGCATCTTCACCAGCACGCTACCGCTGGCGGATGCCGCTGACGGCTATGCGGCGATGGCCGCACGGTCGGGGCCGGACGTGAAGGTCCGCCTGATCCCCTGAGATCAAGTTGCGCTGTCCCAGCCCCCGAGCATGGTGCGCAGGATTTCTTCGCCGCGGCCCAGCCCGGCAAGGTGGCTTTCCCCCGGCAATCGGTACAGCTTCGCGTTGGGCAACCGGGTGACCACCTGTTCGCCGTGTGCGAACGGCACGATGTGGTCGTGATCGCCGTGCCACCAGTGCACCGGGGCTGTGATGTCTTCGAGCCGGAACCCCCAGTCCCGGGCGAAAAGCACCACATCGGCGAAGGGTGCGGCTAGCTGCTTACGGCTGCCGTTGAGCAGGTCATCGAGGAACATCGCCTTGAATTCGGGCCGGTGCAGCAAATGGCGGTCGGCCTCCGGCGACACGCTGGCGTACAGGTCGAGCGCGGTCGACGCGACCGGGCGCGCTAACCAGATCAGCGCGGTGGCGACCCCGCTGATCTGGGGGCCGGCCACCTCCAGGAGCGGTGCCACCCGCGAACCGAGTCCCATCAGTCCGCCGCTGACCGCGTCGGGCCCGCTCGCCGGGGCGACACCGCCGAGCACCCCGACCGACACGACCCGGTCGGGCATACCGGCGGCGCAGGCAAGGGCGTAGGGCCCGCCGCCGGACAGGCCGATCACCGCCATCTTCCCGACTCCGAGGGTGTCCGCGATCGTGTGCAGGTCGTTGGCGAAATCGAGGACGCAGCCGTAGCGGTACGGTGTCGACGAGCCGATCCCGGGCCGGTCGATCCCGATCAGCCGGACGTTCTCCCGCTCGGCGAACACCCGGGCTTCGGGCGGAATCTGGCGACGGGCACCGGGGGTTCCGTGCAGCCAGAAGATGGGTCGGCCGTGGGGTGCGCCGAACTCGGCGAACCCGATCCGGCGGTTCTCGCCGACGGCGATGTTGCCCTCAAGTTTGGGACGGGCGATGGGGACAACCATCCGCAGAGTGTTGCACGCGGAGCGTGCAGCCTCTCAGCCCGCGTCAACCCAGATGGTTGCAGCCAAAGCCAGAACCGCGAGCAGAATCAACAGAACCGTGTCTTTGGCTTGCAATTTCGGCGCGTCGGCTGAGTTCATGCGCAATTCGCGGGCCAGCAGGAACAGCGGAAACGTCACGCTGATAGCGATGAAGACACCGCCCACGATGTAGGCCCATACATACCGGACACCGTACTTACGTGCCTCGATCACCATGAGAATCGCCGCGGCAAGAGCGAACAGCAGCAGATCGGCTGTGATCGACCGTGAAGCCGGTGTCACCTTTGTCTCACGCCAGAAAGTGGTGAACAGGTCGGCGGCACTGTTCTGGTAAGCCAGGTTCTGGCTCCAGGTGGCGATCAGTGCGATAGCTGCGATCGCTGCGTAGCCCGCGCACAGCACTTTGCGTGACATCGACATGGATGGTGTCTGATCGAGTTCTGGCATGAAGTCAACGATATGTCTCGGGCGTCGCCCGCGACGGTGGTTTCGCCGGCTGTCCGCCACGTCGGCGGATCATAATTCCAGCAGGACGGTCACCGGGCCGTCATTGACCAGTTCCACCTCCATGTGGGCGCCGAACACGCCCGTCGCCACGTGCGCGCCCAGACCGCGCAGCGCCTCAGTGAACGCGATGACCAGTGGTTCGGCGATCGCACCCGACGCCGCGGCGTTCCACGAAGGTCGCCGTCCCTTTGCGGTGTCGGCGTAGAGGGTGAACTGGCTGACCACCAGGATCGGCGCGCCAACGTCGGCCGCGGACCGATCGGCGTCGAGAATTCGGCACTGCCAAAGTTTTTCGGCGAGCCGCCGCGCTTTGGGAGCGTCGTCACCGTGGGTGACGCCGACGAACGCCAACAGTCCCTGGCGGTCCGGGTTGATCGCACCGATGGTCCGGCCGTCGACAGTCACCCGTGCCGAGGAGACGCGTTGCACCAGAACCCGCATGGGACTCGATGCTAGGTAGGCTCGGCGGGGTGGGTATGGGAAGGGTGAATTAGGTGTCTGTGCTGGTCGCTTTCTCGGTCACGCCGCTGGGGGTGGGGGAGGCTGTCGGCGAGGTGGTCGCCGAGGCGGTCCGGGTCGTCCGCGAGTCGGGGCTGCCGAACCGGACCGATGCGATGTTCACCGTGATCGAGGGCGACAGCTGGGTTGAGGTGATGGCCGTGGTGCAGCGGGCAGTGGAGGCGGTCGCGGCCCGCGCGCCCCGGGTGAGCACGGTGATCAAGGTGGACTGGCGGGCCGATGCGGTCGACGCGATGACCGCGAAGGTCGAGTCGGTGGAGCGCTACCTGGCCATACCGGCGCAGCACTGACGGCTGGCCGAAACCGCCACATCTGACGGGCCCTCAGTTCACCGGGACGTCGAGGATGGGGCGCTGCACGCCGGCGCCCGGCCCGTCGAAATGCCACCACTCGCCCGCATACGGGGCCAGACCGCCAGCGCCCATCGCGTCGCGCAGCACGGTGCGGTCGGCCGCGGCCTTCGCGCTGATCCCGTCTTTGGCGAACGCCAAAGCCGTTGCGGAGAAATCGTCGAAGTCGGTTCCCATATCGGCGAGCCGGCCCTGCGGACCGGTGAGGGTCACATCCACCGACCGCCCGGTCTCGTGACTGCGGGCGAACGCACCGGGCCGGGCCACCCAGTTCGGGTTCGGGACTGCCTGGAACATCCGCACCTGGACGTTGTGCGGCCGATAGCAGTCCCAGAAGACCAGGGTCCGGCCCTGTCGCCGCAACGAATCGGCGGCGGTCGCCAGGCCGGGCGCCAGTGACTCGTGGACCAGGCAGCGGGCGTCGGGCGGATACAGCGGCGTGCCCACGAAGTTGTTCGGTGTCGCATAGCGCAGGTCGAGGATCGCATCCGGCACCGCGCTGCGAACATCGACGAAGCCGGCCGCCCCGGCCTGGGCGCTCACCGGGGGTACCGCCTCCGCCGGGGGCGCCAGACAGACACTGGCCGGAATCAGTAGCAAAACAGTGACGGATGCTCGCAGCGTCGGCATCCGACCATTGTCTTCCGGGAGAGGCGGCGGCGTCAGGCCGGCACCACGACGGTGAGCAAGTGGTCGTCGAGTTCCACTCGCATACCGGCCCGGCGGGCGATCGTCGCCACGGCCGCGGCGTCGCCCGGCTCGGAGCCGGTGGTTGCCAGCACTCGGGCCAGTCGACCTTTGTGCGCCTTGTTGAAGTGGCTGACGGACTTGCGCCGACCGTCGGGGTATTCGGCGACCACATCGGCGCGCACCGCGCCGGGAACCCGGGCCAGCGCGGCGTAGGAGCCGGACCGCAGGTCCACCACCAACTCGGCATCGGCGATCTCGGCCAGCACCGGCTCCAGCACGGGCCGCCAGCGCTTGGCCAGGGTGGGTTGCGCCGGCAACTTCGACGTGGCTGACAGCCGGTAGGCGGGCACCGGATCTGCGGCCCGCAGCAGCCCGAACAATGCCGAGGCCACCGCCAGTCGGCTCGCCGCGCGGGCTGCGGCCGCGCCGTGCAGGGACTCGACATCGAGGGCCTCGTAGAGCACGCCGGTGTAGCGGCTGATCGCCGGTAACGTCGGGGCGCTATACAGCGCAGCGTTGTGGTCGATCTCAGCGTCCTGGGTAGGGGACAGGCCCAGCGCGCGCCTGCTGGCCGGACGATCTGCGGCCAGCGCGACCAACTCGTCGACCAGTTCGGTGCGCAGCGCGGTGAGCTCCGGTGAACTGAGCCGGCCCAGGTGCAGTGGCTGCGGGTCACCGCCGGCACGCTTGGTCTCCGACGGCGGCAGCAGCACGATCACAGCGGAGACGTTAACCGAGCCGCGCCGCACACCAGCGTGGTGGCGAGCAATGCGGCACCGATGGTGTCGGTGAGGTAGTGGTAACCGCAGGCAATCAGCCCGAGCATGCCCAGCAGGCTGACGGCCACCGCAACGGTCACTGCCCACACCCGCGCGGCGGCGATGACGACCATCATCCCCAGCGCCGTGACCAGCAGCGTGGTGTGCCCACTGGGATATTCCAGGTACGGTCCGTTGCGGCGATCGAACAGCCGCTTGAGTGCCTCGCCGATCGCGGTCGCTAGAAACGGGCAGACCAGCACCGCTGTCGACAACTTCCACTGTCGGCGGCGCAGGGCAACGAGCTGACACGACACCAGCACCGCCAGCGCCAGCTGACTACTGGTGAAGATCAGCAGCCAGCGGGGTTGCCCACCGAGCGCCTCGCGAGTGATCCGGTGAAACCAGCTGTCGACGGATGTCGTGCCGTCGCCTACCGCCCAGCCCAGTGCCAGCGTCGCCAGCACCCCGAACAGTGGCCACCAGCGCAGCGCGGCAGCGACCAGACGGGTTACCTCAGGCCGTCTTCTTGATCAGCGGCAGCAGCAACTGGCGACGCTGGTCGATCACGTCGGCAAACGTGTGCAGGGCTTGATCCACGGAGCGCGATGTCGGGAACTTGGCTTCCTCGTCGAAGTCACGCAGTAGTTCGTCGACGGCCGGGCTCGCGACTAGCGTCCATTCCACACCCGCGGTGCGGCAATCACCGTCCAGCACGCAGAGCAGCCAGATACCCGCGGCGGCGAACGAGGTGACCCCGCTCAGGTCCAGCACCAGCGGTTCCTTGGCGAGGACGAAACGGCGGGCCTGCTCGCTGAGTTCGTCGACGTTGGCGGCGTCGATCCGGCCGCGGATCACGACTACGGTCGCCAGGTGACGGTAGTGTGCCCGAATCCAGGCACCGCCGCACTCGACACCGAGCCGGGCCGGACCCGCGGTGGTGATCTTGGTAGCCATGCCAACCCCCGTTTTCTCGGTGCTGGTGCCGAACCCGTCACCCGGGCCGGTCCACGCCTCTCCCCGAAGGCTATGCGGCAAATGTAAGGCGCTGTCCGCCGTCGTTTAACGCTTTGGTGAGAACTGGATCGCGGGCGGCGGCCGCCGATCGGGCGACATCGGCGGCGCCCGCCGGACCTTCCTGGGCGCCCGCGACGCGGCGTTGCCCGGTACACCCGAGCCGGTCCCGCTGTTAGTCTGCGATGGTTGCCGGCTACCGGATCGCGCGGCTGAGCACCATCAGGCTGTCAAGGTCACGTCGCGCGCAATGCAGCGGAACCCACGGCGAAAGAGTGTTGTGCGCACCGGAGAGATCAAGGCCCTGACGGGGCTACGCATCATCGCCGCCGTCTGGGTCGTGCTGTTTCACTTTCGGCCACTGCTGGCCAACGCGGCGCCCGACTTCAGCGAAGCGTTCGCCCCGGTGCTCGACTGTGGGGCCCAAGGCGTCGACCTGTTCTTCATCCTCAGTGGGTTCGTCCTGACGTGGAACTACTTGGACCGGATGGGGCAGAGGTTCTCGGTACGCGCCACCGCGCACTTCCTGTGGTTGCGGCTGGCCCGAGTGTGGCCGATCTACCTGGTCACCTTGCACCTTGCACTGCTGTGGGTGATCTTCACCCTGCACGTCGGGCATGTGCCATCAACCGAGGTGGACCAGCTCACCGCCATCAGCTATGTGCGCCAGGTCCTGCTGGTGCAGTTGTGGTTCGAGCCGTTCTTCGACGGGTCGAGCTGGGACGGGCCGGCCTGGTCGATCAGCGCCGAATGGCTGGCCTACCTGCTGTTCGGCCTGCTCATCATCGTCATCCACCGAATGGTTCGCGTGACGTCCGCGCGCGGGCTGACCTGGCTGGCGATCACCGCGTCGCTACCGCCGCTGCTGTTACTGCTGGCGACCGGCCAGTTCTACACGCCGTGGAGTTGGCTGCCGCGGATCGTCATGCAGTTCACCGCCGGTGCGCTGGCCTGTGCCGCGGTGCGCAAGCTGCAACTGACCGAGCGGGCCCGACTGGTCGCCGGATGGATCTCGCTGCTGGTGCTCGGCGGCATGGTCGGCATCCTCTACTTCTTCGACACCCACCCGCTCTCCGGGGTCGACGACAGTGCCGGACTGGTCGACGTGCTGTTCGTGCCGCTGGTGATGGCGCTGGCGGTCGGCACCGGCAGCCTGCCCAGGGTGCTGTCCACTCGGCTGATGGTCTACGGCGGACAGATCTCGTTCTGCCTGTACATGGTCCACGAGTTGGTACACACGGCGTGGACCTGGGCCGCGATGCAGTTCGAGATCATTTCGCAGGACACCCTGGCCAAATGGGTGGTGTCGGGATTGTTGGTGACGGCCACCGTGCTGTCGATGGCGCTGTTCCACGGTGTAGAGGAACCCGCCCGTCGGTGGATGCGAAGTATGGTCGACGTCCGGGCCACGACGCGACCTGCCACCGTATCGGGGGACCAGACAACGAACGGGCTGAAGTCGGTCGACGGGATCGATGAAGAGCGTCCGGTGGCTGTCCCGATCAGCGTGATGTGAACAAGGTCAAGCGCATTGGGGAGGTTGTTAGTGACTCGGATGGCCACGTTCGCCGTCTCGCTGGCGGTCGTTTTTGTCTCGGTGGTCGGGTCTTTGGCCGACCGTCCCGACCCGGTTCAGCACCACCGGACGGTGCCCCTGAGTGCCTCGCCGATCCACATAGCGGTGGTCGGCGACTCGTACACCACCGGCTCGGACGAGGGAGGTCGGGGAGCCGCGGGATGGACTGAACTTGCCTGGCAGATCCTTGCCGGCCGGGGGTTGCACATCAGGGCCGACGTGGCGGCCGAGGGCGGGGCCGGCTACGGCATCCGCGGCAACCGCGGCGGCCTGTTCCGGGATCTGGCGCCCCGCGCGGTGCAGTCCGATGACGCGCTGGTGGTGTTCTTCGGCTCCCGCAACGATCAGGACGTCGACCCGGGCGAACTGACTTCGATGATCGCCGAAACCTTGAGCCTGGCGCGGCTGATCACGCCGTCGGCCCGACTGCTGGTGATCGGGCCGCCGTGGCCCACCTCCGACGTGCCGGGCAACGTGCTGCGGATCCGCGACATCCTCAACGGCCAGGCGCATGCGGCCGGGGCGGAGTTCGTCGACCCGCTCGCCGAGGGCTGGTTCGTCGGCCGACCCGACTTGATCGGTGCCGACGGTGTGCATCCCACCGATGCGGGGCACGCGTACATGGCCGACAAAATCGCGCCCCTCGTCGGCGCCCAGCTGCCCAAACTGGCGTAACACTGGACCTCACCCGGTCGGTAGATAGGAGAATTGCGAATGGCTGCCTTGCGAGTGTTGGTCACCGGAGGTACCGGATTCGTCGGCGGTTGGACCGCGAAGGCGATCACCGACGCCGGCCACCGGGTGCGCTTCTTGGTGCGAAACCCGGCTGGTCTGCACAGCAGCGTCGAACGCCTCGGTGTCGATGTGTCGGACTACGTCGTCGGCGACATCGCCGACCGGGACTCGGTGAAGCGGGCACTGCAGGGATGCGATGCCGTCGTCCACTCCGCGGCGCTGGTCGCTACCGACCCGAGCCAGGCCGACGCGATGATGACGACCAACCTGGACGGTGCCCGCAATGTCCTCGGGGGAGCGGTTAACCTCGGCCTCGACCCGATCATCCACGTCTCGAGCTTCACCGCGCTGTTTCACCCCGGGCTGCAAACATTGCGGGCCGATCTGCCGGTGATGGGCGGGACCGACGGCTACGGGCGGTCGAAGGCCTGCGAGGAAAGCTACGCGCGCGGCCTTCAGGACGCCGGTGCCCCGGTGAACATCACCTATCCGGGCATGGTGCTCGGCCCGCCGGTCGGCGACCGGTTCGGCGAGGCCGGCGAGGGGGTGCGCGCGGCGCTGCGAATGCATGTCATCCCCGGCCGCGGCGGCGGATGGCTGGTGGTCGACGTCCGTGACCTGGCGGCCCTGCACGCAGCGTTGCTCGAACCCGGCCGCGGCCCGCGCCGTTACACCGCGGGCGGGCAGCGACTCTCGGTGCCGCAGCTGGCGAGCCTGCTCGCCGCGGTAGCCGGCACCCCCATGTTCGCGGTGCCGATACCGGACGTGGCGCTGCGGTTGGCCGGACAGCTACTGGACCGCGTCAAACGGGTCCTGCCGGTCGCCATACCGCTCACCGCAGCCGGCATGCAGTACTACACCCAGATGCCCGCGTCCGACGACTCGCCCGCTGAACGGGAGCTGGGCATCGAGTTCCGCGATCCGCGCGTCACCCTGGCCGACACGGTGGACGGCATCCGCGCGGTGGGCGGCTAGCCTTCCTTGCGGATCAGCTGGCGCAGCGCCACCTGGTCAGGGGCTAGCAGTTCGTCGATACGAGGCTGATTCACCTCCGCGACGATAATCTCGCCGACTTCCTGGTGGACGTCGCGGAAGATGCCGTGGGACTTCATCTTCTCGGTCTGGTAGATGTTGTCCTGCGTGGGCGTGACGTAGTGCACCGCCTCTGCTTTGAATCGGTGCACCAGCCACACGTGGATCAACGTCATCAGGCGCTTCTGGCGGAACTGCTCGGCGAAGGTGTTCTGGTCCCGCACAGTCAGGATGCTGCGCCCGCGGCGGTCCTTGATCGGGTCGACGAGCACATTCGCCAGCAGCTCGTCGCCATTGGTGTAAATGCCGAGTTCAAGTACGTCCGAGCCGGAACGCCGAGGCCGCAGTTGCACGGTCAGCTTCTCGGGAAGCTGGTTGTACTCGCTCCACAGCGCCAGCCATTCCTCGAGGAGCTTCTTGGGCACCTCGGTCTGCACCAGATGTTGGTGCTGGGTGGAGCCCGCGCCCATGGCCTTGGTGGTCGCGGTGCGTCCCGAGGATGCGGCCAGGGCGGCGTCGCTGCGGGGCCCGCCTACCAGGGTCTGCGGCGTGCGGTACGGGGACTCGATCAGCCGCATCTTGCGCTGCAGGCGTGCCAGCGCCAGCATGCCGTCCTGCTTGAGGGCGCTGGCGAACTCCTCGGAGGCGACTCCGTCGACCTGGTGCCCCCCGTAGGTGATGAAGTTGAACACGAAACCTAACTTGCCGATCTCCTCGGGGAAGGCCCGCATCTCCTCGTCGGTCATGCCGGTGGTGTCCCAGTTGAACGACGGCGACAGGTTGTAGGCCAGCATCTGATCCGGGTACACCGCGTGGATCGCCTCAGCGAACTGCCGGGCTTCGGCGAGGTCCGCGGTCTTGGT
>JBDTKT010000105.1:0-20439 GCA_039935195.1 Mycobacterium sp.
GCCACCTCGTCGCGGTGCAGTGATTCGGTGAGCGCGGTGATCCGGGTATTGAGCGTGTTCACCTCGCCGCGCACGCTGATCATCGCGGCCGCCCGCTGCTGCCGGTCCGCGGCCAGTCCATCGCGGATTCGCGATGCGGCCGCGACCACCTGGCTGAGCCGCTCGGCCAGCATCCGCCCGGCGGCGGCGACCGCGGCCGCCGTCGCTGCCGCATGCACCCGTGCCACGCGAGCCCGCGCGGCACGCGCCCGCGCCTCACGTTCGGTGGCGGCCGCCCTGCGCAGCGAGTCCGCCCGGCCGCGAACGGCGTTGGCGCGTTCCTCTGCGGTGCGCACCGCCAGCCGGGCCTCCACCTCGATGCCGCGGGCAGCCTCGGCTGCGGCGACGATCAGCTGCCGGTCCACCGGGGCAACCTCGGCGGTGGGCTGGCCCTGCTCGACCCCGGCCAGGCGCGATTCCAGTTCGCTGAGCTCGGTGACCGTCTGCGTCCGGCCGGCCTCCAGCTCGTCGCGCTGACGGTGCTGACGGTGCCACTCGGCCTCGGCGGCACGCGCCTCCTGTCCGAGCCGGCCCAACTGCTCGTGGATCGCGGCGATCGCGGCGTCGGACTCATTGAGCGCCGCCAGCGCCTGTCCGGCGGCATCCTGGCGGGCGGTCTGTTCGGTCAGCGCGCCGGACAGGGCGGCGCCGAGCTGTTCGACGCGCTCCTCGGCGGCGACCAGCTCGGAGCGGGCCTTGTCAATCTCACTGGCGATCTCCAGGGTGGACGGTTTGCGGTCCGACCCACCGCTCACCCACCCGGCGCCGACCAGATCGCCGTCGACCGTCACCGCGCGCAGTTGCGGGCGCTCGGCCACCACGGCCAAACCCGCGTTCAAGTCGGCGACGACCACCACCGACGCCAGCATGGCGATCATCGCCCCGCGCAGCCGGACGGGTGCGTCGACCAACTCCGACGCCCAGACCGCTCCGTCGGGCAGGACGCCGGCCTGCGCGGCAGCGATGCTGGCCGGGACGGGCCAGTCCCCCAGCACGATCGCGACCCGGCCCCCATCGGCGTTCTTCAGCGCGGTCACCGCCGAGCGGGCCACCCCGGAGTTGTCCGCGACCACTGCCTCGGCGGCGGAACCCAGCACCGCGGCCAGCGCGGCCTCATACCCCGAACGCACCTTGACCAGCTTCGCGATCGACCCGAACAGCCCCGCGTCAGTGTGGTTTTCGGCCAGCCAGGCCGCACCGTCCTTGCGTTCCAACCCCATCGACAGCGCGTCGATGCGGGCCAGCAGCGACGCGACCTGACGTTCGGAGCCCCGTTCGGCGGCCAGCAGTTCGGCGACCCGTTCGTCGGCCAGCTGCAACGCCGCCACCGCCCGCTCGTGGTGCTCGTCGAGCCCAACCTCACCTTGATCCAGCTCGCCGACCCGGCCCTGCACGGTCTCGAACTCCGCCTGCGACTGCTGGACGCGGGCAGCTGCCTCCTCGATACGTCCAGACAGCTGTGCCACCTGGGCGTCGGTCGACTCGACCCGCGCCCGCATGGTCTCCACCTGGCCGGTCAGCCGAGCCAGCCCCTCGCGGCGGTCGGCTTCGGCACGCACCGCGGCCAGGTGCGCCTTGTCCGCCTCGGTGGCGCGACGCTCACGCTCGGTCAGCTCGGCGCGAGCGCCCTCCAGTCGGGCCCTGGTCACGGCCAGATCCGCCAGCAGTTGCTGCTCGGCAGCGGCCACCTCGCCGGCCTCGGCCTCCAGCGCGTCCGGGTCGGCACCGCTGGTGGTGATCGACTCCTCGTCGAGGTGCTGGGTGCGTTCGCTGGCAATCCGCACCGTGGCGCTGACCCGTTCGGCCAGCGCCGAAAGCCCGAACCAGGTCTGCTGCGCGCCTTCGGCCCGTTGCGTCAGCGAGGCCACCGCCGCCTCGTGCGCGGTCAGCTCGTCGGCGGCCGCCGTCAACCGCTCGGTGATCTGGTCGTGTTCACCGCGCAGCGTCGCCTCGGCGTCGGTGGTGCCGGTGAACTCGGTCTGCCGGGTGACCAGGTCGTCGGCGGTCAACCGCAGCCGGGCGTCACGCAGATCGGCTTGGATCGTCGCCGCCCGGCGAGCCATCTCGGCCTGGCGGCCCAGCGGTTTGAGTTGGCGGCGTAGCTCGGTGGTCAGATCGGTGAGCCGGGCCAGGTTGGCCGACATCGCGTCCAGCTTGCGGACGGCCTTTTCCTTGCGTTTGCGGTGCTTGAGCACCCCGGCGGCCTCTTCGATGAAAGCCCGCCGTTCTTCGGGCCGCGACTCCAGGATCTGCGCCAACCGGCCCTGCCCGACGATGACGTGCATCTCGCGGCCGATGCCGGAGTCGCTGAGCAGCTCCTGGACATCCATCAAACGACAACTGCTGCCGTTGATTTCGTATTCGCTGGCGCCGTCGCGGAACATCCGCCGGGTGATCGACACCTCGGCGTACTCGATCGGCAGCACATTGTCGGAGTTGTCGATGGTCACGGTGACTTCGGCACGCCCCAGCGGGGCGCGCGTCGAGGTGCCGGCGAAGATGACGTCTTCCATCTTGCCGCCGCGCAGCGTCTTGGCGCCCTGCTCGCCCATCACCCAGGCCAGCGCGTCGACCACGTTCGATTTGCCCGAACCGTTCGGACCGACCACCACGGTGATGCCCGGCTCGAAACGCAGAGTCGTCGGCGAAGCGAAGGACTTGAAGCCCTTGAGCGTCAGACTCTTGAGGTGCACGACATGCCAGACTACCGCTCGGTGAAGCCGCTGATCGGCTCTCCCCGCTCCGACCAGGCGACGACGACGGTGTCGACGCGGCCCGGGGTGGTGCCGCCCTGCAGCAGGTCAAGGAGGCGCTGGCAGGTGTCGCGTGCCCCCTGGGCGACGACCTGCACGCGCCCGTCCGGGCGATTGGCGGCATAGCCGGTCAACCCCAGTTCCAGCGCTCTTGAGCGGGTCCACCAGCGGAAACCCACCCCCTGGACGTGCCCGTGCACCCAGGCGGTGAGCCGGACGTCAGGCTTGGCCACGATCGGCGATCGCGAAATTGACCTCGGTGCCGGATTTGAGGGTGCGACCCACCGTGCACGTAGCGTCGATGGCGCGTTGCACGACCGTGAGCAATCGCTGGGTCTCGGCCTCGGTCAGGCTCGACAGGTCGAGCTCCAGGGTCTCGGTGAGCAACGGGTAGCGCTCCTGCTCCCGGTCGGCCAGGCCCGACACGGTGATGGTCGCCGGGTAGTCATCGCCGAGCCGGCGGGCCAGCCCGGCGTCGCTGGCCATCCCGCTGCACGCGGCCAGCGCGATCTTCAGCAACTCGCCGGGGGTGAACACATCGGTAACGTCCTCGCTGCCGATCAGGACCTGTGCGCCCCGCGAACTTCGTCCGGTGTAGCGGCGGACCCCAGTACGCTCGACCCACAATTTCGTCATGGGAACATTTCTACCCGGCGACCGGACAGGGAGATACCCGATGCAGGTTGCGATCCCACTGTTCCCCCGATTAACGGCACTGGATGCGGTCGGCCCGTATGAGGTCCTGCAGCGGATCCCGGACATCGACGTCGTGTTCATCGGCCACCGACGCGGTGAAGTGCGCAGTGACAACGGCATGCTCGGCATGACCTGCGATGCCACGTTCGACGAGCTGACCCGACCCGATGTCATCGTAGTTCCCGGCGGAATCGGCACCCGGGCACTGGTCGAAGACGAAGCCGTGCTGGGTTGGCTGCAAAGCGCCCACGCGCACACCAGATTCACGACATCGGTGTGCACCGGTGCGCTGTTGCTGGCGGCAGCCGGGCTACTGGACGGCCTGACCGCGACGACACACTGGCGGGCCGCCATCCTGCTCGGCGAGCTGGGTGTCGACTATGTACCGGATCGTGTGGTCGAGCACCTGCCGGAACGCATCATTACTGCTGCAGGGGTTTCCAGCGGTATCGACATGGCCCTGCGACTCGTCGAACTGCTGGTGGACGCCGAAGCCGCCCGGGCGGCCCAGCTGATGATCGAATACGACCCGCAGCCACCGTTTGATTCCGGGTCGCCCGCCAAAGCCAACGAGGCTACGAAAGCCCGAGCGCAGCAGTACTTCAGCCGTCGAAATTGAAGTGGTCAGCGCTGGCAATTCGGGCAGTAGAACGACGAGCGGTTCATGAATTTCTCACGGCGGACCGGGGTTCCACAGCGCCGGCACGGTTCGTCCTCGCGCCCGTAGGCGTCCAGCGAGCGGCTGAAGTAGCCGGACTGGCCGTTGACGTTAACGTACAGCGAATCGAACGAGGTGCCGCCGGCTGACAGCGCGTCACGCATCACCTCGGCCGCGGCGGCCAACAGCGCCCGCAGCCGTGGCCGGGACAGCGTGTCGGCTATCCGGGTGCCGCGAACCTTGGCCCGCCACAGCGCCTCGTCAGCGTAGATGTTGCCGATCCCGGATACCACCGTCTGATCCAACAGTTGACGCTTGATCTCGGAGTGCTTGCGGCGCAACACATCCACCACCGCCTCGGCATCGAAGCGCGGATCCAGCGGGTCACGGGCCAGATGCGCGACGGGCACCGGAACCAGGCTGCCGTCCACAGTGACCAGGTCGGCGAGCAGCCAACCACCGAAGGTTCGCTGGTCGACGAAGTTCAGGGCGGTCCCGTCGTCGAGTCGTACCGCGATCCGCAGGTGGTTGGTGTTGGGCACCGGACCGAGCAGCATCTGCCCACTCATGCCAAGGTGCACCACCAGCGCCTCGTCGTCGACCAGCAGCCACAGGTATTTTCCGCGCCGGCCGGTGCCGGTGATGCGGGCGTCGAGCAGTCGGCCGGTCAGATCGGCGGGGCCGGGTTCGTGGCGACGCACCGCGCGGGGATGGTGCACCCGGACGGCGGTGATGGTGCGGCCCACGACATGGTCCTGCAGGCCGCGCCGCACCACCTCGACCTCGGGCAGTTCGGGCATCTAAATCGCTTGCGTCACGCGCGGTCCAGCGCGTCCAGCGCGGTCCACGCCGCGGCTGCCGCTTTCTGTTCGGCTTCCTTCTTGGACCGGCCGACCCCCGACCCGTACGCGGTGCCCGACACGACGACGGTCGCGGTGAATTCCCTGACATGGTCCGGTCCGGTGGAGGTGACCTGGTACGAGGGCACACCCCGGCCGCGGGCTGCGGTCAGTTCCTGCAGGCTCGTCTTCCAGTCCAGCCCCGCCCCCAGCGTGGCCACTGTGTCGAGCAGGGTTCCGAAAAGTCGGAGGATCACCTCGCGCGCGGTGTCCAACCCGTGCTGCAGGTAGACCGCGCCCAGCAACGACTCCATCCCGTCGGCCAGGATGCTGGACTTGTCCGCCCCGCCGGTATTGACCTCGCCACGGCCCAGCAGCAGATGCGCGCCCAGGCCGTCGTCGGTCAATGCGCGCCCCACATCGGCCAGCGCGACGGTGTTGACCACGCTGGCACGCTGCTTGGCCAAGTCACCCTCGGGCCGGTCCGGGTGGCGGTGGAACAACTCATCGGTGATGGTCAGCCCGAGGACTGCGTCGCCGAGGAACTCCAGTCGCTCGTTGGTGGGCAGGCCACCGTGCTCGTAGGCGTAACTGCGGTGGGTAACCGCCAAGGTGAGCAGTTCGTCGGGCAGATCCACGCCGAGCGCGTCGAGCAGGACTTGCCGGGGCCGGCTCACCTCGCATCGTCCGGACGCGGTTGCGGGCTCAGCTTCTCGGACAGTTTCGCCCAGCGCGGATCGATCTGGTCGTGGTGGTGGCCGGGTTCAGCGTCGGCCAACGTAATCCCGCAGTCCGGGCAGAGACCCGGACACTCCGGCCGGCACAGCGGTGCCAGCGGCAGCGCCAACCCGACCGCGTCGACGATGGCCTGCCCCAGATCCACGGCCTCGTCGACGACACGGCCCATCTCACCCTCGTCGGTGGTGGCCTCGGTGACGCTGTCCGGGTAGGCGAACAACTCGGTGAACTCGACCTCGATCTGGCCGGTCAGCGGCGTCAGGCAGCGCGCGCACTCCCCCGCCGTGGGTGCGGCGACCGTCCCGGTCACCAGCACGCCCTCGGACACCGATTCCAGCCGCAGGTCCATGTCCAGCGCCACCCCGGCCGGGATCGCCACCAGGTCCAGCCCGATGCCGGCCGGACAGGACCGTTGCTCGTGCACCGTGATCATCGAGCCGGGACGCCGGCCCAGCCGGGCGATGCTGACGGCGAACGGTGGGGGTGGGCGGCGCTGCTTCATCGCGTTCGGGTGCCTCACCATAGCCGCGATTCTACGGTGCGAGTGGTGTTGAACCCTAGTTAGCGCGTTGCGTAGTCGTGCGTTCCGGCGGCCGTACGCAGTTGGTGGCGGCCGCGGTTGATCGAGCGCAGCGTGCCGTTGAGGAAGTCCTCGAACTCGGCGAGCTTGGTGTCGACGTAGATGTCGCATTCGCCGCGCAGCCGGTCGGAGTCGGCGTGCGCCGAGTCGACCAGGCGGCCGGCCTCCGCCTTCGCCGAGACCACCACCTCATTCTGCGATACCAGGCGCTGCTGCTCCTTGATGCCCTCCTGCACCGCCTTCTCGTAGGCGATGTTGCCGCTTTCCATCAGTCGGTCACATTCGGCCTGCGCGCGGTTGGTCGCGGTCTCGAACTCGCGCTTCGCGGTCGTGTTGAGCCGGGCGGCCTCGTCGCGCGCTTCACCGACCATCCGCTCGCTGTGTCCGCGCGCCTCGGTCACCATCCGGTCGGCCTGCGACTTGGCGTCGGCCAGCAGACGGTCGGCCTCGCCGCGCGCGTGACCGAGCATCGAATCCGATTCGGTGGTGGCGCTGCTCACCATCGAGTGAGCTCGCTCCTTGGCCTCGTCCAGTACCGAATCACGGGCGTCGAGCACATCCTGGGCGTCGTCGAGTTCCCCGGGGATTGCATCGCGGATGTCGTCGACGAGTTCCAGGACGTCACCGCGGGGCACCACGCAGCCGGCCGTCATCGGCACGCCACGCGCTTCTTCAACGATCGCGCCCAGTTCATCGAGCGCTTCGAAAACTCGGTACACGGCAACACCCTCCAGGCGTAGTTGGTGTGACTAGTGTGCCTGTTGTTGCGCCTGTGACTCGGTTGTTCGTCCGGTGTGTCGGATTTTGGCCGCTACCAGCGCTCCGGCCCGCGTGGGCCGGCCCGGCGGCTTCGGACGGGGCAACCGGCGCCGGTAACCTGACCCCCGGCAGTGTCGGGCAGACCTGGGACGGTGAGGGACAACGATGTCAGCGATGTCAGCGATGTCAGGGGGCTCCGCGGCGCCTGGCCCGCCGGGCCCGCCGCAGCGCGACTATCCGCAAGGGGCCGGCGGTCAACCGCAACCGGCCGACATCGGCCGGTTACTGCTGCGCTGCCCGGACCGGCACGGGATCATCGCCGCGGTCAGCGCGTTCCTGGCCAAGGCCGGCGCCAACATCATCTCGCTGGACCAGCACTCCACCGCCCCCGAGGACGGGGCGTTCGTGCAGCGGGCGATCTTTCACCTGCCCGGCCTCACCGCCGCCATCGATGGATTGAGACAGGACTTCGCCACAACGGTGGCCGAGCAGTTCGCAATGGACTATCGGTTCACCGAGGCCGCCAAGCCCAAGCGGGTGGCGATCATGGTCTCCAAGACCGACCACTGCCTGCTGGATCTGCTGTGGCGCAACCGCCGTGGCGAACTCGAGATGTCGGTTGCCATGGTGATCTCCAACCACCCGGACCTCGCCGAGCAGGTGCGCCCGTTCGGCGTACCGTTCTTCCACATCCCCGCGAGTCGCGAAATCCGGGCCGAAGCCGAACAGCGTCAGCTGCAAATGCTCTGCGGCAACGTCGATCTGGTGGTGCTCGCGCGCTACATGCAGATCATCACCGGCGATTTCATCAAGGCGGTGGGCTGTCCGCTGATCAACATCCACCATTCGTTCCTGCCGGCGTTCGTCGGTGCCGCCCCCTATCAGCGGGCGCGGGAACGCGGGGTGAAATTGATCGGCGCCACCGCGCACTACGTCACCGAAGACCTCGACGAGGGGCCGATCATCGAGCAGGACGTGGTGCGCGTCGACCACACCCACACGATCCGTGATCTGGTGCGCCTGGGCGCCGACGTCGAACGGGTGGTGCTGTCGCGGGCGGTGCAGTGGCACTGCCAGGACCGCGTCATCCAGGTCGACAATCAGACGATTGTGTTCTGAGGGCGCCGCGTCTTTGATCACTGAAATCATTTGCGCCACTGCGGTTTACCCTGTGGACAACTACCGCGGATGTCGGTGGATTCCGCTATCATTCGAATATGAGTTCGATCAGCCGGGAAGAGTTCGTCGAGGTCTTCGAGGCCCTCGACACCGCGCTGGACCGCGCCCTGCAATTGTCGGCCGATGTCTTGACCATCCCGGAGTGCCTGTCCTTTCTGGAGCGCTGCGAACGGCTGCGCCGTCGGCTGCCGGCCGTTGAGCATCCGTTCATCAATAAGGTCGCCGAACAGGCCGACCCAGCGGAATTGGGCGGCAAGCTACCGTTTGCGTTGGCCGAGCGGTTGCACATCAACCGCGGCGAAGCAGCGCAGCGTATCCACCAGGCCGCCGATCTGGGACCGCGCCGGGCGATGACCGGCGAAGCCCTGGAACCGATGCTGACCGCCACCGCCGAGGCTCAACGCGCCGGGCACATCGGGGCCGGCCACGTCACCGTGATCCGGCAGTTCCTGCATCGCCTACCCGCCGATGTCGATATCGAGACCCGCGCGCTGGCTGAGGCGCAATTGGTCAAACACGGCGCCGCATTTCGACCTGACCACCTGGCCAAACTGGCCGATAAACTCGCCGATTGCATCAACCCCGACGGCAATTTCACCGACGGCGATCGAGCGCGACGGCGCGGCATCCGCGTCGGAAAACAGGACGTCGACGGCATGAGCCCCATCACCGGATATCTGAGCCCCGAAGCCCGCGCCGGCTGGGACGCGGTGTTGGCAAAACTGGCCGGCCCCGGCATGTGCAACCCCGACGACCCCGCCCCGTGCGTGGCCGGCACCCCGGTCCAGGCGGCCATCGACAACGACACCCGCAGCGCCGGCCAGCGCAATCACGACGCGCTCAACGCACTGCTGCGCGCAGTCCTGGCGTCGGGTGATCTGGGTCAGCACAACGGGTTACCGGTCACCATCATCGTGTCCACCACCCTGGCCGAGCTCGAATCCGGCTGCGGCAAAGCACTCACCGGCGGCGGTACCCTGCTACCGATGAGCGATGTCATCCGGCTGGCCTCCCACGCCCACCACTACCTCGCCATCTTCGACAAAGGCAAAGCGATCGGGCTGTATCACACCAAGCGTCTGGCCTCACCAGGTCAGCGAATTGTGTTGTACGCCAAGGATCGCGGTTGTTCTTTCCCGAATTGCGATGTCCCCGGCTACCTCACCGAAGTCCACCATGTGACCGATTTCGCGCGGTGCCGAGAGACCGATATCAATGACCTGACCCTGGGTTGCGGTCCGCACCACAAACTCGTCACATCCGGCGGCTGGACCACCCGCAAGCGCAACGACCGCTTGACCCAATGGATTCCGCCGGCTCACCTTGACCGCGGTCAGCCCCGCACCAACAATTTCCACCACCCCGAAAGACTGCTGCGCGAAAGCGAGGACGACGACCGACCGTAGCCGATGAGGTCCCGCTACAACGCTGAGGTCAGCGGCCCAGCTTCGCGCGCAACCGGGCGTTCACCGGCGCGGGCAACAGATCCGACACGTCGCCGCCCATCGAGGCGACCTCCTTGGCCAGCGACGACGACACGAACGAATAGCGCGGCGTCGTCGCCACGAAAAACGTGTCCACCCCGGCGATGTGCTTGTTCATCTGCGCCATCTGCAGCTCGTATTCGAAGTCGGTGCCGGTACGCAACCCCTTGACGATCGCGGTCAGCCCGCGGTCCCGCACGAAATCCACCACCAGACCGCCGCCGGCCTCCGCGCGCACGTTGGGCAGGTGCACGGTGGACTCCTCCAACAGTTCGATCCGCTCCTCCAGACTGAACAGACCCTTCTTGGCGGGATTGACCAGCACCGCGACCACCACCTCGTTGAACTGGGCGGCCGCGCGCTCCAGGATGTCGATGTGCCCCAGGGTCACCGGGTCGAACGAACCCGGACATACGGCGCCGCTCATGGGTGACGACGGTAGCAGCCCGCAGCGCACAGCGGCCCACGACGCGAATCACACCGGCACGGGTGCCCCCGGCGGCAGGTACGGCAGGCCGTCCGGTGGACCTGCGGCGATGAGGTCCGACAGCGCGCCGAGGTCGAGGTGGCACTCGACCAGATCACCTAGGAGGTCGAGGCGGCGCTCCCGCGCCGCCGGGAAGGAGACACCCGAGGGTTCCAGTCCCAGTGTTTCGCCCAGAAAGGCGCCGCGCAGTGCGTCACCCTCGAAGGCGCCGTGCCACATCGTGCCGAAGACCCGACCGCTGCGGGCCCCACCCGGGAATTCCTCGACGCCGTCCCCCAGCACGACCCGCCCGTGGTGGATCTCGTAGCCGCCGGCCGAAACCCCCAGCCCCGTCCCCCGCGCCAACCGCAGCACCTTTGAGGCGGTGAAACAGGTTTCGACGTCGAGCAGACCCAGCCCCTCTTCCTCGGCGGCCGGGCCCTCTACGCCCTCGGGATCACGGATGGTCCGGCCCAGCATCTGGAACCCGCCGCAGATGCCGACGACGGGCTTGCCCGCCGCGGCATGCGCCGACACGGCAGTGTCCAGGCCGCGCGACCGCAACCAGGCCAGATCGGCCATCGTCGCGCGAGTCCCCGGCAGCACCACCAGGTCGGCGTCGGCCAGCGCAGCCGGATCGGAGACGAACACCACGTCCAGGTCGGGTTCCAGGCAGAGCGCGTCGACGTCGGTGAAGTTGCTGATCCTGGGCAACCGGATGACCGCCACCCGTCGCGGCGCGACGCCCGCCGCACGCCGGCCGTCCAGGTCGAGGCTGTCCTCGGAGTCCAGCCACAGGTCGGGATGCCACGGCACGGTTCCGAACACCCGGCGCCCGGTGATCTCCTGCAGCATCCGCAGCCCGGGCTCCAGCAGTTCGGGATCGCCACGGAACTTGTTGACGATGAACCCGACCACCAGTGCCTGGTCGGCCGCCGACAACAGGGCCACCGTGCCCAGGAACGCCGCGAACACCCCGCCACGGTCGATGTCGCCGACGACCAGCACCGGCAGATCGGCGTGTTGGGCCAGGCCCATGTTCACGTAGTCGCCGGCCCGCAGGTTGATCTCCGTCGGGCTGCCCGCGCCCTCGGCCACGATCACGTCGTAGCGGCCGGCCAGATCGTCATAGGCGGCGTGCGCCGCCTGCGCCAGGACACGCCGCCCGTCCAACCAATCCGACGAGGAAACTCGGCCCCACGGCCGACCCATCAGCACCACGTTGCTCTCCCGGTCGCCGCCGGGCTTGAGCAGCACCGGATTCATCGCGACCTCGGGTGTGGCCCGTGCCGCGGCCGCTTGAATCCACTGCGCCCGGCCGATCTCCGCGCCGGTGCCGTCGGGGCCGGTGCACACCATCGAGTTGTTGGACATGTTCTGCGCCTTGTAGGGCGCCACCCGCACACCCCGGCGGGCCAGCGCCCGGCAGATCCCGGTCGTGATCACGGTCTTGCCGGCGTCGCTGGTGGTGCCGGCGATCAGCACTCCGGGCATGAGGGACCCAGCTCGGCAAGTTCCAGTCGGGTGTCCCCATAGCGCCGCGACGGCCAGCGCGCCCAGCCGTCGGGCCAGCTCACCCGCGGCCCGGACGCAGCCCGCTCGATCACCGCGACCGTGCCGGGTCCGGCCCAGCCGCCGGCGGTCAACAATCCAGGCAGGGCATCGACCTCGACGGCGCCCAGGTCGTAGGGCGGGTCGGCCAGCACCAGGTCCACCGGCGATTCGGCACCCGCGGACAGTACCGCGGCCACCGTGCCGCGGCGCAGGATCGCACCGGGCAACCCAAGCTCGGCAATGTTGCGGGCCAGCACATCGGCGGCGCGGCGGTCGGATTCGACCAGCAGTGCGCAGGCCGCACCCCGCGACAGCGCCTCCAACCCCAGCGCACCGGAGCCGGCGTACAGGTCCAGCACCGCCATCCCGGTCAACTCGAGGCGCGCTGACAGCACGTTGAACAGCGACTCGCGCACCCGGTCGGTAGTCGGCCGGGTGCCGTGCGGGGGCACCGCGATGCGCCGGCCGCCCGCCGTGCCGGCGACAATCCTGGTCAGCTGGGGGCCCCTCCCGCTTGCGAGGAAATCACCACTAGCAGATCGCCGCCCTCCACCTGGGCGGTCCTCGACACCGCCACCCGCGCCACCGTGCCGGCGGCCGGTGCGGTGATAGCCGCCTCCATCTTCATCGCCTCGATAGTGGCGACGGTCTGCCCCGCGTCGACGTGGTCCCCCTCCGACACGGTGATCGTGACGACCCCGGCGAACGGCGCGGCGATGTGGCCGGGGTTGGCGTGGTCGGCCTTCTCGGCCACCGGGACGTCGCTGGCGATGCTGCGGTCGCGCACCTCGACCGGCCTCAACTGGCCGTTGATGATGCACATCACGGTGCGCATGCCGCGTTCGTCGGGCTCGGAGATGGCTTCCAGCCCGATCAGCAACTCCACCCCGCGCTCGAGGCGAACCCGATGCTCCTCACCCTGGACCAGGCCGTAGAAGAATTGGTTGGCTGAGAGCCGCGAAGTGTCGCCGTAGAGTTCCCGGTGCGACTCGAATTCCCTTGTCGGGCCGGGGAACAACAGCCGATTCAGGGTGGCCTGCCGTTTCGGGCCGGACAGCGCCAGGATCGCCTCGTCGTCCGCGGACAGTTGCTGCACCGGCCGGGCCGGGTCGCGGCCGGCCAACGCCGTGCTGCGCAACGGTTCCGGCCAGCCACCCGGCGGGTCGCCGAGTTCGCCGCGCAGGAAACCGATCACCGATTCCGGGATGTCGACCCGCGCCGGGTCGGCGGCGAACTCGTCGGCGCTGATCCCGGCGCCGACCAGTGCCAGCGCCAGGTCGCCGACCACCTTCGAGCTGGGAGTGACCTTGATCAGCCGGCCCAGTACCCGATCGGCACCGGCGTAGTTGGTCTCGACGTCCTCGAACCGGTCCGCCAGGCCCAGCGCCTTCGCCTGCTGGTGCAGGTTGGAGAGTTGGCCGCCGGGAATCTCGTGGCTGTACACCCGACCGGTCGGGCCAGCGAGCCCGGACTCGAACGGCGCGTAGACCTTTCGCACCGACTCCCAGTACGGCTCCAAGTCGCAGACCGCGGACAGGGACAGGCCGGTGTCGTAGTCGGTGTGCGCGGCAGCGGCGACGATCGAGCTAAGTGCCGGCTGGCTGGTGGTGCCGGCCAGCGGTGCGGCCGCGCCGTCGACGGCGTCGGCCCCGGCGTGCCAGGCCGCCAGGTACGTCGCCAGCTGCCCCCCGGGGGTGTCGTGGGTGTGGACGTGGATCGGCAGGTCGAACCGGCTGCGTAGCGCACTCACCAGCGCGGTGGCGGCCGGCGGTCGCAGCAGACCGGCCATGTCCTTGATCGCCAGCACGTGAGCTCCGGCGTCAATGATCTGCTCCGCGAGTTTGAGGTAGTAATCCAGCGTGTAGAGCGTCTCAGCCGGATCGGTCAGGTCACCCGTATAGCACATGGCAACTTCGGCTACCGCACAACCGGTTTCGATCACCGCATCGATCGCGGGTCGCATCGACCCGACGTTGTTGAGCGCATCGAAGATCCGGAAGATGTCGATCCCGGTGGCCGTTGCTTCCGCCACGAACGCCGATGTCACCAACTCCGGGTACGGCGTGTAGCCGACCGTGTTGCGGCCGCGAAGCAGCATCTGCAGGCAGATGTTGGGCAGCGCCTCACGCAGCGCGGCGAGGCGCTCCCACGGGTCCTCCTTCAAAAAGCGCAGCGCCACATCGTAGGTGGCGCCACCCCAGCACTCCATCGACAGCAGCTGCGGGGTGGTCCGAGCGATGTAGGGCGCGACGTTCAGCAGCCCGTTGGTGCGCAGTCGGGTAGCCAGCAGCGACTGGTGCGCATCGCGGAACGTCGTCTCGGTCACCCCGACCGCCGGTGAGTCCCGCAGCCAGCGGGCGAAACCCGCCGGCCCGAGCGTCATCAGCCGCTGCTTGGATCCCGGCGGCGGGGGGGCGGACAGGTCGGCTTCGCTTATAGCGGGCAGCTTGTCCTTCGGGTAGACGTCCGTCGGCCGGGATCCGTGCGGAGCGTTGACGGTGACGTCGGCCAGGTAGTTCAGGATCTTGGTGCCGCGATCGGCCGACGAGCGCGCGGTGAGCAGCTGCGGACGCTCGTCGATGAACGAGGTGGTGACCCGGCCCGCCCGGAAGTCGGGGTCGTCGAGCACCGCCTGTAGGAACGGGATGTTCGTCGACACGCCGCGAATCCGGAATTCGGCGATCGCGCGCCGCGCCCGACTCACCGCGACGCTGAAATCACGTCCCCGACAGGTCAGCTTGACCAGCATCGAGTCGAAGTGCGGGCTGATCTCCGCACCCAGGTGGGTGCCGCCGTCCAACCGGACGCCCGCACCGCCGGGGCTGCGATAGGTGGTGATCCGACCGGTGTCCGGGCGAAACCCGTTGGCCGGGTCCTCGGTGGTGATCCGACACTGCAGTGCGGCGCCGTGCACGACGATGTCGCGCTGCCGCAGGCCCAGGTCGTCGAGGGTTTCTCCGGCAGCTACCCGCAGTTGGGACGAGACCAGGTCTACGTCGGTGATCTCCTCGGTGACGGTGTGTTCCACCTGGATTCGCGGGTTCATCTCGATGAACACGTAGTCGCCGCGCTCGTCGAGCAGGAACTCCACCGTGCCCGCGCAGCTGTAGCCGATGTGCCGGGCGAATGCGACGGCGTCAGCGCACATCTTCTCCCGCAGCACGGGATCCAGATTCGGCGCCGGAGCCAACTCGATGACCTTCTGGTGCCGGCGCTGGACGCTGCAGTCCCGCTCGTAGAGGTGCACCACGTTGCCGGCGGTATCGGCGAAGATCTGCACCTCGATGTGCCGCGGGTTGATCACCGCCTGCTCGAGGTAGACCGTCGGGTCCCCGAACGCCGACTCTGCCTCCCGGCTGGCGGCTTCGATGGCCTCGGTCAGCCCACCGATGTCAGCGACCCGGCGCATGCCGCGGCCGCCGCCGCCGGAAACCGCCTTGACGAACAGCGGAAACGACATATCCGCGGCGGCCGCGAGAAGTTCTTCGATCGACTTCGACGGCGCCGACGACGACAGCACCGGCAGGCCCGCCGCACGGGCGGCGGCAACCGCGTGCGACTTGTTGCCGGCCAGCCTGAGCACGTCGGCGCTGGGACCGACGAACGTGATGCCCGCCGCGGCGCACGCTTCGGCCAGTTCCGGATTCTCCGACAGGAAGCCGTATCCCGGGTACACCGCGTCGGCACCGCACCGTCGGGCGGTGGCGACGATCTCGTCGACCGACAGGTAGGCGCGCACCGGGTGGCCTTCTTCGCCGATCTGGTAGGACTCGTCAGCCTTGAGTCGGTGCACCGAGTTGCGGTCCTCGTAGGGATAGACCGCCACCGTGGCGACACCGAGTTCATACGCGGCGCGAAACGCCCGGATCGCGATTTCTCCGCGATTGGCCACCAGCACTTTGGAGATCACGGGCACCCCTTAAATCAGCGTCAACCAATAATTCTGAAACCGAACAAAGATCAACACGACAAGGGCGATGAACCACAACGCCACCAGCGACCAACGCCAGCGCACCAACCCGGCGACCACCGGATGGGAACCCACCGACCCCGACGCGGTGGTGGCCGCGATCGAGGCCACCACCACCAGCAGCGGGATTGTGGCCGCCCAGACCACGATGCAGTACGGACACAGCGCCCCGATCCGGTACAGACTCGCGAAGATCAGCCAGTGCACGAAGCCGGCGCCTGCCAGCGTACCGATAGTCAACCCGATCCAATACCACCGCGGCAGAGGTACTTTCATCACCGCGAGCAGCCCACTGAGCGTCACCACGGTGAACGCCGCGATCCCGATCAGGGGGTTGGGAAAGCCCAGCGCCGAGGCTTGCGGCGTAGCCATCACCGACCCGCAGGACAGCACCGGGTTGAGGTTGCACGACGGCACATAAGCGGCGTCGGCCAGCGATCGGATCTTCTCCACGGTCAGGGTGACCGAAGCCGCCAACCCGATGACCCCGGCGGCCAGCACCAGCCACGCGCTGGGGGCGGCGACCCGCACGCCGGGCGCGGGCGCGGGCCCGGCCGCCGGCTCGGCCCGGCCCACGGCCACCGGTGTCTCGATGGTCAGGACCCCTTGGGCGGCGCGGCCGAGTCCAGCCCGGGCACGTCGCCGACGATCTCCCTGATCTTCGAGACCAGCGCTTCGGGTGTCGACGGGTGGTAGTCCTCGCCGTTGATGCGGATCGTGGGGGTGGCGTGGATCTCGGTGGCGGCGGCCATGCCTCCGACCATCTTGAGGTATTTACCGCTGTTGATGCAGCTCGGGATGCCGCCGACGGCGCCGGCCAGTCGAGCGACCTCAATCAGTCGCTTGTTGTCGGGGAAGTCCGTCCCGATCTCGGAAGGCTGCAACTGCTCGGTGAACAGCGCGGTGTGGAAACGCCGAAACGCATCCATGTTCTCGTCGGCGACGCAGTAGGCGGCGGCGCCGGCGCGGGTGGAGTAGTCGTTGTTCTGCGGCCGGTCCAGAATGGCCACCATGTGATAGTCCGCCGCGATCGCGCCGGAGTCGATCAGCCTGGACACCGTCGGGCCGAAGGCCCGTTCGAGGTTGCCGCAGGCAGGGCAGAGGAAGTCCTCATAGAACGCCACCACGGCTTTGGGGTCGCTGGTTCCGTCCCGGGTGATCAGCTTGCTCGAGGTCACGCGGACCGCTTCACCGGTCCCGGCGCCTTTCTTGTCCTTGTTCGACAACACGATGAAGCCGATGAGGCCCGCCGCGAAGATCACCACGATCGCGACGAGCCCGAACTGCAGGGCGAGGTTGCGCTTGTGTTCGCCGGACTTCAGGCCGGCGGGGAGTTTGGGTTTGCTGGCCACAGGTTCGCTGATCCTTGTGTTCGGTGGGCGGGCGTCTCTAGAGTACCGACGTCGGTGTGTCCGGTACGGGGCGGTTCAGCTGCGGGTGAGGTGGGCGCGCAGCGCGGATATCAACTGCCCCGTCGCGGTCGCGCTGCCACCGCCTAGCGGGAAAAGGTTGATGAACCCGTGGGTCAGCGACCGCATCACCCGCAGGTCGACGATATTCCCGGCGGTCCGCAGCGCGGCTGCGAACCGTTCGCCCTCATCGTGCAGCGGGTCGAACCCCGCCAGGGCGATCAGTGCGGGCGGCAGTCCGGCAAGATCGCCGGCCAGCAGCGGCGACACCCGGGAGTCGGCCGGATCCAGCTCGGAGGAGCCCACGTATTGGGCGGTGAACCAGTCGATGTCGTGTTTGGTCAGCAGAAATCCGTCGCCGAAGAGGGTCCGGGACCGGGTCTGGGCGGTGCAATCGGTGATCGGGTAGAGCAGCCACTGCAGCGCCGGTGTCGGTCCCCCGTCATCGCGGGCGCGCAGCGCCACCGCCGTGGCCAGGTTGGCCCCGGCGCTGTCCCCCCCGACCGCGACAAGACCGGGAACGCCGCCGAGTTCGACGGCGTGGTCGTGCGCCCAGCGGAACGCCGCGTAGGCGTCGTCGAGGGCAGCCGGGGCGGGGTGCTCGGGCGCTAGCCGGTAGTCAACCGACAGCACCGCCATATCGCCGTCCCGGCAGGTCAGCCGACACACCGCATCGTGGGTGTCCAGGTCGCCGACCACGAAACCGCCGCCGTGGTAGAAGACGAGCAGCGGCTTGGCCGCACCCTCGGAGGCACCCGCCGGGCGGTAGTGCCGGGCGGCGATGTCACCCGCCGGCCCGGGCAGCACGACGTCGGAGACCTCGACGCCCAGGCCCGCGCCGCCGAAGCCCACCGTCATCTCGCGCAGTCGGGCCCGGGATGCGGCCACGTCCTCGTCGACGACGATCCCGTTCATACCCAGCGCGCGTTGAGCGGCCAGCGTCAGTTGCAGCGTGGGGTCGAGCGTTTTGCCGTCGATGGTCACCGACCGC
Source organism: Mycobacterium sp. (assembly GCA_039935195.1). Lineage (GTDB taxonomy): Bacteria > Actinomycetota > Actinomycetes > Mycobacteriales > Mycobacteriaceae > Mycobacterium. The sequence goes on from JBDTKT010000105.1 coordinate 18,116, forward strand.
CCGCCGGTCATCAGCCGTTTCGCCCCGAGCGGCAGGAACGGGGTCACCTTCATGCCCACACTGACCGCGGTGCTCCGCAGTCGACCCGACAACCGTGGCTCCGACGGGTGCTGGTCAGGCTGGCCTGGCAGACTTCGTGTCATGGCTGCTCCCAGTAACTTGCGCTCGGTGACTCTCAACGACGGTAATTCGATACCCCGCCTCGGCTTCGGTGTTTACCAAATTCCGCCGGCCGACACCGAACAGGCGGTGGCCGCCGCACTGCAGGCCGGATACCGTCATGTCGACACCGCGGCACTGTACGGCAACGAGCGCGAGGTCGGTCGTGCAATAGCCACATCGGGCCTGCCCCGGGACCAGGTATATCTGGTCACCAAGTTGTGGAACGACGACCAGGGGTATGACACCACCCTGACCGCATTCGACGCCAGCATGGACCGACTCGGCCTGGATTACCTGGACCTGTATCTGATCCACTGGCCGCTGCCGGCCCTCGGCAAGTTCGTCGACACGTTCCGGGCGTTCGCCCATCTGCGGGATCAGGGCCGGATCCGGTCGATCGGCGTGAGTAACTTCGAGCCGGAGCACCTGAAGATGCTGATCGACGGAACCGGAATGGTGCCCGTCATCAACCAGATCGAGCTGCACCCGCAGTTCAGCCAGGCCGAGCTGCGGGAGGTGCATGCCAGGCTGGGCATCGCCACCGAGGCGTGGGCCCCGCTCGGGCGGGGCTCGATGTTGAGCCACCCGACCGTGATCTCGGTTGCCGACGGTTGCGGAAGGACTCCCGCGCAGGTGCTGATCAGATGGAATATCCAGCTGGGTAATATCGTGATTCCGAAATCGACCCACCCTGCGCGGATCGTTAGCAACTTTGATGTGTTCGACTTTGAACTCGGCACCACCGATATGACCGCGCTATCCTCGCTCGACAGCGGCGTCCGATTGGGCCCCGATCCACGCACATTTAATTACACAGGCAGGTGAAATGAGCTCGATCCCCTCCGTCGCCCTCAACGACGACAACACGATGCCGATGCTCGGCATCGGGGTGTCCGAGCTGTCGGACGCCGAGACCGAGCGGGTGGTGTCGACGGCACTGGAAGTGGGTGTCCGCCTGATCGACACCGCAGCGGTGTACGGCAACGAGGCCGCTGTCGGCCGGGCAATCACCGCGTCGGGCATCCCCCGCGCCGAGGTGTTCGTCACCGGCAAACTGGCCACCGCCGACCAGGGTTTCACCAACGCCGCCGAGGCCTGCCGGGTGAGCACGGAGCGGCTGGGGCTGGAGTACATGGACCTGTACATGGTTCACTGGCCGGCGCCGCAACTCGGCATGTACGTCGACAGCTACGGCGGGCTGATCCAAGCCATGGCCGACGGGCTCACCCGGTCTATCGGCGTGTGCAACTTCACCGAGCAGCACCTGATCTACATCGCCGACCTCACGTTCGAGATGCCGCCGATCAACCTGATCGAGCTGCACCCGCTGCTCAATCAGACGGAGTTGCGCGACTTCCACGCTCAGCACAACATCGTCACCGCGGCCCACAGCCCGCTGGCGCTGGGCCGACTGCTGGATCACCCGACGGTGGCGGCCGTGGCCGCCGAGTACGGGCGCACACCCGCGCAGGTACTGATCCGCTGGAGCCTGCAGCTGGGCAATGTGGTGATTCCGTGTGCGTCGCAGCCCGAGCGCGTCGCCAGCAACCTCGACGTCCTCGGCTTCGAGTTGGCCGCCGAGCACATGGACTCCCTGGGCGGCCTCAACGACGGCACCCGGGTGGGTGAGGACCCGCTGACCTTCGCCGGCGCCTAGACAGCGCGATCTAAGAGGTCTGCCCGGCGACTCGCTCGACCAGCCGGGTCCGCGCCGCCGGCCACTCCTCGTCGATCACCGAGTAGACGATCGTGGTACGCCAGGATCCGTCACGACGACGGGCGTGTTTGCGCAGCGCACCCTCTTCGGTCGCACCGATCGCGGTCACCGCGCGCCGGGATCGGGTGTTGAGTTCGTCGACGTTGAACTCCACCCGTACCGCACCCAACGTGGTGAAGCAGTGGTCCAACAGCGCCAGCTTGGATTCGGAGTTGACGCCCGACCCGCGGACCCGGCTGGACAGCCACGTGTAGCCGAGGTTCACCCGACGGTGCAGTTCGCTCATGTGGTAGATCGACGTGGTTCCGATGATCTCCCCGGTGGCGACCTCGATCTGGGTGAGCACCTGCCGGCCGGAGGCCAGGGCATGCGCGACGGTCTCCGCGGTGGGCGGGCCGGATTCGCTGCCGTAGAGGAAGTAGCGGGTGGTCTCGACGTCGTAGGC
>JBDTKT010000106.1:0-11539 GCA_039935195.1 Mycobacterium sp.
GGCCGGTGACCGCGGTCGACGACGTCGGGGTGGTCAGCATCGCGCGGGCGTTGCGCTGGCGGTTCGACGGGGTGGAGCAGATCGGGCCGGACCTGCTGCTCAGCCTGGTCCCGCACTGACTCTCCGCTGCCGCGAGGGTGCGTGTTTGTACGGTGACACGCGGGCGAAGCTGTACAAGTGCGCACGCTCGCGGACCAAGCGCAGGTCAGGGCGCGAGGATCGCCATGTCGGGCTCGAGTTCCTCGACGGACTCCTTGTTGCTGCCGACCAGCAGGCCGAGCAACGCGCCCACCACGCAGACGACCGCGGTGATCCCGAAGACCTCGCCGTACATCGCGGCGAACGCCAGCCGGGAGTTGTGTGCGGTGGCCGCGATCTTCTCGGCAAGGCCGCCGCCGGGCGCCTTGGGTAGGGCCGCCAGGATCTGGTTGAACCGGTACAGCCCCCACGCCGATAGAGCGGCCATCCCGATCAGCATCCCGGTCATCCGTGCGACCACCACGCCGGACGCGGCGATGCCGTGCTCGGTCGGCGGCACGGCCCGCAGCGCCGCGGAGGTCAGCGGTCCGATCACCAGGCCAAGCCCGAGCCCGGCCACCGTCAGGTCGGTGTCGAGGGCCGGCAAGCTGAACAGGCCGAAGAAGTCGTGTCGGTAGGCCAACAGGTCGACCGGCCACTTCCGAATCAGCGAGTAGCCGCCGGCCGCGATGAGCAGGCCCACGAACGTCACCCCCCGGTCGCCGGCCCGGGTCGCGATCCAGCCGCCCAACAGGGCGCCGATCGGCAGCGCGATCAGGAACCGCAGCAACAGGAGGGCGGCCTCGTTCTGAGTCATGCCGAGCACTCCCTGACCGAACAGTTCCACGTCGACCAGCGTCACCATGAGTGCCGCACCCGCGCACACCGAGGCGCCCAGCGCGGCCATGAACGACCCGAACCGCGCGCCGGCCGGGTCGATCAGTTTGGTGGGGCTGAAACGCTCCCACACCGCGAACGCGACGGTGGCCAGCAGCGCGAAGCCCAGCACCGGCAGGCCCCAGCTGGGCAACGCCTGCTTGGCATTCGGTTCCGGGTTGTACAGGCCGATAACAGTCAGACCCAGCGCGAGTGCCAGCAGCAACCCGCCGACCACGTCGACACGTTCCGCGGGCGCCCCGTCTTTTGCGGACTCGGCCCGCGACGGCAGGCTCAGGTGGATCATCAGCATCGCGATCGCGGTCAGCGGCACGTTGATCCAGAACACGTCGCGCCAGTCCCGCAGTACCCAGACGATGAAGATGCCGTAGAGCGGGCCGAGCACACTGCCCAACTCCTGGGCGGCACCGATGCCGCCGAGCACGGTGGCGCGGTTGCGCTGCGACCATAAGTCGGCACCCAGCGCCAGCGTCACCGGCAGCAGCGCGCCGCTGGCTACGCCCTGGACGGTGCGGCCGACCACCAGCATCGCCAGATCGCTGGACAAAGCGGTCACCACCGACCCGACGGCGAAGGTGACCAGGCTGACCTGCAGCAGCAGCTTGCGGCCGAACCGGTCGGAGGCACGACCCAGCAGCGGCATCGCCGCGATGTAGCCCAGCAGGTAGCAGGTGATGATCGGGGTGATCTGTTGGATCTTGTTGATCGGGATCCCGACTCCGGCCGGTTGCGGGGCCATGATGTCGCGCATGATCGTCACCACGACGTAGGTGTCGAGTGCCCCCAGCAGGACGGCGAGGCTGCCGGCGCTGATAGCCAGGCCGCGGGTTTTCAACCCGGCTGGCATCAGGCTCCCGCCGGCTTGTCAACCGTGACCGGTGCGTTCCAGTTCGACAGGGTCATCTGGATCGAGTTGCCCTGGCTGGGGTCAAGCTGGGCCTGGACCAACTCGTGGTCGCCACCCTCCTGGATCCAGACCGTGCACGGGACCGGCTCGGTGGCCTTGAGCTGCGAGGCCAGCTTGTTCACCGCGTCGGCGGGGGCCTTGCCGGTGACCCGGACCGTGCTCTGGCCGTTGATGGTCTCGCGCCCGTCGGACTTGGGGTCGGCCAGGTTGCTGACCAGGTTGGCCAGGCCCTTGTGCGGGTCCAGGATGGCTGACACGTCGTAGATCTTCTCGGCGGGCCCGTAGTTGTCGTAGTCGTCCCCGGAGATCGCCGCGTACAGGTCGCCGGCGATCACCACGAACTTCAGGTCGACGTCGGAGCCGAGCAGTGTGATCGTCGCGTTGCCCTTGGCGGCGGTGGTGGGCTGGTTGGTCAGGTCACCCTCCAGCGTCTTGACCGGAAGGTTCTTGATCTGGCCGCTCACCGACAGCGCCAGGTGGGCACTCTTGAGGTCGGCGGTGGTAGTGCCGGCCTCTTTGACCAGCGTCGCCGCGTCCGGCAGTGGACCGCCCTGCTCCTTCGATGACGAGCACCCGGTGAACAGGGTGGCGGCTGCGGCCGCGGCGGCCAGGGCGATGAGGATTTTGCGCATGGGTGACATCGTAGAGGGTGCCGTTGTTCACTCCTCGGTGGTCGACCTAGCCTGGTGCGATGTTTACCGGAATCGTCGAGGAGAAGGGCGAACTGGTCGGCCGCGATGAGCTGACCGACGCCGCGCGCCTGGTCATCAGCGGGCCGACCGTCACAGGCAACGCCCGCCACGGGGACTCGATTGCCGTCAACGGGGTCTGCCTGACGGTGGTGGAGGTGCTGGCCGGTGGCCTTTTCACCGCTGATGTGATGCGCGAGACACTGGAGCGGTCCAGCTTGGGGCAGCTGCGGGTGGGCGGCCCGGTCAACCTGGAACGTGCCGCCACGCTGGGCAGCCGGCTCGGCGGGCACATCGTCCAGGGTCACGTGGACGGCACCGGGAAGGTGCTGGCGCGCACCCCTGCAGCGCACTGGGAGATGGTCCGCATCGGCCTGCCCGCCCAACTGGCGCGCTACGTGGTGGAGAAGGGTTCGATCACCGTCGACGGGATCTCGCTGACCGTTGCCGGCCTCGGTTGCGATCCCGACGATTTCTTCGAGGTGTCGTTGATCCCCACCACCCTGGAGCTGACCACACTGGGCGGCGCGGCGGTCGGCACCCTGGTCAACCTGGAGGTGGACGTGATCGCGAAATACGTCGAACGGTTGCTGGCCCGTCCCGCCCAGTGAGCTACGCAGGTAACAGCGGCGGTGCGGTGGTCCACGACGCCGACGACGCCGACGACGCCGTCGGCCCGCGGGCCCTCGTTACGCCACAGACGGCGTATGTGCTTGTCCAGGACACGCCTTAGCGGGCAACCAGACATCTTGCGTCGACGTCTTGGAGCCCCATGCCGCTCAGGATGTCGGAGAGGTCGCCGGAAAAGGCTGCGGCGCCTGAAGCGGAATCGGTCACCCCCGGCACTGCATCGCCCGCGTCAAAATTCGCGATCGCGTCGAACATGCTGAAGAGGGACGACAGATCCGTGTCGCCGTGCGGTGTCACCAGGGCGTCGGTGATGGTCATGGCGGCGCCGCCGGTGCCGGGGATGGCTTCATGGACGTTCTCAATCCCCGACCCGAGGTTGGTGACGCTGTAGACCGTGCCGTCTGTCGGCAGCGCGGCTAGTTGGGCGGCGGTCAGACCCGCGGTGGGATCGGAGCTGACGACGGTGAGCTGCGAGGTGTCGATACCGAAGATGTTCGACACATTCTCACCGAAGGTGACCGAGCCCAGGTTGGCACCGCTGCTGTCGTACATCTCCACGCCGGGTAACTGTGCCGAGCGAGGTGGCGCCTTCACCGACCGTGAACTGCTGGGCTCCCAACGGGATCTGTCCGAGGGGGAAATCGCTCCCGTTGGCCAGCAGCGGTGAAGTGGAAAACAGCGGTGCAATCGATTCATACCCGGGAGTCGGCGAGCCGCCGAAGATGCCGGGAAGCGCCACGGGGTCGGTGAAGCTCAGGTTGCCGACCGTGAAGCCGGCGGGGTCAGTCCCGCTGTCGCCGGGGTCGGTGGCGGCGATAGCTGCCTGTAAAAACGCGGCGGCGAGCACGCAACCGCCTGCTGCTGCTGTGGCCGCAGCTACCGGGATACGACGCTTCTTCGCGAACACTAGCCACTCCTAAAAATATGTTAGGCATAAGAATTATCTAAATGAGATATATAAAAAAATGCACGGCAGATCGTAATTGCACCCAATCGGGATAGGCAAAAGCTTAATAATATTAATTTGCTGCTAATTAGCTACTTAATATATTTACTAGTAATTTCTTTTGCTTCAGCGGTTTGAGCGGACCGGGTGACACGGCCTCCGCACGGGGCTTTATCAGCAGCGATGCAGCTTGTGCCCCCGTCGCCGAACGAAACCGACCGCAGCAGCGATGAACTAGCATCGCGGCATGTCTGATGAGACTCCGCCGGATTCTGCTGAGCCGACTACGCCGGTTCGCTCGTCGAATGAGGTCGAGGCGACCAAACGCCGGCCGGGTAAAGCATCGTCGAAGTTGACACGACGGCCCCTGCTCGCGGCGGTGGCGATTGCGCTGATCGTCGGGGTCGCCGCCGGCATGGTTATCACCGACTGGTTGCGCCCGTCTGCTGGTGCGCCGGGTCATTTCACCGACCAGCAAGTCGCAGACGCGAAAACCAACCTGTGCGCCGCAGCGGCGCTCGCGCATCAAGCGGTGGCCAAAAACATGCACCTGAAAAACCCGGATCCAGAAAACCGGGTTGCGCAGCTCGCGGTGGTCGCCAACGCGAGGTTGTCGCTGTTAGGCAGTGCGGCATACCTGCGCGGCCGGCTGGAAGAGGAACCCGCGGCTCCGCAGGAAATCGCCAATGCTACCCGCGGGATGGCCGGTGCACTTGAGCACCTCAACGTCAGCTATCTTGCCGCGCAAACCGACTCCGATCGGGGGTCGCTGGTACCTGACCTCGATGCGCAAATCGCAGAACTAGGCAAGCTCTGTCAATAATTCCCTTTCGGCGGCTACCGCGTGGGTACCTGGAGGGGATTGAGACCCACAGCTGACTTCTGCCTCAGATTCGTGTCATTTCTGCGAGGCACCTGCTGCCGAACGGCTGCCTGCGATACCGTGATCCAGCCGACTGCGCAACATTTATTGTTGCGCTACACTGAGCTGATGCCTGTGTCGACACAAGAAAAGGTCACTGCGCTCAGTCGCGATTTCGGCTCCCAGCGCCGACTGGCCGAGTTGCTCGGTGTCAACGCCGCCCAGGTCACCCGATGGCGCCGCGGTGAGGGCATCGATGACAGCAACGCCAGCCGGGTGGATCTGCTCGACCTGGTGATGGCGCACCTCCTCCGCCTCTACTCGGCTGCCGCCGCCGAACGCTGGCTCGTCGGGATGAACCCGAATTTGGGCGGCCGGCGACCCGCGGACCTCATCCGCCGCGGCCAAACCCGGGAAGTGCTGGACGCGATCGCCAACGAGCAGGCCGGCAGCTTCGCTTGAGGTTGTGGCGGGTCCTGCCGTGGGATCCGTCCGCGCCGTTCGGAGAGTCCGGCCACGCCTTGTGGGTGCCCAAGGAGTATCAGGGCAGCGGGCGCCACGACGCCCCGGATCGGTACGGCTGCCTTTACCTGGCCGAGACGGAAGTCTCGGCTGTCACCGAGATGCTCGCGCCGTTCCGCGGCACCGGTGACCTGCATCCGGACCTGCTCGTCCGCTCCGGCCGCCAACTCGCAGTCGCCGAGTTGGAGCTTGCCGACGACGCGGACCTCATCGACCTCGACGAGCCCGCGGTGCTGCTCGAAGAATCGCTTCGCCCATCCGTGGTGGCCACCAATAAACGCTCGGTCACACAGGCCTACGCGGTCGCTCAGTTCGAGCGCCACTCCACAGCGGCCGGGCTGCGCTGGTGGTCGGCTTTGGAGGCCAGCTGGATTCAGATAACGCTATTCGACCGCGCCCTAGCCCAATTGCGCCTGGCTGGGGCGCGGACACTGTCCGTTGACGACGTGACGGTAATCGCCGCCGCGGGTTACCTGGGCCTCGCTTAAACGATCAGAGGCTCTTCCGGTGCCTCGGTATCGTCCCCGAAGCGATGGTTTCGATCCTCGATGAGTGTCACGACGGTCAGATCACGTACCCTTTCAGAACGTTCCCAGCCCGCGCTGTAGGCGCCTTGGCGCTTGGTGAGGCATTGGCCTGCTGACCGGGCGTGGTGGACGACTATTGCGGGCGGAGTAATAATCCTGGCTACCGCGTGGTTCATACTGAAGTGAAGCCGCTGATCGGGCGTCGGTAGCTGCTCTACCACTGGACGGCAAACGGAGCAAGGTGGCACAGATGACGAAGTTGGACACCGTCGAACGGGCGGTTGCCGACATTGCGGCGGGTAAAGCCGTCGTCGTCATCGACGACGAGGACCGGGAAAACGAAGGCGACTTGATCTTCGCCGCCGAAAAGGCCACCCCCGAACTGGTGGCCTTCATGGTGCGCTACACCTCCGGTTACCTGTGCGTACCGCTGGATGGGGCGACCTGCGACCGGCTGGGCCTGCTGCCGATGTACGCGATGAACCAGGACAAGCACGGCACCGCTTACACCATCACCGTCGATGCGAAAAATAATGTGGGCACCGGGATCTCCGCTTCGGACCGGGCGACGACGATGCGGCTGCTGGCAAACTCGGCTAGCGTCGCCGACGATTTCACCCGCCCGGGTCACGTGGTGCCGTTGCGCGCCAAGGACGGTGGTGTGCTGCGACGCCCCGGCCACACCGAGGCGGCCGTCGACCTGGCCCGGATGGCGGGACTGCGGCCCGCGGGCGCCATCTGCGAGATAGTCAGCCAGAAGGACGAGGGCGCGATGGCCCAGACCGACGAGTTGCGGGCCTTCGCCGATGAACACGGCTTGGCGCTGATTTCCATCGCGGACATGATCGAGTGGCGCCGCAAACACGAGAAGCATGTCCAGCGGGTCGCCGAAGCACGCATCCCCACCCAGCACGGTGAGTTCCGGGCGGTCGGCTACACCAGCACTTACGAGAACGTCGAGCATGTCGCCCTGGTTCGTGACGAGATCGCCGGACCGCACAATAACGGCGACGACGTGTTGGTCCGGGTGCACTCGGAGTGCCTCACCGGGGACGTGTTCGGCTCGCGGCGCTGCGACTGTGGGCCGCAGTTGGACGCGGCGATGGCGATGGTGGCCCATGAGGACCGCGGTGTCGTGCTCTACATGCGCGGCCACGAAGGTCGCGGCATCGGACTGATGCACAAGCTACAGGCCTACCAGCTGCAGGACGCCGGCGACGACACCGTCGATGCCAACCTGAAGCTGGGGCTGCCCGCGGATGCCCGCGACTACGGGATCGGTGCGCAGATTCTGGTCGACCTCGGGGTGCGTTCGATGCGGCTGCTGACCAACAATCCTGCCAAACGGGTCGGGCTGGACGGGTACGGGCTGCACATCATCGAGAGGGTGCCGCTGCCGGTGCGGGCCAATTCCGAGAACATCCGGTACCTGATGACCAAGCGCGACCGGATGGGTCACGATTTGGAGGGGCTGGAGGACTTCGACGAATCCAGCCAGCTGCCGGGTGAATTCGGCGGAGCGTTGTGACCCCAAGCGAGGGAGTGCCGGACATGCCGGTTCTCGACGCGACCGGTGTGCGCCTGGCGATAGTGGCCAGCACCTGGCACACCCGGATCTGTGACGCGTTGCTGGCCGGGGCCCATCGAGTGGCCGCCGCGGCCGGTATCGCCGACCCGACCGTGGTGCGGGTTCTCGGGGCGATCGAGATTCCGGTGGTGGCCCAGGAAGTGGCCCGAAACCATGACGCTGTCGTCGCGTTGGGAGTGGTGATCCGCGGTGACACACCGCATTTCGACTACGTGTGCGACGCTGTGACGCAGGGGCTGACGCGAGTCTCGCTGGACGAGTCCACACCGGTGGCCAACGGCGTGCTCACCACTGACAACGAGCAGCAGGCGCTGGAACGGGCGGGGCTGCCCAATTCGGCCGAAGACAAGGGGGCTCAGGCGGCATCGGCCGCATTGAGCACGGCGCTGACGCTGCGCGATCTGCGCGCCACGCTATGACCGGACCATCCGGGCCGGGTGAGTCCGCCGGCTGGGATCTGGAGGTGCGCCCGCACCTGATGCCGCGGCTCGCCTACGTCGCGGCGGGGCTGATCGCGGTCGCTCACATCCTGTTTGCCCTGCTGCTCAAGGTGAAGTCCAGCGGGGTGATCTTCCGAACCTCGGATCAGGTGGCGATCGCCGTGCTGGGCCTCATCATCGCCGGTGCGGTGCTGCTGTTCACCCGGCCCCGGCTGCGGGTGGGCGCAGCGGGCCTGTCGGTACGCAACGTGCTCGGTGACCGGCTGATTCCGTGGCCGCAGGTGGTGGGGGTGTCGTTCCCAGCCGGCAAACGGTGGGCTCGACTCGATCTGCCCGACGACGAATATCTTCCGCTGGTGGCGATCCAGTCCGCCGACAAGGGCCGCGCGGTGGCCGCCATCGAGGCGGTGCGGGCGCTGGTGGGCCGCTACCAGTCGGGCGCCTGAACGCTAGCCTGGAAACCGTGCCAGACCCCGCGACCTACCGCCCGGCGCCCGGCTCCATTCCGATGGAGCCCGGCGTCTACCGGTTCCTGGACCCGCACGGCCAGGTGATCTACGTCGGCAAGGCCAAGAGCCTGCGCAGTCGGTTGACGTCATACTTCGCCGACGTCGCCGGCCTGCACCCACGGACGCGCCAGATGGTGACCACCGCCGCGAAGGTGGAGTGGACGGTGGTCAACACCGAGGTCGAAGCGCTTCAGCTGGAATATAACTGGATCAAGGAGTTCGATCCGCGGTTCAACGTCCGCTACCGAGACGACAAGACCTACCCGATGCTGGCGGTCACCCTGGGCGAGGAGTACCCCCGGCTGATGGTCTACCGCGGCCCGCGGCGCAAGGGAGTCCGCTACTTCGGGCCGTACTCGCACGCCTGGGCGATCCGCGAGACCCTGGACCTGCTGCTGCGGGTGTTTCCGGTGCGGACCTGCTCGGCGGGGGTGTTCAAGCGCCACCAGCAGATCGGCCGACCCTGTCTGCTCGGCTATATCGGCAAATGTTCGGCCCCGTGCGTGGACCGGGTCAGCGCCGATGAGCACCGGCAGATCGTCAACGACTTCTGCGACTTTCTCGCCGGCAAGACCGACCGACTGGTGCGCAGTCTGGAACAGCAGATGCAGGCCGCCTCGGGCCAGTTGGATTTCGAGCGGGCCGCGCGCTTGCGCGACGACGTTTCGGCGCTGAAGCGCGCACTGGAGAAGCAGGCTGTGGTGTTGGGCGACGGCACCGACGCCGACGTCGTCGCGTTCGCCGACGACGAGCTGGAGGCCGCGGTGCAGGTGTTCCACGTGCGTGGTGGGAGGGTTCGTGGCCAGCGTGGCTGGGTCGTCGAAAGGGCAGATGACCCTGGTGATTCCGGCGATTCCCAGGATAGTCTGGTCGAGCAGTTCCTGACCCAGTTCTACGGTGATCAGGCTGAGCAGGGCGGGGTTGCCGACGAGTCGGCCAACCCGGTGCCGCGCGAGGTGTTGGTGCCCTGCCTGCCGGGCAACGCTGACCAGCTGGCCGACTGGCTGTCCGGCCTGCGCGGATCACGGGTGTCGCTGCGGGTGCCGCAGCGCGGCGACAAGCGTGCGCTCGCCGAGACCGTGCAGAAAAATGCCAAACACGCACTGCAGCAACATAAGATGCGGAGGGCAGGTGATCTCACGGCCAGATCCGTTGCACTGCAGAATATCCAGGATGCGTTAGGGCTGGCTGACGCGCCGCTGCGCATCGAGTGCGTCGACATCAGTCACGTGCAGGGGACCGACGTGGTCGGCTCGCTGGTGGTGTTCGAGGATGGCTTGGCACGCAAGTCGGATTACCGGCACTTCGCCATCCGGGAGGCCGCAGGGGAGGGCCGCTCCGACGATGTGGCCTCCATCGCTGAGGTCACCCGCCGGCGCTTTCGACATCACCTGGACGCAGATGTCCTTGCCCCCGAAGGAAAATCGCGTAGGTTCGCCTACCCGCCGAATCTGTACGTCGTCGACGGGGGTGCCCCGCAGGTCAACGCTGCCGCCGCGGTGCTCGAGGAATTGGGCATCACCGACATCGCCACGATCGGCCTGGCCAAGCGGTTGGAGGAGGTGTGGGTGCCGTCCGAGCCGGACCCGATCATCCTGCCGCGCCAAAGCGAGGGCCTCTACCTGCTGCAGCGGATCCGCGACGAAGCCCACCGGTTCGCGATCACCTATCACCGCAGTAAACGGTCCAAGCGGATGACGACGTCGGTGCTGGACTCGGTGCCCGGGCTCGGTGAACACCGACGCAAGGTGCTGATCTCGCATTTCGGCTCGGTGGCGCGGCTGAAAAAGGCTACCGTCGATGAACTCACCTCGATTTCGGGTATCGGCGCGGCGACGGCGGCGGCTGTAGTCGAGGCCCTGGGATCTGGCGGCACCTCGGGTTCCGCCGAACAGCAACGGATGTCGGGATGACTAGAGAAACGAGCAGAACCGTGCAGGATCGTCGGTCGGACACCGCCGGCTCCGGGACCGACGCGGGGATCGACGTGGTACTGGTGACCGGGCTGTCCGGCGCCGGGCGTGGCACCGCGGCGAAGGTCCTCGAGGACCTGAACTGGTATGTCGCCGACAACCTGCCGCCCGACCTGATCACCCGGATGGTTGACCTCGGGCTGGCGGCCGGGTCCCGGATCACCCAGCTTGCGGTGGTGATGGACGTGCGCTCGGCCGGGTTCACGGGGGACCTCGACTCGGTGCGCACGGAACTGGCCACCCGCGACATCTACCCCCGGGTGCTGTTCATGGAGGCAACCGACGACGCTCTGATCCGGCGCTACGAACACAACCGGCGTAGCCACCCGCTGCAGGGCCAGCAGACCCTCACCGAGGGGATCGCGGCCGAACGGATCATGCTGGCGCCGGTCCGGGCGGTCGCCGACCTGATCATCGACACGTCGACGCTGTCGGTGCGCGAGTTGCGGGAGAGCATCGAAGGCGCGTTCGGTGGAGACGCCGTCATCGCATCCATCAGCATCACCATCGAGTCGTTCGGCTTCAAGTACGGGCTGCCGATGGATGCCGACATGGTGATGGACGTGCGGTTCCTGCCCAACCCGCACTGGGTCGACGAGTTGCGGCCGCACACCGGCCAGCATCCGGCGGTGCGCGACTATGTTCTCAGCCAACCCGGCGCGGATGAATTCCTCGACACCTACCATCGGCTGCTGTCGCTGGTGCTCGGCGGCTACCTGCGGGAGGGAAAGCGATACATGACCGTTGCCATCGGTTGCACCGGCGGCAAACACCGCAGCGTCGCCATCGCCGAGGCGCTGGCGCGACTGTTGGAGGTGCCGGACGGCAAGTCCGAGCTGTCGGTGCGGGTGTTGCACCGGGATCTGGGCCGCGAATGAACTCCCAACCCGGCACCGGCCGTCACAGTGACCCGGGCATTGTCGCACTCGGCGGCGGGCACGGCCTGTACGCGACGCTGTCGGCCGCCCGCCGACTGACCCCGCACGTCACTGCGGTGGTCACTGTCGCCGACGACGGCGGCTCGTCGGGTC
>JBDTKT010000107.1:0-12063 GCA_039935195.1 Mycobacterium sp.
GATCGGTGCGAGCCGGCTCCGGCGCGCAGGACTCGTCGGGTCGGCGTTGGTTGCCCAGCACGCCGGCCCCGGCGACCTTCGTCGTGCTGGTGATCGTCGACGCCGACGGCGATTGCCCAGGGGTGGCCGTACAGCCGGCAACGGTGATCAGCATTACCGCGAACACGGTTTTCCGCGCCGCGAACCCATCCACCCCGGTCACGCGGTGACGTTAACACCCGGCTGCGCCGCATCGCCGGAGAAGACGAATACGACGGTTTGTAGGAGGCCTATACCGATGCGGTGATCGTCGGGGTTAGGATTCCCCTCAAGTTTCCAGGGCTGTCCCTTGTTTGGAGGAACCTTGACCGCCGAAGCACCCCCGCGCGCAGCACTAGAGGCCAATCGGCCGTTCCCTGCGCTGAAGGGCGCCAAGGGCAGCCTGATCTACAAAATCGTGACGACGACCGATCACAAGCTGATCGGGATGATGTACATCGTCGCGTGCACGGTGTTCTTCTTCATTGGCGGCCTACTGGCGCTGCTGATGCGGACCGAGTTGGCCGTGCCGGGTTTGCAGTTCCTGTCCAACGAGCAATACAACCAACTGTTCACCATGCACGGCACAGTCATGCTGCTCTTCTACGCCACCCCGATCGTGTTCGGCTTCGCCAACCTGGTCCTGCCGTTGCAGATCGGCGCCCCGGACGTGGCGTTCCCGCGGATCAACGCATTCGCGTTCTGGCTGTTCGTGTTCGGCGCGCTGATCGCTCTTGGCGGCTTCATCACCCCGGGCGGGGCGGCCGACTTCGGCTGGACCGCCTACACCCCGCTCTCCAACGCACTGCACTCGCCGGGCGCCGGTGGCGACCTGTGGATCATGGGCCTGGCCGTCGGTGGTCTGGGCACCATCCTGGGTGGCGTGAACATGATCACCACGGTGGCCTGCATGCGTGCGCCGGGCATGACGATGTTCCGGATGCCGATCTTCACCTGGAACATCCTGGTCACCTCGATCATGGTGCTGATCATCTTCCCGCTGCTGACCGCCGCCCTGTTTGGCCTGGCCGTTGACCGCCACCTGGGCGGGCACGTCTACGACTCCGCGAACGGCGGGGTGCTGCTGTGGCAGCACTTGTTCTGGTTCTTCGGCCACCCCGAGGTCTACGTCGTCGCGCTGCCGTTCTTCGGCATCGTCAGCGAGGTCTTCCCGGTGTTCTCCCGCAAGCCGATCTTCGGCTACGTCACCCTGATCTACGCGACGATGACCATCGCGGGCCTGTCGACGGCGGTATGGGCACACCACATGTTCGCCACCGGCGCGGTTCTGCTGCCCTTCTTCTCGCTGCTGAGCCTGCTGATCGCGATCCCGACCGGGCTGAAGTTCTTCAACTGGATCGGCACCCTGTGGAAGGGCCAGCTGACTTTTGAGACCCCGATGCTGTTCTCGATTGGCTTCATCGTCACCTTCCTGGCCGGCGGCCTGACCGGGGTGATGCTGGCCAGTCCGCCGCTGGACTTCCACGTCAGCGACACCTACTTCCTGATCGCGCACTTCCACTACGTGCTGTTCGGCACGATCGTCTTCGCCACCTTCGCCGGTATCTACTTCTGGTTCCCGAAGATGACCGGTCGGCTGCTCGACGAGCGGCTGGGCCGGCTGCACTTCTGGCTGACCTTCATCGGGTTCCACACCACGTTCCTGATCCAGCACTGGTTGGGCAACATGGGCATGCCGCGTCGCTACGCGGACTACCTGCCCACCGACGGCTTCCAGGGTTTCAACATCGTCTCAACGATCGGGTCGTTCATCCTGGGTGCGTCGATGATCGTCTTCACCTGGAACGTGTTCAAGAGCTGGCGCTACGGCGAGGTCGTCACCGTCGACGACCCGTGGGGCTACGGCAACTCGCTGGAGTGGGCGACCAGTTGCCCGCCGCCGCGGCACAACTTCACCGAGCTGCCCCGGATCCGTTCGGAGCGACCGGCGTTCGAGCTGCACTACCCGCACATGGTGGACCGCTTGCGTGCCGAGGCGCACATCGGCCGCCCCGGCGACGAGGTCCACGAGGCGTCGTCGGTCTGATGAACCCGCACGGTGTGCGGTGGCACCCGGTTCGCCCGGGTGGCCGCTGGGGGTGAGTACGGCTTGAGTCCGTCCAAGGTGTCGGTGCTGATCACCGTCACCGGCGTTGATCAGCCGGGTGTGACGTCGGCGCTCTTCGGGGTGTTGTCGCGGCATCAGATTGAGTTGCTCAACGTCGAACAGGTATTGATCCGGGGCCGACTGACGCTGGGGGTACTGCTCTCCACGACGCCGGAGGTGGCCAACGGGACGGCATTCCGGGGCGAAGTCGAGGCGGCCATTCACGGGGTCGGCCTGGATGTCACCATCGAACGCAGTGACGATCTGCCGATCATCTCCCAACCGTCGACCCACGCCATCGTGGTGCTCGGCAGACCGATCACCGCCGCGACGTTCGGTGTGCTGGCTCGGGAGGTAGCCGGGCTCGGCGTCAACATCGACGTCATCCGCGGCGTGTCCGACTACCCGGTCACCGGCCTGGAATTGCGCGTCACGGTGCCGCCGGGGATGGGCGATCAGTTGCAGTCCGCGCTGAGCCGGGTTGCTGCCGAGCAGGGTGTTGATGTGGCGCTGGAAGACACCAGTCTGGCCCGGCGTGCCAAGCGGCTGATCGTGTTCGACGTCGACTCCACGCTGATCCAGGGCGAGGTCATCGAGATGCTGGCCGCGCGGGCGGGGGCACTGGAGCAGGTTGCCGCCGTCACCGAGGCAGCGATGCGCGGCGAACTGGACTTCGCCGCGTCGCTGCACCAGCGGGTGGCAACGCTGGCGGGCCTGCCCGCCGAGGTGCTCGACGAGGTTGCCGGCCAGGTTGAGCTGACCCCGGGCGCCCGCACCACGTTGCGCACGTTGCAGCGGCTCGGTTTTCAGTGTGGTGTGGTGTCGGGCGGCTTCCGGCGGGTGATCGAACCGCTGGCGGCCGAGCTGAAGCTGGATTTCATCGCGGCCAACGAACTGGAGATCGTCGACGGCAAGCTCACCGGTCGGGTGGTCGGTCCGATCATCGACCGGGCGGGGAAGGCTGAGGCGCTGCGGCACTTTGCGGAGCAGGTCGGGGTGCCGATGGAGCAGACCGTCGCCGTCGGTGACGGTGCCAACGACATCGACATGCTGGCCGCGGCCGGCCTGGGCGTGGCGTTCAACGCCAAACCGGTGGTCCGCGAGGTGGCCAACGCGTCGTTGAGCTACCCCTACCTGGACACGGTGCTGTTCTTTCTCGGCGTCACCCGCGCCGAGATCGAGGCGGCCGACGCGATCGACGGGGTGCTGCGCCGGGTGGAGATCCCGCCCGGGTAGCGCCGGCAATCTGGGCCGGTCGCGCTACGCGGCCGCGTCCGGTAGACAGTTCACCATGACGAACCCGCAATGGCTGCTCGACGAGTTCGAACCCGGTCCCGTTCAGATCCAGGCGCGCAAGGTGCACTTCGACGTCTCCGACGTGCCACTGCACTGGATTCCGCGCCATCCCGTCGCCTCGAACGTAATCAGCCTGCTGAATCTGATCCTGCCCGCGGCGGAGCGCTGGTTCGTCGCCACGTACAACGAGGCCCTCCCGTTGGTTGATGATCCGAAGCTCGCCGAGAGCATGCGTGGCTTCATCGGCCAGGAAGGTGCACACGCCGAGGTCCACGAACGCCTACTGAACGATTTCCTGGCGCAGCGGGGCATCGACCCGACTCCGATGATCGAGCAGATGGAGTACGTCTTCACTAAGGTGCTCGCCCCCTCGACGTCGAAGGACCCCAAACGCCGGATGAACCACCTGTGCGATCGGCTCTGGTTCATCGCCGCCCTCGAGCACTACACCGCGGTGATGGGTGACTTCGCCCTCAATTGCACCTGGGACGAGCACGGCGCCGACCCGACCATGGCCGACGTGTTCCGCTGGCATGGCAGCGAAGAGGTCGAGCACCGCAGCGTCGCCCACGACGTCGCCGTCTACTTCCACGACAGCTACATCGACCGCATCGGCGCGATGGTGATGGCCATGATCGGTATCTACACGTTCTTTGAGCGCGGGGCCACGTTTCTGATGAAGGCCGACCCGAACCTTGACGTCGGTTGGTGGAAGGTCCAGCGGCTCCGCATGCGCGACTCGAAGCTCGGCCTGCTTCCCAAATACAGCAAGCTGTTCGGCTCCAACACCCTGATGTACTTTCGGCCGGGGTTCACGCCCGAACGGATGGGCTCGACCGCGCAGGCGGTCGCCTATCTGGCGCGCTCCCCAGCAGCCCGGGCGGCGCATCTCTGATGTCGCTGCGGGACCGCTTCGGCCGGGTGCCGCCGAGCCTGTCGGGACGCTCGCGCCACGACACGTTCCTCGGTCTGCTCGACGCCACCGTGACGGGCGTGTGGCGGATGACCGGGACCATCCGGGACATGGCCGAGCCGCGCCATGTGGACCGCACCGTCACGTTGACCGTGGCCGACCGGCAGGTGGTCGCCCACGATCAGAATGTTGTGGCGCTGACGCTCATAGCCGCTGACGGCGGCCCGCTCGAACCTTGGCGTGCGGGTTCGCATTTGGACGTCCACCTGCCCAGCGGACTGGTCCGGCAGTACTCGCTGTGTGGTGATCCGGTGGTTACCGACGCCTACCGGATCGCCGTCCGGCGCATACCCGACGGCGGCGGCGGGTCGATCGAGGTGCACGACGCTCTCCCCGTCGGCTCGGCGGTGACTTCCAGCGGTCCGCGTAACGCTTTTCCGCTGACGGTCCCCGGTTACGGCTCGTCGGCCCGGCGGTTCCGGTTCATCGCGGGGGGGATCGGCATCACGCCGATCCTGCCCATGCTGAACAAGGCCGAGCGTCTCGGTGCGGACTGGTCGATGAGCTACGCCGGCCGCAGCCGCGACAGCCTGCCGTTCATCGACGAACTCACCCGCTACGGCGGCCGGGTCGATGTCCGCACCGACGACGAATGCGGCATCCCCACCGCCGCGGAACTGCTCGGCGACTGCCCGGACCACACCGCGGTGTACGCCTGCGGCCCTGCGCCGATGCTGACCGCGATCCGGGCCGAGTTGGCTGGCCGCGCCGACGTCGAACTGCACTTCGAGCGCTTCGCCGCCGCCCCGGTGCTCGACGGCACCGAGTTCGAGGTCACCGTTGCGTCGTCGGGTGCCACCGTCCGGGTCGGCGCCGAGGAAACCCTGCTCGCGGCCCTGCGCCGGGCCGAGGTGACCACGCCGTACTCGTGTCAGCAGGGCTTCTGCGGAACGTGTCGCACTCGGGTCCTCGACGGCGACGTCGACCACCGCGACACCCTGTTGACGATCCCGGAACGCGACGGCGGCATGATGCTGGTCTGCGTATCCCGGGCGGCGCCCGGTGGCCGGCTGACCCTCGATCTCTGATGCGGCCCGACCTGACCACCTCCATGTCGGATATCGAGGCCGGGATCGTCACGCACGGTAATACCGACTGAGCGCAGACGCGGCGGTTCATCGGCAGGCGGCCGTGAAGGTTCTCAAAACCATCGGGAGTCGGGGGCGTTCGCGTCTGCCCGCGGGGGGTACGGCACCATGGTTGAGTGCCCGAAACCGGACGCCCCGAATCTCCAGACGCGGCCAACCCCGATCTGCTGATCAACTTCGAGGGTGTTTCGTTGTGCCGGGACGGACGGGTACTGGTCGGCCCGGTGGACTGGGCGGTCGAACTCGATGAGCGCTGGGTGGTCATCGGACCCAACGGGGCCGGCAAGACATCACTGCTGCGGATCGCCGGCGCGACCGAACACCCGTCCTCGGGTGTGGCACACGTGCTCGGCGAACGGTTGGGCCGGGTCGACACCACCGAACTGCGCGCCCGGGTGGGCCTGAGTTCATCGGCCCTGGCACAGCGGATACCGGGGGAGGAGACCGTCCGTGACCTCGTGCTCTCGGCCGGCTACGCGGTGCTGGGCCGCTGGCGGGAACGCTATGACGACGTCGATCACCACCGGGCGATCGACATCCTGGAGAGCCTGGGCGCCGAGCATCTGGCCGATCGCAACTTCGGCACCCTGTCCGAGGGTGAGCGCAAACGGGTGATGATTGCCCGAGCGCTGATGACCGACCCGGAACTGTTGCTGCTCGACGAGCCCGCCGCCGGCCTGGACCTGGGCGGACGTGAGGAGTTGGTCGCGCGGTTGGCCGATCTGGCCGCCAACCCGGACGCGCCGGCGATCGTGCTGGTCACTCACCACGTCGAGGAGATCCCACCCGGGTTCAGCCACTGCCTGCTGCTGGCCGAGGGGCAGGTCGTCGCCGCCGGATTGCTCAGCGACGTGCTGACCGCCGAAAACCTCTCGGCCGCGTTCGGCCAGTCGATCGCGGTCGACGTCATCGACGGGCGTTATTTCGCCCGCAGAGCCCGGCCCCGGGCGGCCCACCGGAGGCGCACATGACGACCCCACCGATATCGCCGCTGCCGCCGCGGCCGGCCTCGACCGTGATGCTGGTTCGCGACGGGCACGCGGGGTCCAGTGGCCTGGACGTGTTCCTGATGCGGCGTCACGCCGCCATGGAGTTCGCCGCCGGGGTGATGGTGTTTCCCGGCGGTGGCGTCGACGAGCGTGACCGCACCGCTGAGATCGCCTGGGCCGGACCGGATCCGGCGTGGTGGGCGCAGCGTTTCGGCATCGACACCGATCTGGCCGCGGCACTGGTGTGCGCGGCCGCCCGGGAGACTTTCGAGGAATCCGGGGTGCTGTTCGCCGGAGCCGCCGACGACTCGGACCGGGTCGTCGCCGATGCATCGGTGTACCGGGACTCCCGCCGTGCGCTGGCCGCCGGCGAACTATCGTTCGCTGATTTCCTGCGGGCCGAACACCTGGTGCTGCACGCTGACCTGCTGCGACCGTGGGCGAACTGGGTGACGCCGGAGGCCGAGCGTACCCGTCGCTACGACACCTACTTCTTCGTCGGCGCCCTGCCTGCCGGTCAGCGCGCCGACGGCGAAAATACTGAATCTGACCGTGCGGCGTGGACCACGCCGGATCTCGCAATCCAGGATTTCTCTGCGGGTCGCAACCTGCTACTGCCGCCGACCTGGACGCAACTGGACTCGCTGGCCGGGCACACCGTCGCCGAGGTGTTGGCGGTGCAACGCCAGATCGCGGCGGTACAGCCGGACCTGCATCGTGACGGCGACAACTGGGTGCTCGAGTTCTTCGATTCCGACCGCTACAACGAGGCGATGCGCCAGCGGCCGAACGGTCTGCCCCCGGAGTGGCGACTGTGAGCGAGTTCGTCGATGTCCGAGTCAACGCCGAACACCCAGGTATCGGCACCCTGGTGTTGTCGCGCCCACCGGCCAACGCGCTGACCCGGCAGGTCTACCGGGAAATCGCCGCGGCGGCCGCCGCAGTGTCGCGCCGCGACGATATCGCCGCGGTGATTCTGTTCGGCGGCCATGAGATCTTCTGCGCCGGCGACGATATCCCGGAACTGCGCACCCTGATCCCGGCCGAGGCGGAGACGTTCGCGCGGGTGCGGCACGACGCTGTCGAGGCGCTGGCTGCGATCCCGAAACCGACGGTAGCGGCCGTTACGGGGTATGCCCTGGGCACCGGGCTTTCGCTGGCGCTGGCCGCGGACTGGCGGGTCAGCGGCGACAACGTCAGGTTCGGGGCGACCGAGATCCTGGCCGGACTCATCCCGGACGGGGGTGGCCTGGCACGGCTGACCGGCACCGTCGGGGTGAGCCGCGCGAAAGAGTTGGCGTATAGCGGTCGGTTCTTCCACGCAGAGGAAGCGCTGGCGCTGCAGTTAATCGATGACATGGTTGCCCCGGACGGGGTCTACGACGCGGCGATGGCGTGGGCCGGCCGCTTCGTCGACACCCCGGCGCCGGCGCTGGCCGCGGTCAAGGCCGCAATCAACGACGTCGGCGTGCTGACGGGGGCCGAGCGGGAGGCCGCCGACCGCCGCCGCTACGTCGAGGTGTTCGCCGCCAGCGTTGGTGTCAACACCGACGGTCGATAGCTGCCCGGCGGCAACCCGGCCGCAGCGATGGTGCAGGCATGGCCGCAGGTGACGCGTACTTGTCGCACGGCAGTGTGCCGGATCCCTTGAAAGACCTGGGTTTCTTTCGGTCATTTATCAGCTCGCTGCTAACGTGCACATCAGTTCGTGAGGTTCGTCACAGCGAAGTCGCTAGCGAGAGGGGGAGCCGTGCAGCAGCTTGCCAACCGTCCGTGGATCACTGCCGGGGTGGTCCTCGTCGGCGCCGGCGTCATCGCCGTCACCCCGGTGGCAGCACCGTTGCCCGATTTTCAGGCGCTCGGCGTCCAACTGACCGCCGGGAAACTGACGCTGGATCTGGTGCGGCACGGCCAATCGGTGGACAACGTGGAAGGCATCCTCGGCACCACGCCACCCGGTGCTGCGCTCACCGATCTTGGCGATCAACAGGCACACGACGTCGCGCCGGTGATCCTGGCGGAATTCCCGGGTGGGATCGACGGTATCTACGCCTCGGAACTCATCCGTACCCAGGAGACCGCAGCGCCGTTGGCTCAGCTGCTGGGGATGGACACGCAGGTATTGCCTGGGCTCAACGAGATCGATGCCGGCGTCTTAGACGGCGCACCGCTAAACACGTTCACAGAAATCGGCTATATCTTGCCTTCGCTCATGTGGATCCTGGGCGTCTACGGCGTGCCGGAGTTGGGCTCCACCCTGGACCCCAACGGGATGGCGTTCGAGGACCGCGTCAACGAGGCTATTCAAACGATCTACAACGGCAGTGTCTCGGGCAACGCCGACATGACCGACGTCGCGTTTTCGCACGCCGGAACGATCGCTACCTGGACGCTGATGAACGTCAAGAACCCCGATTTCTCAGTTGTCCTCAAGGAGCTGATCGATACGCACAGTCCGCTGTCCAATACCGGCGAGGTGGTGATCGAGGGCAACCCCACCGACGGTTGGACGCTGGTCAGTTACGACGGGCAGGCGGTCCCGCAGACGCCAGACCTGCTGACCTCGCTGTTCGTCGACTGGCGTGACCTGAACACCGCACCGCAGATGGCGTCCTGGCATATCTGGGAGGCGCTGCAGGGTGGCGACCCGGCGACGATCAGCGCCGCGCTGCAGAACGGGTTCGACGAGGTGACCGCGGCGTTGGCCCGCTTCCCGCAGGCGGTGATCGACAGTCTCACCGGGGCGCTGGGCGACGGCACCGGGGTCGCAGGCCAGTCGGCGGCCGAATCGGTCGGCGACCTCGTGGCGCCTATCTGAGCCGCGGTGGGCGCTGCGCCCGCCGCCCTGAACTGCGGATAGGCTGATCCACCATGACTACCGACCCGGCGCCGAACCCGCACGCCACCGCCGAGCAGGTGGAAGCGGCCTGGCGCGACAGCAAGCTCGCCCAGGTGCTTTACCACGACTGGGAGGCCGAGAGCTACGACGAGAAGTGGTCGATCTCCTACGACCAGCGCTGCATCGACTACGCTCGCGGCCGGTTCGATGCGATCGTGCCCGCCTCGAAACGGAGAAGTACTGGCGAGCCGTTTTACGACCGCGCGCTGGAGTTGGGCTGCGGAACCGGCTTCTTCCTGCTCAACCTGATCCAGGCCGGGGTGGCGCGGCGCGGCTCGGTCACCGACCTGTCGCCCGGCATGGTCAAGGTCGCCACCCGCAACGGGCAGGCGCTGGGCCTGGACATCGACGGCCGCGTCGCCGACGCCGAGGGCATCCCCTACGATGACGACACCTTCGATCTGGTGGTCGGCCATGCTGTGCTGCACCACATTCCGGATGTTGAGCTGTCGTTGCGCGAGGTGCTGCGGGTGCTGCGCCCGGGTGGCCGTTTTGTGTTCGCAGGCGAGCCGACCACCGTCGGCAATGGCTACGCGCGGGCGCTGGCGAACCTGACCTGGAACGTCACCATCCGGGCGATGAAGCTGCCTGGGCTGGGCAGCTGGCGCCGTCCGCAGGCTGAACTCGACGAAAGCTCGCGGGCGGCGGCCCTGGAGTGGGTGGTCGACCTGCATACCTTTGACCCGAAAGACCTGGAGAACATGGCCGTCAATGCCGGCGCCGTGCAGATTCGCACCGTGAGTGAGGAGTTCACCGCCGCGATGCTCGGGTGGCCGGTGCGCACCTTTGAGTCGACGGTGCCGCCGGGGAAGCTCGGCTGGGGCTGGGCGAGGTTCGCGTTCGGCGGCTGGACGGCCCTGAGCTGGCTGGACGTGAACGTGTTGCGACACGTGGTGCAGAAGGGCTGGTTCTACAACGTGATGGTCACCGGGGTTAAGCCCTCCTGAACTTCGAGTTCAGTGGTGCCGA
The DNA here is from genome assembly GCA_039935195.1 of Mycobacterium sp. Taxonomy (GTDB): domain Bacteria; phylum Actinomycetota; class Actinomycetes; order Mycobacteriales; family Mycobacteriaceae; genus Mycobacterium. The sequence continues at coordinate 10,340 of JBDTKT010000107.1, forward strand.
CGTCGGCTATCTGCGGTCGGATACCGGTACGGCGGCGCTGCGGGAGGTCGCCGGCTACGCGCTGACCGACCTCACCCTGCTCGCGGACATCGCCGCGCTGCGTGCCCGTTTCTCCGATCGCGCGCCGGTGCTGGTGGAGACGACGCTGCTGCGGCGCCGGGCCACGACAAAACTGGCCGGGTTGGGTGACGTGTCGAACTGGTTGTTCACCGACGATGCGTTGCAGCAGGCGACTGCCGCGCCGGTGGCCTTACACCGGGCCCGGCGGCTGACCGGTGCCGTGGTGCACGACGTGACCTGCTCGATCGGCACCGAACTGGCGGCGCTGCGCGAGTCGACCGACCGGGTGCTGGGCAGTGACCTCGACCCGGTGCGGCTGGCGATGGCGCAACACAACCTGGGCTGTGGCCCGGCTGGCGGGGTAGACCTGGCCCGCGCCGATGCCCTGCGCCCGATCACCGCCGGCACGGTGGTCCTGGCCGACCCGGCGCGGCGCAGCGGGGGGCGCCGGCGCTTCGACCCGCGGGACTACCAGCCCGCCCTGGACGGATTACTGGACACCTACCGCGACCGTGACACCGTCGTAAAGTGCGCACCCGGAATCGATTTCGAGAAAGTTCGACTGCTGGGATTTGATGGTGAGATCGAAGTGACGTCGTGGCGCGGCGCGGTGCGGGAGGCTTGCCTGTGGTCGCGCGGGCTGACCGAACCCGGCATCGGCCGTCGCGCCAGCATCCTGGATCGCGACGAGCAGATCACCGATGCCGAGCCCGACGACTGCGACGTCCGGGGCGTCGGCCGCTGGATCATCGACCCGGACGGCGCGGTGGTGCGCGCCGGGCTGGTCCGCCACTATGGCGCGCGACACGGGCTGTGGCAGCTCGACCCCAACATCGCTTATCTGTCCGGCGACCGACTCCCGGTGGGGCTGCGCGGCTTCGAGGTGGTCGAGCAGATCGCCTACAGCGAGAAGCGGCTCCGGCAGGCACTGTCGGCACTGGACTGCGGCGCGCTGGAAATCCTGGTCCGCGGTGTGCCCGGCGTCCAGGCCGACCCGGATGGGCTGCGCCGGCGGTTGCGGCTGCGCGGGCGGCTGCCACTGTCGGTCGTGATCACCCGGATCGGGTCGGGGACAGCCGCGCGTGCGATTGCGTTCGTCTGCCGTCCGTCGCGCTGAGTGGCCCGGTAGGCTGTCGGCTTCAACGAGATTTCTTCTTGCGGGACCAAGCGAGATAAAGCGAGACAATTCGACGATGCGCATTCTGGTAGCCGCCGTTATGGCGAGCGGACTGGCGGGCGGCTGGCTGGGTGTGTGCCCGGCTTCCGCCGCTCCGCCCTGCGCCGAACTGGGCGGGACGATCGAAGCCGGCCAGCTGTGTCACGTCCACACGGCCACCCCCGGCTACAACCTGGACATGCGGTTCCCGGTCGACTACGCCGACCAGCAGGCCCTCACCGATTACCTGGTGCAGAACCGCGACGGGTTCGTCACCGTCGCCAAGTCGCCCGGATTGCGCGACATGCCCTACGAAATGGACGCCACTGTCGAGCAGCACCGGTCCGGGCCGGCGTCCGGCGGCACCCAGAGCGGTACCCCCGGCGGCACCCCCGGGGCCACCCAGAGTGTGGTTCTGAAGATCTTTCAGGATATCGGCGGGCCGCAGCCGTCCACCTGGTACAAGTCGTTCACCTACGACTCCGGGACGAAAAAGGCCGTCACGTTC
>JBDTKT010000108.1:0-25982 GCA_039935195.1 Mycobacterium sp.
CGACGCCCCGCCAACGAGTAGTCGGCATCCCAGGCGGCGGTGTGGATGATGCGCCCACCGAACGTATCGATACCGGGGATGTCCGGCATTCGCGGCTGGCAGAGAAACCCGGTTGCGGCCACCAAGAACTGCGCGCTGAGCGTTTCACCGCCGGCAAGGGCCACCCGCCAGACCTTGGCGTCCTCGTCCCATCGGGCGCCTTCGACAGTGGTGTTGAACCGCATCTGGCGTCGCACGTCGTACTTGTCGGCCACATGCTCCGCATACCGTTTGACTTCAGTACCTGGCGCGAACAGTCGCGACCAGTACGGGTTCGGCTCGAACCAGTAGGAGTAGGTGGTCGACGGTTGATCGACACACAGGCCCGGATAGCGGTTGACATGCCACGTTCCGCCCAGGTCGTCCTCGCGGTCGACGATCAGAATGTTGTCATAACCGAGTCGGTTGAGCTGGATCGCAGCGCCGATTCCCCCAAAACCAGCCCCCACGATGACCGCGTCGAATTGCTGCGTATCCATAGACTAGAGACGGTACCGCACCGGTGCGTCGGATGAACGACGCTTACTGGCCAGCGGATTCGAGATCATACAGGTCCGATCGCTGCTATATCGCCAGATCGTTGCAGTCGCGCTCTGGAACGGGGCGAATTCTTACTACTTTGCCGGTAGTCCGGGCAGCCTGATCACAGTGGTATGCGGCTTTGGTACGGGACGATGTGGTCGAAAGGCGGTTTGGGATGCTGATCGGATTAACTGACCCTTCTTGGACACTGTCCGGCGTACTGATCATGATCGGCGCGGTGCTACTGGTCGGTGTCCGCAAGCGGCGGCGGCGCAGCATGGACGTCAGCGACGACGCCGCCTACGTTGCGACCCTCACCAGGTTGTCTGAGAACTCGGTGCATCGAAGTTTCAACCCGTACACCGATATCGACTGGGCCGCACCGGAGTTCGCGGTCACGCCCAACGACCCGCGCTGGGTCCTGGCGGCGACCGATCCACTCGGGCAACACCCGTGGTACCGGGCGCAGCCGTTGGAGAAGCAGATCGCGATCGGGATGTGGCGTCAGGCCAACATGGCCAAGGTCGGCGTGCAGTTTGAAAGCATCCTGGTCCGCGGCCTGATGCAATACACCTTCCGGGTGCCGAACGGCTCTCCCGAGTACCGCTACTGCCTGCACGAAGCCATCGAGGAGTGCAATCACACTCTGATGTTTCAGGAGCTGGTGAATCGCATCCGGGATGACGTTCCGGGCATGCCGCGATGGTTGCGTTCGGTGTCGCCGCTGGTCTCGCTGGGCTCCGGCACGCTGTCGAACACGTTTTTCTTTGGCGTCCTGGCCGGCGAGGTGCCGTTCGACCACATGCAGAAAGCCGTGTTGCGTGAGGGCACGCTGGTGCATCCGATCGTGGCAAACGTGATCGCCATTCACGTAGCCGAAGAGGCCCGCCACATCTCGTTCGCCGACGAATACCTGCGCAAGCGTGTCCCGCGCACATGGTGGATCAACCGGTTCTTGCTGTCCCTGTATGTACCGGCGGTCATGCGGTTGCTCAGCCAGGCGATGGTCGTACCGCCACGGAGCTTCTTCAGGATGTTCGGCATTCCACGGTCGGTACGCAGGGCGTTGTTCTCGGGTACGCCCAGCTCGCGTCAGGCGCTGCGGGACATGTTCGCCGACATCCGGATGCTCTGCCACGAACTGGGTCTGATGAACCCGATTGCTTTGGCGATGTGGCGAATCTGCAGGTTGGATGGCCGCCCGTCGCGGTATCGCGGGGAACCGCAGCGCGCTCAGCTACCGGCCCGCGCCTCATCCCGTTAGCTGCCGTGCCATACTTTCAGCATGGTTCGCACATCGGTATCTGAGACCCTAGACAAAGTCGGTTCGGATCTGGTCTACCGTATCTCGGCACTGCCGCTCTACAAGCGGGCCTTCAAATACTGGTACCCATACATGACCCGTCGAATGGGGCAAGACGATGTCGTCTTCCTGAACTGGGGCTACGAGCAGGACCCGCCGCTGGGCCTGGCGCTCGACGCGGTGGACGAACCCAACCGATACTCCATCCAGCTCTACCACCAGACCGCGACCCAGGTTGAGCTCGCCGGCAAAAAGGTGCTGGAGGTCAGCTGTGGCCACGGAGGCGGGGCGTCGTACCTCACCCGGACGCTGAAACCCGCGTCGTATACCGGACTCGACTTCAACCCGGAAGGTGTCGCCTTCTGCAAAACCCGGCATCAAGCGCCCGGTCTGGATTTCGTGCAGGGTGACGCGCAGGACATGCCGTTCCCTGACGAGTCCTTCGACGCGGTCATCAACGTCGAGGCCTCGCACATTTACCCCGATTTTGCGCGTTTCGTCGGCGAGGTAGGGCGGGTGCTGCGGCCCGGCGGGCATTTCCTGCACGCCGACTTCCGGGCCAAGGACGACATCCCGGCCTGGCAGTCAACGCTGGCGAAGCCTCCGCTGCGCCTGGTCAACGAGCGGATCATCAGCAAGGAAGTCGTCCGCGGGCTGAGTAAGAACTCTGCGCATTCCAACGAACTGATCAACAATCGGCTGCCGTTCTTCTTGCGTCGCATCGGCCGCGAATTCGCGGTAGTGGAGGGTTCGTGGTTCTACCGCGACCTGGAACGTGACGAAATCACCTACCGCATCTTCGACCTCACCAAGGATTGAGCGTTGCCCCGACGGGGCGCCGCGATCCACGTGGAACTGTGACGGTCCGGACACCTTCCCTCCAGACCAACGGATCAACGGAACAACGGAACAACGGAACAACGGAACAACGCCAAGCATGCTCTGATGTCGGATTCCTCGAACCCCGACCGTTTCAGAGACCGCGGGTGCCCAGCCAGGTGTGAATTCGGTCGGCGACGGCGAGCCACCCGGGCTCGAGCATCATGTTGTGCCCCATGTCGGGGAAGAATTCCGCCTCGGTGTGGTAGGCGCGTGCCGTGGCGCGTACTTCTTTTTGGGTGTGCGCGCCGTCCTGCTCGGCTCCCAAGACCAGCAGCGGCGTCGTGATCCGCTTGGGCCGGGGCAGACTGAGCGCCAAGCAGTCAAGGCTAACCCGTGTGCTGTCGTCTTGAAGCCGCGCGGCGCACCTGAGAACGTCGGCCTCCGGTGTGTGCGCGGAGAAGAATTTCTCGCGGGCGAGCTGTGGGGTGTTGATATAAGGCAACGTTTTACCCGTAGCCGCCATCTTCAACGCATGCCCCGGGTGTCGCCTCAGCCAGCGCAGACTTGACCCGTAGTTTCCCTGTGGGGGAATCGAGGCCAGCAGAACACCGGCCGGCGCCTCATGCGACTCCAGATATTTCTGCACGATAAAACCGCCCATGGAGTGACCGATCACCACCGGCGGCGCAGGCAGGCCCGCGGCTACGGTACTGACGTCCTCGACGTAGTCAGCAACCGAGCAGGCCCGCAGGGGCTTGTCAGTCAGGCTGTTGCCGTGGCCACGAAAACTGACCGCCAGAGCGTGATAGCCCTTATCGGCGAAATACCCGAGGAAATGTTCATCCCAGCACCAGGCGGCATGCCAGGCTCCGTGGACAAAGAGCAACGGGGCAGGATGCGACTCACTGACGCACCCCTTGTCGATAACCTCGAGCATGGCGTTATCCCCCGCGCGCCGGGACTGGGGCGCTGCTTTGGGCAAGAATCCGAATGTCATCGCGATTCAACCACACGGTGTCCGCGGGCGCGCCTCGTCAGTGGCGTACGTCGTGCGAGGAAGGGCAGCAACGTCTCGTGCGGGACCACCCGACAAAACACCGCAGCGAGTCGATTCACGAGGCCCGGGATGACGACGCCCTTGTTCGCTGCCAGCCCATCGATCCCGGCCCGTGCGACCTCATCAGTGGACTTCCACATGACGCCGGGTAACACGGCTTGACGCTCCCCCTCGTTGAACCCGGCCACTTCATCAAACCCGGTGGCGACCGGTCCCGGACACAGCGCGGTGGCGGTGACACCGGTGCCGCGCAACTCGATGCGCAGGCTCTCAGTGTAGGACAGAACAAATGCCTTGGCAGCACCGTATACGGCTTGCTCCGGCAGTGGGCTGAATCCGGCCAGCGACGACACGTTCAGCACGGCACCGCGGCCCCGGTCCACCATTGCCGGCACGAGCCTGCTGCACAGATCGACCACCGCTGCGACATCAACCTCAACCAAGTTGAGTTGCTGTCCTGGCACCGATGCCGCCACGGGAGCCAGAGTCGACAGTCCGGCGTTGTTGATCAAGACGTCCGGCACCAGGCCCAGTGCCGCGACCCGGCCCGGTAGTGCTGCACGGTCACTCGGGCGGGATAGATCGGCGGGCAGGACATGCGCTCGCGGACTTAAAGTCCCCGCGAGCGCGTGCAGGCGATCGGCGTTGCGGGCTACCAACACCACCTGATGGCCGCGCCTCGCAAGCTCAAGTGCGATAGCCGCGCCGATGCCCGACGACGCACCGGTGACGATAGCCGCCCGGTCGTCGCCCGGCGCAGGAAGAGCCACGCGCTGACCTTACCCGCCCCATTCATTGGACACGCAGCATTCTGTTAGGTAAAGATGTACCGGCCTAGGTTGGAGAGGCTACAGGGGGGTGTCTTCGGACATCCAAGACTTATTCGCACGCTGAGCCCGATCGTTGCCGTGACGCGCCGCGAGATGAATTGAGGATCGATGACAACCGTTGGTAGCCGTTGGTTGGGTGCTGGAATGTTGGCGGGCGGCTGCGCCGGGCTGTTGAGTGTGGCGTCCCTGCTCAACGCTGCTTCCGCGTTCGGAGAGAACACCGCGCTGATCATGGGTTCCGCTTTCCAGCCGACGCCGGAACCGTCGTACATCACCGAAGTGATGAACCATTTCGTCGATCCCACCAACCCCCTCTTTGACGGGCAACCGGTGTTCCCCGGCTACAACCCCATCGCCATAACCACGCCCGAGACCGACTACGGGCAGGGGATCACCCAGGGCGTCGCGGACCTGCACACAGCGCTCGGCCAGCAAATCGAAGATGGAAACAACGTGGTGGTGGTGGGCTACTCGATGAGCGCCGCGATCGCCACCCAGGAGATGGTCAACCTTGCCGCGCTGGCGCCCGGCGACCAACCCGATCCGAGCCAGCTGCAATTCGTGCTGATCGAAGATCTCAACAAGCCCAACGGCGGGTTTTTCACAAGCTTCCCATCCAGCTCTGATCTACCTGCGACCCCCGCGGACAGTATCTACCACACCGACATCTACAGCCTTGAGTACAGCAGCGCGTCGGACTTCCCGCGGTACCCGCTGAATCTGCTGGCGGACGCAAACGCGCTCGACGCCTACCTGTACCTGCACCCCTTCTTGCTTCCCGGCTGGCCGACGCCGTTGACATCCTCGGCTCTCACCTCCGCATTGGCGGACGCCGTGCAGCAGCCAACGTCTCCGGGCTACGACGGCAACACCGACTACTACATGATCCCGACCCAGAATCTGCCGCTGCTGGAGGGGCTACGCGCGACCCCCGTCGTTGGGCCGGCGTTTGCCGATCTGATCCAACCCGACCTGCGGGTGCTGGTGGACTTGGGCTACGACCGGTCCGCCCCGGTAGACGTCACCAGCCCGGTAACCCTCACCAACCCGAATATCGACTGGAGCATCGTCGCCCACAATCTTCAACTCGGGGCGCAGCAGGGCATGACAGCCTTCCAGGTCGACCTGGGCATGCTGCCGGCATCCCAGCTGCCGAATCTCTACCCGTACCTGCCCGACCTCGCCGGACTGCAGTCGGGTTCCACGGTGATCGGCCTGGTGCCGCCGTCCGCAGAGGCGGAAGCGTCGTCGTTCAGCACGCTACTTGGGGATCTCAACGCATACCTGCCCGGCGCGGGAACCGAGTTCTCCTCGTTCTTCTGAAACCTGATCGGATGACGAACAAGCCGGTAGCGCTGATCACCGGGGCGACGAGCGGCATCGGGGAGGCCACCGCCCACCGGCTGCACGACCAGGGCTACCGGGTGTTCGCCGTCGGCCGCAACCCCGACGCTCTCGACGCCCTGCGATTACGGGGCCTGCAGGCGCGCGCCCTCGACGTCACCGACGAGGCGGCCGTGGAGCGACTGGTCGAGGAGATCGACACCGACCACGGCGGGGTGGACGTCGTCGTCAACAGCGCGGGCTTCGGACTTTCCCTCCCGCTCGAACAGGTGGCGTTGAGCGACATGCGCGACCTCTTCGAGACCAATGTGGTGGCGATGCTGCACGTGTCGCAGGCCGTGTTGCCCGGCATGCGGGCTCGACGGACCGGCATCATCGTCAACATCGGCAGCACCGCCGGCCGGTTCACCTCCCCGGGGGCCGGCGCCTATCACATCACCAAATACGGTGTCGAGGCGTTGTCGCTGGCGTTTCGGGCCGAAGTAAAACAGTTCGGGGTGCGCGTCGCGCTGATCGACCCGACCGGGGTGCGGACACGGTTCGGCGCAGCCCTCTTGGACGAGGCGGCGCCGTACGACGACGATGACCCGTATGGCGACTTCAAGCACCGCTACGCCGAGACTGCCCGCGCGCTGACCGAGGCGCGCGGTGTGATGATCGACGCCGACACCGTCGCCCGAGCAGTCATCAGGGCCGTCCAGGCGAAGAACCCCAAGCCCCGCTACATCGTCGGGGCGTCCGGAAAGGCCACCCTGCTCACCCGGTGGCTACTGACCGACCGGATGTGGGATCGGATCATGATGAAGCGCCTCGGCACTTAATGGTGCGTCGGGGATTTGGCTGATCTTTTCCCCAGGCGATGCATCCGCGGCCGATCTTGGCCGGGATTAATTCTGCGGTCCGGTGTCCACGCGTAAAGCCGTGGCGCAGACACATCACCAGTCAACGTCGTCAGTTGCCGCATCTCGGCGGGTGCGTCCTTCTGGATAAAGTCGCCGGCATTCGACAGTTTCGCAACGATGTGGCCGCCGAGTGCGGCTGGCAGTCGCCGTCGGCAACCGCGCCCGAGTTGTGCACCTGGGTGCCAGCGGACTCATCGATGGCATCGAGTGCGGTGGTGATGACCTGGTCGACCAGAGATTCCGCGGGCGCGCCCGGAGCCGTTTTTGCCTGAGCGCGGAAGCTGCGCCCAGCCAACGACTCTACTCGAGTCCCGACTGCCGTTGCGCCGCAGCGTAACTCGACCCGGCATGTCGGGCCTCAGCGTGCGCTGGACCCGACATGACCGCGACGGTAAAACGGCCCTAGAACAATGAGACCATGTCGGCTGCCGAGCTGGCCGGGAACATGTCGGCAAGCTCGTTCCCTAAGGTCCCCTGCGGACCACCCAGCAAGTTGAAGAAGTCAACCAGCGCTGCGGTCGTGTTGTAGCCGCCATACTCCGACCCGGCGACGTCACCTGCGACGTTGAACGGGCCATCGGCGGGAATCACACTTCCGTCCGGAGCTATGCCTGGGGGAATGAAACCCCCGTGTTCCCCGGTCAGATCGCCGGTTTGCCAGGGCCCCAGGAATCCCGGGTCGGTCAGCGTGCCCGAGTTGACGGCAAGCCTCGCCAGGTTGGGGCCGCCGATGTCGTTCAGGAAGGACAGGATCTGGTTCGTCTGGTCTGCGCTGAAGGTGAAGTCGCCGGTCTGCAAACCGGCGATGGCAGCGTGGACCTGAGGGATCGTCGCGGCGTTCGCCTCGTTTGCAGCGTTCTGCGCCAGCCAGGTGTTGATCAGGGGGTTCGTGGTCGAGGTCCAGTGGTTGATCTGAGTGACGAGGTCCACGGTGTTCGCATCCGGGCACATCCCCAGACAGGCGGGGCTGCCGGCAATTTTAGTGTTGAAGTCGATGATCATTCCCGCGGCGAGTGCCTGCAGGGCCTGCATCGGAGCATTGGGGTCGAGCGAGTGGAAGCCGTTCATGTCAACCGGTGCCATCAAACTGTCGGACCAGGATTGGATCGGCCCCAATGGATTGAACTGGAAGTTGATACCGGCCCACGGCATCAGGTTCTCGCCGGTCGCGCCCTGGATGGTCCCGGGGAATCCGAAGCCGTCTTGGGCCGGGTCCTGGCCCGGTATCGCGCCATAGTTAATCAGGCCGGTGCCAGGGTCCACCGGAGCGCTCGGCATCGATACGCCGTTGACCACGGTCGGCACCGACCCGCCGGCACCCACACCCGCGTCGGGGTTGACAATGCCGGCGGCGATGGCATTGCCGGGGGTGTCGGGGCCGGTCGCGAAGGTGTATCCGCCCGGCTGCAGCATCTGAGTCAGGGGCTCCGGCTTATACCAGTTTGCGAACATCGGCAATTGGTTCGCACCGCTGGACGTCGTCAGGAAGTTCAGTGCCCGATCGATCCCGGTGAACCCGGTGGCGTTGGGGTAAGTCGGGACCATGGATGCGACGTCGGTCCCGCAGTTGATCGCATCGCACGATGAGCTGACCGGAAGCGCAACGGCGGCCAGCATTGCCAGCTGCTGTCCCAGACCCGCGGTTCCGTTCGACAGCGCGGTCGGGTCGAGTTCGGGCTGATCGACGCCGGAGATCTCTGGGAACGGGATCGCCATGTCGGTGAGTCCCATGAAATGGCCTGGGTCACCGGGATCTTCACCCCAAATGTTCGTGGCGCTCGGGGTGAACCAGTTGCCCGTCCAGAACAACGAGCTGGCCAACACATTTGCGCCCTGAACCTCGTAATACGGAATGTTGTAGAAGTCCTGCAGCAGGTTCATCGGAACGTTCATGAGCGAGTCGCCGGCGGTGAGTCGCACCGCGCGGTTCAGGGCGGACATCGCGGGCAGCCACGGCGTAACCGGCGCGACGGCAAGGACGCTCGCGGCGGCCAATGCTACTCCAGCCGTCATGTATTGACGCTGACGCGCAGTCGCCTTCATCTGTTCCCCCTACAAGTCGTTACGCCGCAAAGGCGTGAGCTGAGCAAATTTAACGTATCTTGCGTTAAGTTGCGAATCAATCACGAAAATTGTTATGTGTCATCACTCTCACTAACGGGACAGCCTAGATAATCGCTGGTCAATCACTCATTCGCGCCATGAGAAGGATTCTGTGGATTTCTTGGCCAGGTATCAAGCCAGGCGAGGTGGCCGTAGGCATCTCGATGCGCCACGTGTTCCACCGGTTTACGGGTGGTCGGCCCGTAACGCCCGCGTGGCCAACCCAGCGGCACGATGCAGCACGGCGTGACCCCGCGCGGCAGTCCGAGGATCTGTCGCGCCGACGACTGGTTCCACAGCGGCAGGGTGATCAGTGAGGCGCCCAAGCCGATGGCGCGCGCGGCCAGCAACAGGTTCTGCACACTGGGATAGATCGATCCCCAGTATGCCGACTCGGCCACATGCGGCATTCGCACGAACGGCAGGCGCCCTTCCTGGGCGCTCAGCCGCAGACACGCCACCACCAGCACCGGTATCTCCGCGAAGTGGTCGACCTGCCACTGAATCGCGCGGGCGATCTTGGCCATCGACTCGTCCCGGGCGACCGCGCGCCGCAGCACCACACCGCGCTGGATTCGCCACGCCTGACGGTAGCGCCGGCCGAGGTTCTCCTTGACGTGGCGATCCTTGACGACGATGAACTCCCAGTTCTGCCCGTCGTTGCCGGTCGGTGCGCGCAGCGCCAACTCGATGCATTTGAGCACCAACGTGTCATCAACGGGGTCGGGAAGCACGCGGCGTACCGCTCGCTGGGTCATCATCGCCTGCTGCAGTGGCATGTCCAGCCTTGCCAGCGCCTCATCGGTGCTGGGTACGGCCGCGGGACCCGGTGCCGGCGCGTCAGGCATGTTCACCGACCCAGGTGTTGGTGAATCGCTGAATCTTCGGTATTCCCTGGACGAACTCGCGGGCGACGAAGCTTTCGATCGTGCCGCCCACCAACGGCACCTGGAACTGAACGAATCCCGCGAAGCTCAGCCGCGAACCGGTGTCCGACGGTGCCAACACGGCATCGCCGCGGCCCGACCCGGGTGCACCGGTCACCGCAATTGCGACCTGCCCGCGGACTTGCCCGTCTACAACGGGCGCCCACACTTCGGTGCTGACGATGTTGAGGTCACCGCGGTACACCCTGGCCAGGAACCCGGGCAATGCGCCACGACGCAGATCCTCGCTGACGACTACCGTCACCGTGCCGTCCGGGCTGATATCCAGCGAATCCAGCGTCTTGTTGCCGCCGAACGCCGCGAACCTTGCCAGCCAGTAATCCGGTTCGCCGAATGCCGCATGAACCTGCTCCACGCTGACGGAGGACTCGACCGACACGTCGAATGAACGGGGCACAGCCGACAAGGCTACCGTTCGCGGGGAAACAGTCGATCCGCCAGTCCGGCGGCGAACTTGCGGGTCTGCTCCAACTGCTCGGGTTGCACGTTGGTCGGCGGGATCCGTACGCCCAGGTAGCGCCGGCGGTAGATTCCGCTACCCAGGTAGCTGGTCAGCGACAGCATCGAGCGCAAAGTACCGCCCGGATAAGTGAAGTGAACCTCGTCGACGTACTTTCCGCCCCGCTGCTGGGCGAGCTCGCGGACCCCCGTGAGGTTTTCCAGCCAATATCGACGGCACACGACGAACACGGCAAACGGCTTGCCGGACAGTAGATTTGTTGCCTCTGCCGACTTCAGGAAGGACCGCATCGGCATGCTCGGAGCCTTCCACCAGGTTGGCGACCCGATACAGATCAGGTCGTAGTCCCCGTCCGTCACCGCGTCCGGAATGCGGATCTGCCCGGTCTCGCCTTGCTGCTGCGCCTTGAGCACGCTGAGCATGTCCGGCCACACCCGTGTCATCGGGAACCGCGAAAATCGCTCGCTGTACTGCGGATCGGTGAACTCGATGCCGGCCTCGACCACCTGGCAGCCGCGCTCGCGGAACACTTCGCCAGCGGCTTGCAGCACCGTGCGCGCCTGTCCGGTGTAGCTGTAGTACAGCAGCAAGACTCGCGGTGGATTGCCGCCACCGACTCCGCTGGTGGTGTCCGTCATCACGTCTCCTTAACTCCATTCGTCTGCCGCATCGGCGACCCACCGAGCGTATTAGACTCTGCGGCGTGACCGACAAGATTCAGGTCGACCTGCACGGCGCCGCCCAGACCATGTTGACGACCTTGTACCTCAAGGCGCTGGACGCCGATTTCGACCGGCCCGTCCTGGGTGACCAGTACGCCAAGGAGGCGGTTGATCGGATCGATTTCGACTGGGCTGCACTGGAAGCCCCCAGCAAGTGGGCGCCACTGGTGACTGTCCGCACCGCCCAGTACGACATCTGGGCGCGCCAGTTCCTGGCGGTCCATCCGCAAGCCACCGTCATCCACCTCGGGTGCGGCCTGGATGCCCGGGTGTTCCGGCTGGACCCCGGCCCGGAGGTGACGTGGTACGACGTTGACCAGCCGGCGGTAATAGCGCTGCGGGAGAAGATTTTTCCTACCCGAGCGGGATATCACCTGATCGCGACGTCGGCGACCGAGTCGTCCTGGCTCGATCAGATCCCCGCCGACCGTCCGGTGTTGCTGCTGGCCGAGGGCATCAGCATGTATCTGACCGAACACGACGGTGTTGCGCTGCTGCAGCGCGTCGTCGACCGATTCGGTGTCGGCGAGTTGCAGGTCGACTTCTACAACTGGCTGGGCATCAAGTCGCAGAAAATCCAACGGTTGCAGCGCCAATCCGGTTCCACCCTGCACTGGGGGGTCAACAGCCCGCGCGACATCCTCGACCGGGTGTCGGGACTTCGACTGCTGGCCGCCACAACACTTTTCGACGCGACGACGTTCGGTCGAGTACCGGCCGGCTTCCGGCGCCAAAGTCGGTTGGCGCGTGCGGTTCCGGCATTGCGCCGGATGCTGCAATACCACCGTTACGCCTTCGGCCCGGTCAACTGACGGCCGCGTGCTGGGCAGCGATGTCGCTCAGCAACGCACGGATCGCCTCGACCGACTTCTCCGGAGCGGGCCCATGCGAGTGGTACTCAATATTGAGCTGACCGGCGAAGATCTGGGTGAAGTAGATGTCGATTCCGGCGCTTACCGCGAAGTACAACTCACCGTGTGTGGCGGTCACTTCGATGCCGGGCGGGGTGCGAACCGGCGGCACCAGGCCGTTGTTGGACAGCACGACGACATCCGGCAGACCAGGCGGGTTCCCGACGTACTGCGGGCTGAAGTGCAGCCGGGACTGCTGAATCACTCCCTCGGACAGGTCTGCCTGAAAGGTCTCGGCGATGTCGCGGGCCAGGTCGACGACCGCGGTCTTGTGGTCGATCTCGGCGAGAAAGGTGGCCAGCCCGATCGGGTTGGTGCAACCGGTCGCCGACACCGGCGGTGAGAGAAAATACCGCAGGTCGACGGTGTAGATGTAGGGCACCGGGATGTTCAGCTTGCCCCGCAACTGCCACTCCGCCATCAGGACCGCCGCGGACAACACCGTATGCAGGCTCAGATCATGGGATCGGCCGAATTCAACCACCTGATCCGTCTCGCGTTCGGTCAGCCGGCACGACGCCATCGGAACAAGCACCGGGGACTCCGGTTTGACGTCGGTAGCGGCTCGTCGGGTGGGCGGCAGATCATAGGCAAACATCGCGGGCATGAATCGCTCGATGCCGGAGCGCTTCCGCTTTTCGATGCCCCGGTCGGCGAGCACCGCCTCGATCGATTCCGGCGCGGGCTCGACGGTGACCGCACCGATCCGCCCGTTGCAGACCAGGTCGGTGTAAAAGGACAGCAATTCCTCGATCAGGGCGTACATGTGATGACCGTCGGCCAAGGCGTGATGCACGTAGAGGGTCGGCTCCGCCTGCCCCTCGCGAACGGTGACCCGGAACTGGACGAGTGACTCGTTCTGGTCGAAATGCGGTGGTGGAGCCTTGGCGGCCGGATCATCGAGTTCGATCACCTCAAGGCCGGGCGGTTGCAGGTCATCGGTGACGAACTGGCGCCTCCCGTCGGGGAGTCGCTCCAGGTGAGCGGTGAGGATGGGGTGCGCTTCCAGGAGCGCGTCATAGGCATCCGAGAGTACGTCGATATCAATCGGACCCGTCAAATGCGCGCTGAGACCCACGAAATTGTGGGTCTCGGCCATCATTTCCTCGCTGCTCGCCAGCTTACGAATAACCGACGTGGGGAACACTTTTCGCCTTTCGTGTGCTCGGCCGACCTAGGACAGGTCGACCAGCGTCATGTCGTCGTCAACCGCGTCCATTTGCTCTTCCGCTTCCCGCGCCGCGATAGCCTCGCGGACCAGGTCCAGCACCGCGGTGGGGAGTCCGTCGACCAACCGCTGTACCACGGCCGACTCGACCCGGCGGGTGTCATGCCACCAATCCAGGTGCAGCACGCCGGCCGTACGGTACACCCGAAGCTCCACGGCGTGACCCAGTCCCGGAATCGCCTCCCGCACCGGCATCGCGACGTCGGCATCGAACTGCACGGGCATGTCGTCTGTCGACACCGCCGGGAGGTCGGGAATCGTGCCGATATAGGCGAAATGAACATCGGCAGGGCGGATATCGGCGAGCAACCGTGCGGTCGGCGCGTACAGATAACGCAGCAGCCCGTACCCGATTCCGTAGTGCGGAACGGCGCCGAGGATGTCGTGGATCTCTCCTAACCGTTCCAGTGCCTCCACACCCTGGTCCGTTGAGCAACTCAGCGCGACGGGATGCAGGGTGGTGAACCAGCCCACTGTGCGACGCAGATCGACATCGGGTTTGAGCACCGACCGGCCCGCTCCACCCATGTCGACGGCGATGACACCGGCGCCGACGGTGGCCGCGATGGTCCGACCGAGCGCGGCCAGCAGGAATTCCTCTACCGGCATCCGCAGCCGGCGGCGCGCATCGTCGATCTCGCTGGTTTGCGCAGCGGTCAGCTCCGACGCCACTTTGGCGAGGTCATCCACCGCCGGCGGTTCAGCGGCCTCCGAACCGATCCGCAGCGACGGCGCGGCTGCATTCTGCAGCCAGAACTCCCGGCTTTCCACAACGGCCGGATGGGTGGCCAGCGCCGCGCAGCGCTGGGACCACTCGGTCCACGACGTGGCGACCGACTGCAGGGTGATCTCCTGACCCGCCAGCCGTTGACCGAACGCGGTGAAGATGTCGGTGAGCAGGATGTCGCGCGACGCAGCGTCGCTCACCATCGCATGCACGCTCATCGCCAGGTAGCACGGACCGCCCGACTGACCCCGCACGTAAGTGGCCGTCAGCGGTGGGTTGGAGAGGTTTTGTTCACTGATCTGCTCGTTGAGCAACGCGAGCACCGCGTCGCGCTCCTGCGGGCTCCCGGCGGCGACATCCTCGGCCAGCGCCCGATCGGACAGGGCCACCGTGTCGAGTTCGGCGAACTCCCCCGGCTCTTCGACATGCTGTTCCCAGGTTCCGGCGTGCTGCGTGATCCGTAGTCGCAGCGCATCGTGCTGGCCAGTGAGCGCGGTCAGGACCGAACGGATGTCCTCGACCGACACAGCTGGGGAAAGTCGCAGGATCAGCGGAACGCGCCAGCGTCCCGGCTCGCATACGCCGCGCTCGAGAAAATGCACCATATTTGGCGGAACCGGCGGATGCACGACCTCACCCGGCAACTGACGGGCCAGCCCGCCCGCTGCGTAGCGGGCCACCAGCGCTTTAGCCAATGCGGCCACGGTCGGATTGTCGTAGAGGTCCTGCGGCGTTAGGTCAAGTCCCTCATAGGAGGCGGCCATCGCGACGCTGATCGCGACCAGCGAATCGCCACCGACGTCAAAGAAGTTGGCGTTGCGGTCAACCGATCCGACCCCGAGGCACTGCGCCCACAGCCGCCCCAGCGTGGCCTCCACCGGTGAACTGCCGTTGGTGGCCGCGCGGGTGAGGTCGGCGCCGCCGGCCGGCGGTGCGTCGGGGGTGCCGTTGGTCGCGGCGGCACCCTGATACCTCGCGGCGGCGTTGTGCTCCACCCAATGCCGTTGCCGTTCAAAGGGATAGCCGGGAAGCGTAACGATCTGCGGTGAATGATCACCGCGCAGCGGCGCCCAATCGACATCGACGCCCGCCGACCAGAGCTGCCCCAACCCCAGCAGGAAGGTGTCCCGGTCGCTGCGGTTCTGGGCGTGGTGGCGCATCAGCCGGATGGCACGATGAGAATCCGACCACTTAGGGTGCCGAGTCGCCGACCCGGTCAGCGTGCCGCCCGGGCCCACCTCGACCAGCACGCGGCGCGGATCGGCCAGCAGCACATCGAGTTCGTCGGCGAACCGGACCGTTGCCCGCACCTGGCGGGCCCATGTCGCGGGGTTGGTCGCCTCCCCGGGCGCCAACCAGGTTCCGGTGAGGTTGGACAGCAACGGGATCTGCGGTTCATGCAGGGTCAACCGGGACAGGAATCCGGTGAACTCCGGGATCACCGAATCCATCAACCGGGAATGGAACGCATGCGAAGTGCGGACCCGCCGTGCCGTGATGCCCGCTTGCCCGAGTCGCTCGGTGAACGAGCGGATGCTTTCCTCGGAGCCGGCGATCACGCAGCTGCCCGGGTCGTTGACCGTGGCGAGGTCGACATCACCGGTGAGATATTCCGCGATCGCCGCCGGGCCCAGCGGCACCGCGACCATGACGCCGCGCGGCGCGGCGTGCATCAGGCGGGCTCGCATCGACACCACTTTGACGGCCGTCTCGAGGTCGAAGACACCGGCCACGGTGGCCGCCGCGTACTCCCCGATGCTGTGTCCCGCCATTGCCGCCGGGCGGATGCCGTAGGACTCGATCAACTTGGCCAGCGCGTACTGCACGGTGAACAGTGCCGGCTGGGTGCGATCGGTGCGCTCCAGGTTGCGGGCGGTGCCGTCGAATACCTCGGCGCGCAGATCGATGTCCAACTCCGCGCTGAATCCCGCGACACACCGATCGAAATACTCGGCGAACACCGGCTCGGAGTCGTAGAGGCCGCGGGCCATCCCGATGTGCTGAGCGCCCTGGCCCGGGAACAGAAATACGACTCGTCCCGAATTATCCGAGTCGCTTCCGCTTCGCACCGACTCGCCGATGAACACGTTGTCGTGCTCGGGCGCCGCCAGCACCGCTGCCGCGTCGTGCCGGTCGGCGACTACCGCGACCATCCGAATGTTCTCAGTGCGCCGACGCGCCAGGGTGTAGGCGGCATCGGCCAGATCGGGCAGAGCGGCCCCGTCGGGACCCGACAATTCGGCGGCCAGCGCGGTGCGCGACTGTGCCAGTGCCTCGGCACTCCGTGCCGACAGCAACAACACCTGCGGACCGGGCTCTGAGGCCGGAGCCGACGAAGTTTGCGCCCACTCTTCCAGCACGACGTGCGCGTTGGTACCGCCCACGCCGAACGCGCTCACGCCCGCGCGCCGGATCCCGTCGGATTCCCACGGGGTGAGCTCGCTTGCGACAACGAAAGGCCCCTGGTCCAGGTGCAACTCCGGGTTGGGACTGGTGTAGTGCAGCGTCGCCGGAATAGCCCGGTGTTTGAGGCACAAGATTGTCTTGATCAAACTCGCGATACCGGCCGCCGACTCCAGGTGGCCGATGTTGGATTTGACCGAACCGACATGGCACGGCCCGGACCGCTCGTCCTCGGAAACGCTGAATGCCTGTCGCAGACCTTCGATTTCGATCGGGTCACCCAGCGGCGTGCCGGTCCCGTGGGTTTCGACGTAGCTGATGGTCGAGGCGTCCACCCCGGCGATCGCGTGCGCTTCGGCGATCACGTCGGCTTGACCGGCCGCGTTGGGGGCGGCGTAGGTCATCTTCGCCGATCCGTCGTTGTTCAGCGCCGATCCCCGGATGACGGCGTGGATACGGTCTCCAGCGTCGATTGCGGCCTGCAACTCCTTGAGAACGACGACGCCGACGCCACTGCCGAAGATGGTGCCATCCGAGCGGACGTCGAACGGCCGGCAGTGCCCGGTCGCCGACACCATCGAGCCGGCTTCGTGCCAGTAGCCGACGTGGTGCGGGATCCGCAGTGATGCACCGCCGGCCAAAGCCATGTCGCATTCACCATTCAAAATGCTCTGGCAGGCCAGGTGCACCGCGACCAGGGCGGACGAGCAGGCCGTCTGCACCGATAGGGCGGGGCCCCGCAGGTTGAACTGGTGCGCCACCCGGGTGGCCAGATAGTCCTTGTCGTTATGCAACGACAGGTTGACCATCTCGAAGCTGACGCCCTGCCCGATGATCTGCTTAGGGTCCTTGTGCGACATCAGGTTGTGTAGCAGATAGCCGCTGGTGGTGCTGGTCCCGAACACACCGACCGCGCCCTCGATCCGGGCTGGGTCGTAGCCGGAGTCTTCCAGCGCGTGCCACGCCGACTGCAGGAACAGCCGATGCTGCGGGTCCATCGTCCGGGCGGCCTGCGGGGTGAATCCGAAGAAATCGGCGTCGAACTGCTCTATGCCGTCCAGTAGTGCGGCGCGGCGCACGTAGGCGTGGTTCGCCAGCACCTCCTCACCGATTCCGGCGGCCAACAGGTCGTCTTCGGACAAATCGACAATCGATTCGACGCCTTCGCGCAGGTTGTTCCAGAACGCTGACACCGATTCGGCGCCGGGGAATCTGGCGGCCATGCCCACAACGGCGATCGCGTTGGGCGGCGGCTCATTGTTGCTACTCAAGCTCGGTCTCCTACCTTTCGCCGCCCAGTGGCACGCTGCCGCGCGGCGGCACGCTGCTGGGCTCGGGTGCGAACGCCGTCGGCGCTATCGGTGTCGTCCTGTCCGCCCAAGCCGAGTTGGCGGATCAGATCAGCCGCCAAGTCTGTCAGTGAGGCGCCCTGCAACAGTAACGCCACCGGCGGTTCCACCCCGAAATCACCGCGGACGGTGTTCCGGATCCGCACCGCCATCAGCGAGTCCATACCCAGCTCGGTCAACGGTTGCGCGGGGTCGATCGCACTGTCTTTGGGGTAGCCCATGATGGCCAGGATGCGGCTGCCCAACCGTGCGCTGACGGCCCGGTTGGCCTCGTCCGCGTCCATCTCGCGCAGCGCGTCGGGCCCGGCCCAGTCGTCGTCGCCATCGATGTCCAGTTCGTCGGCCAAGGCCGTGAAATACCCCAGTTGCCGGAGCTCCGGGAATGCGGCCGCCGCGCGATCCATCCGCAACCGCGCCACGCCGACCCGGCCGAGATCACCGCCCAGTATCGCCGCCAAGGCCTCCATACCTTCATCGGGAGCGATGGGGTCCAGAGCGCTGAACTTCAGTTCGCGGGCGACGCCGATGTCGGACCACTGGCCCCAGTTGATCGTGATCGCCGACAGACCCGAGGCGCGCCGCCATGCGACCAGGCCGTCGAGCCAGGCGCTGGCCGCTGCGTAAGCGGCCTGCCCGGGAGCACCCAGTAACGACGACGTCGAGGAGAATCCAACCCACCAGTCGAGATCTCGGCCGGCCGTGGCGACGTGCAAGCGCAGTGCACCGGCCGCCTTGGGCGCCCATACCCGTGCCAGGGTGTCCCGGTCTATGGCGACCGCGATCTGGTCGTCGATCACGGCTGCACCGTGGATCACGCCGCGCAGGGCCAGTCCGCCCTCTTCGGCGGTGCTCACCAGCCGCTCGGCCACCCCGGATGCGACGATATCGCCGGAGACCACCGCGATCTGCGCGCGTTGCTCGAGTTCGACCAGGACCGTGCGCTGCTCTTCGGAGGGCTCAGAGCGACTGTTGAGTACGACCCGTCGAGCGCCGTTGTCGATAAGCCACCGGGCGACCGCCAGGCCGATCCCACCCAGGCCGCCGGTGACGATGTAGGCGCCGTCGGGCCGCACGGTCGGGTTGTCGACCGCACCGAGCGTTGCCCGCTCCAACCGCTCCACATACCGGTGTTCCCCGCGCCACGCGATCACGTCGTCGTTGCCGGTCAGCCCCAACTCGGTCAGCAGCGACGTCACCCCGTCAGCTCCGGCGTCCAGGTCGACCACGCTGGCGCGCAGGTCCGGGTGCTCGTAAGCGAGGACCCGCACCAATCCCTTGAGCGCACAGATCGACGGGTCGCCCGGCTCATGGTCACTGACCGTCAGGCCGGCGCGAGAAACCAGCCACAGGCGCGGCGACTTCCCGTGCCAGCCACCGACGATGGCCCGCACCGTCGAAACGACAGCCCAGGTCAGGTCGCGGCCACGGGCCGGCGCGTCGCCGGAGTCGGTGCCGTCGAAGGTGTTTTGCCCGGCAAAGATGATGATCCCGACCGGCGGAAGCTCAGGGTTCGCCGCGGTTTCGGCGAAGGCCTCCAATACTGCGGCCTCGTGCGAGATGTCTGCGCTGATCACTCGCCGGGTCGGTGACCTGAACTGACCGACGAAATCACCCGCCAGCTTCTCCGCTTCGACGCCATCGGTCAACACCAGCCAGCTGCCCTCTTGTGGCGCCGGGGACTTCGCGCCATCCGGGGTGGAGGTGTCGATCCAGGTGGTATCAAAGATCTTCTGCGTCAACGGCAGCGGCACCGTGCGGCGCTGCACGCGTTGCAGGTAGATGCCGTTGAGCTCGGCGGTCGGCGTTCCCGCGGCATCCATCAGGGTGACCCGGCCCAGGATCCCGCCGTCGTCGACATTGACCAGTTCGGCGTGGCAGCGGGCGCGCCGGCCGACGTCACCGAACACACGGATCTCCCCCACCGCCACCGGAAGGTAAGTGGCTTCTGCCGAATCGGTCAACGATTCGGTGGGCAACGCCGCCGCCAAACATTGCAGCGCGGTGTCGAGCATCACCGGGTGGATTCGGTAACCGCGGTGCGCGGTGGCCTCGTCGGGCAGCACGATTTCGCTGTCGGACGAACCCCCCGGCTTACGGACGATCCGGGTCAAGGCGGCGAACGCCGGCCCGTGCTGCAGACCGGTGCGGCGCAGCGCCGAGTAGAGATCCGCCGGGGAGACCACCGACCCCTGCTCGGCGGAGGTGCTCACCGCGCTCGGCGGATGAGGTGGCGCGACCTCGGCCCGGGCGACCGCGTGCCGGCGCCAGGTGCCGCCGGCCGAGTGGGAATGGATCTCGATCCGGATGTCTTGGCCGGGGTCGTCGCCGCTCTGGGTCAGCTGCGTCGTCATCTGCGTCTGGTCGCCCAGCGGCAGCATTTGTTCGATCTCCAGCTGGCTCAGCGTGATCGACTGAGCAGGCAACCCGAGGGCTTCGCCGGCCGCGGCCAGGGCGATCTCGGCGAAACCCGTCGCGGGCATGACAACTTGGCCGTGCACCTTGTGATCGGCCAGCCACGGAACCAGATCGGTCCCGACATTCACCTGCCAGACATGGTCACGCCCGGACGGCATTTCCACATGGAGGCCCAGCAGCGGATGGGTACTGGCTGAGTGTCTGTTCGCCGAGGCCGGCGCGGCCCAATACCGAGAGTGCTGCCACGGCGTGGGAGGCAGATCGACGAGGCGTGCGGCGTCACCATCAGGTTGCTCGGCCGACGGTGGTGCAACGGCGGCCAGCCCGGTGTGGAACGTGAGCGCCTCGGGGTTGTCCCGCGTCAGCGTCGTCGAAACCTTGAAACCGCCGCGCGGGCTGGCCGATTCGAGGTTCCCAGTGATCGCATGACTGAGCAGCGGGTGCGGGCTGACCTCGATGAACGTGTGGTTG
Source organism: Mycobacterium sp. (assembly GCA_039935195.1). Classification (GTDB taxonomy): domain Bacteria; phylum Actinomycetota; class Actinomycetes; order Mycobacteriales; family Mycobacteriaceae; genus Mycobacterium. Next base: position 20,556 of record JBDTKT010000108.1, read on the forward strand.
CCGTGCTTGTTTGCGGCGGCGATCACTGCCTGGCTGAACCGCACCGGGTTACGCAGGTTGGACACCCAGTAGTCGGCGTCGAATCTTGGAGCGGCGCCGTTGTTTTCACCGACCGTGCTGATCAGTGGGATCCTCGGCGTCCTCGGCGTCAGATCCGCCAGTGCGGAACGCAGTTCCGGCAGTATCGGGTCGACTGTCCGGTGATGCGAGGCCACATCCACCTCGACGCGACGCGCCAGTTTGCCCTGGGCGTCCACGACGGCGACCACCGCGTCGACCTGCTCGGGCGGCCCGGCAATCACCGTCTGCTGCGGCGCGGCATACACCGCCACGGTGAGGTCCGGGTACTCGGCGACCAACTTCTCGGCCGCCTCGGCCTCCAACTCCAGCAATGCCATCGCGCCTTGGCCGGACAGCCGCGCCATCAGCCGCGACCGGGTGGCAATCACCTTGAGCCCGTCGGCCGGGCTCAGCGCCCCGGCCACCACCGCCGCGGTCACCTCCCCCATCGAATGCCCGATCACCGCATCGGGTTCCACTCCGTAGGAACGCCAGAGCGCCGTCAACGCCAACTGCATTCCCACCAGAACCGGCTGGATGCGGTCGATGCCGACCACCGGTTCACCGGCTTCCAGCACTTGACGCAAGGAGAAGCCGACCTGTTCGACGAAGACCGGTTCCAACTCGTCGACCGCGGCCGCGAACGCCGGTTCGTCGGTCGACAACTGCCGGCCCATGCCGGCCCATTGTGAGCCCTGGCCGGAATACACAAACACCGTGCCGGTTCCGCGCAGCACCTCATGCGGGCCGACCACACCCGGGGATGGATGCCCGGCGGCCAGTGCCCGGAGTCCGGCCACCGCCTGAGTGTGGTCGCGTGCGCACACCATTGCGAGTTTGTTGTGTCGACTGCGGTGGTGGTTGACGGTGCCGGCGATGTCCGTCAGCGGCACGTCGGCACCGGCGTCGGCTACCCAGTCGGCCAGCGTCGAAGCCCACGACGCGATCCGCTGCTCCGTCTTGGCAGAAATGACCAAGGTCGTCACCTGCGAACCCGAATTTTGCGTCGGCTCCGGATCCGGACCCTGCTCGATCACCACATGCGCGTTGGTCCCGCCCAGACCGAACGACGACACCACCGCTCGGCGCGGACCCTCGCAGTCCGGCCAGGGTGTCAGTTCGGTGGGTACGAACAGTCGCGTCGGTGACGGATCGATCGCCGGATTCCACTGGGAGAAGTTCAAATTCGGCGGGATCTTCCCGCGTCGGACCGCCATGGCGGCTTTGATGAATCCGGCGATACCGGCGGCCGCCTCCAGGTGGCCAATATTGGTTTTCACCGCACCCAGCGCGCAGGGGCCGTTCCCGCGGCCGTAGACGTCCGCCAATGCCTCGAACTCGATCGGATCACCCAATGCGGTGCCGGTCCCGTGTGCCTCGATGAAGTTCACCGAGTTAGCCGTGACGTCGGCGCTGCGCAACGCCCGGGTGATCACATCGCACTGTGCGATGGTGTTCGGCGCGGTCAGGCCGTTGGAGCGGCCATCCTGGTTGACAGCCGAGCCTCGTACAACGGCTAACACTCGGTCGCCGTCGCGCACGGCGTCGGTGAGCCTTTTGAGCACCACCACCCCGGCACCCTCACCCCGCACGAAACCGTCCGCCCCCGCATCGAAGCTGTGGCATCGGCCGCGCGGCGACAGCATTCCCCACTTGGACATGGCGATCTGGGTCTCCGGCCGCAGAATGAGGCTGACACCGCCGGCCAGCGCCAGATCGCTCTCCCGCAGTCGCAGGCTTTGGCAGGCCAGATGAATCGTCACCAGCGACGACGAACACGCCGAGTCCACCGCGATCGCCGGTCCACGCAGCCCCAACAGATAGGCGATCCGCCCGACGGCGACGGCGTGCGCGTTACCGGTGGCCGAGTAGGCATCGATGGTGTCCGGGTTGCCCGCCGAAATCGTCTGATACTCGGTGTAATACACGCCCATCATCACCGCGGCGCGGACACCGGACAGCTGGTCCGGTGCGATCCCGGCGTGCTCCAGTGCCTCAAAGGCCACTTCCAGCATCAGCCGCTGTTGCGGATCCATCGCTTCGGCTTCACGTGGGGAGATCCCGAAGAAATCTGCGTCGAAGCCGGCGACGTCGGGCAGGAAGCCACCCCACTTCGACGCCATCCGGCCGGGAGCGAACTGATCCGGATCGTAGTATTCGTCGGCATTCCAGCGGTCCGGCGGGATTTCGCTGATCCCATCGCCACCGTTAGCCAGCAGGTTCCAGTAGCCCTCGGGCCCGACCGCGCCACCGGGAAAACGGCATCCCATCCCCACCACCGCTACCGGTTCCGCGGTTGCGATCCGGGCAGCCTTGTCGAACTGCTGGGTCAAGGCGTCCCGCTTGTCGGCGGGCATCGCCGCAACTCTGTCGAAGATCGTTCCCATTAAAAAACGCCGCTCCCGCTATCTGTTGAAGCCGATTCCACGTGGTCGAACAATTCGTCCAGCACACCGCCCGTCGAGTCGACCAGATCGGCTTCGTCTCCTGAGTCTCCCCGGGGTACTTGCGGTGGCGCCAGAAACGCCACCAGATACGTCGACAACGCCGAGATGGTGGGGTGGTTCCAGAACATCGACGCCGATAAACTGACGCCCACCAGCTGCTGCGTCTCTTTGAGAACCGTCATCGCCATCATCGAGTCGAGACCCAATTCCGGGAACGGCGCGCGCACATCGACTGCGGATGCCGGCGTTCGAAGTTCGCGAGCCAGGATAGCGCGAAGTCTGGTCATGAGCTCACTCAACCGGTCCTCGGCGGGCATCTGCGACCAGTCCGGAGCAGATGCTGCCGATCGGCCCGTACCGTCAACCGTCGATGCGCCCTCGGCGGTTGACGCGCCAGCGGGCGTGTCGAACTCAGTGAGCAATTTCGCGAAGTAACCGAGCTGGCGGAACTCAGGCGTCGTCGCGACAGCGCGATCGAGCCGCAACCGTCCCACCCCTACTTGACTGAAATCGCCGCCCACGAGCGAGTCCAGCGCCTCGACGCCCTCGTCCGGGGTGATCGGGTCGAGAACGCTGAGGCTGAGCGAGCGCCCGATCCCGACATCCGACCACTGGCCCCAGTCGATCGCGGTGGCGGGCAGTCCCGACGCGTGCCGCCACGCCGCCAGGGCATCGAGCCACGCGTTCGCGGTGGCATACGCCGCTTGACCCGGCAGCCCCAGCAGTGCCGCCATCGAGGAGAAGCCGACCCACCAGTCGAGCTGACGGCTGGCGGTCACCGCGTGCAGCCGCAACGCACCAACCACTTTGGCCGACCACACCCGTTCCAGGTTCTCCCGGGTAACGGCCTCCACGAGACCCTCGCCGAGCACACCGGCGGCATGGATGACTCCGCGTAAGGGCCGCCCCGATTCCTCAGCTGCGGCCACGAGTCGCTCCGCCACCCCCGCCGAACTGATATCACCGCGGACGTAGACGACCTCCGCGGCGGCTTCCAGCTCGGCAAGGACGCTGCGCTGGGCATCGGACAGCTCGCTTCGACCATTGAGGATCAGCCGTCCGGCGCCACGCTCCACCAGCCACCGTGCGACAACCGTGCCCAATCCACCCAAGCCCCCGGTGAGGAGGTAGGACCCGTCGGCGCGGACAACCGTGCCACCCCGGTCGGTATTCATGGTCACGCGCGAGAGTCGCTCGGTGTAGCGGCGCCGCGAACGCCATGCGATCACGTCGTCACGAGTCGATGACCCCAGCTCGCCGATCAGCGTTTCGACCAGGTCGTCCCGGTCGGCCGCTCCATCCAGATCGACGAGGGTGGCACCCAGATCCGGTTCGTCGGCAAGAACGCGGGCCAACTCACCGGGGAACCGCCAGGTGCGGATGAGACCTTTGAGTGTGCCGATCACCGGATCACCGTTTTCGTCACCGCTGACCGCAAGGCCGTCCCGGGTGACCAACCACAACCTCGGCGATTGCTTGTGGTCACCGTTGGCGGCGGCGCGCGCCGCGGCCGAGATCGCCAAGACCAATTCGCGCGCCCTCCCGACGGTGCCGTCGACGTCGGTGCCGTCAAACGACCGCTTGCCGACGAACACGATCACGCCGACCAGCGGAGACTCCGGATCTGTCGCGATTTGCGCGACGGCCTCCGTCGCACCTTCGGATAGCTCGGCGCTGATCACCCGTCGGGTCGGCGAACTGAACTTGGCGCTGAATCCAGCCACGAGCGCCCGGGTTTCGGCGGCTGTCTCGGGGTCGGGGTCAGCCAGCAGGAGCCAGCTGCCGGTGGGTGCCGAGCCGGTTTCAGCGGGACCGCCCTCATCAGGACCGGCCACCCATTCGGTGCCGAAGATTTTCCGTTCCAGCGGTAGCGGCAACGCGCCGGGATCCATTGGCCGCAGCCGGATTCCGGTGAGCTCGACAGTCGGTGTCCCGGCATCGTCGGTGAGGATGATCCGACCGATAAAGTCGCCATCGCCCTGCTTCGTGAGTTCGGTGTGACAACGAGCGCGCCGTCCGCTGTGCCGGTAAACCCGAATTGTCGCGGCTGAGGCGGGCAGGTAGTCGGTCTCGGATCCGGCCGGCACCGCAGCAACCAGTTGCCGCAGCGCCGTATCCAGCAGCACCGGATGAATGCAGTAATGCGGGTGGTCAGCGACCTGGTCGGGCAGCGCAATGTCGTGCTCCGACCACCCACTGCCGGCCTCGACGGACGGTGCGGGCAACCCGGACACCACGTCGATACTTGCCACCGCGTACCGCGACCAGGTACCACCGGCCGGGCGGGCGTGAACCTCGACGCGGGTCCCGTCGTCGGTCTGGGTCAGCTGTGTGGTGACCTGTGTCTGGCAGTCCAGGGTCAACGTCTGTTCCACCGCGAACTCGGTGACCTGTACCGCCTCAATAGGCGTACTCAGCGCCTCGCGGCCGGCGGCCAGTGCCACCTCGACAAAACTCGCGACCGGCAGTACGGCCCGGCCACCGACCCGGTGATCGGCCAGCCAGGGCAACGACTCCGCTCCGATGTCGTGCTGCCACACATGATCGCGGCCGGACAGCAACTCAACGTGCACCCCAAGCAGCGGATGCACGTCCGGTAACTGTTGCGCGAGTGCAGAACTGGTTATCCAATGGCTCGAATGCAGCCACGGCGACGTTGGAATGTCAGTGAACCGGCCTGCATCGGGAGAAGCGGCTATGACACCCAGTGCGGCAAGTTCGGTGTGGAAGAACAGCGTTTCGTCTTCGACCTGTCTCATCGTCGAGGCAACGGTGGCAGGACCGCTCGGCGACGCCGGTTCCAGGCTCTCGGTGATGGCGTGGCGCAGGATTGGGTGTGGGCTGACCTCGATGAAGATTCCGTGGTTTTGTCCTGCAGCGGTGACGGCCTGGGTGAATCGTGCGGGTTGGCGCACATTGG
>JBDTKT010000109.1:0-11718 GCA_039935195.1 Mycobacterium sp.
GTTCCCCAAGCCCTGATGAACGGCCTGCAACAAGGGGTCCAAGACGCTTTCAAGGACTTGATCAATCCCAGCAACTACCAACTGATCTCGCCCCAGACGATGACGGATTTTTTAGGGCCACTGCTGGGGTCGGTAACAGCCGTAGCGGGTCTCAATGACCCGACCGATTTCTCCAACTTCCTCTCCAACGAACTGACGGGTATCCAGAACTGGTTCGTGCAGGGTTTCCAAGAGTTGTCGCTGACCCACACCGGTCTCCCGCTCATCGACATGGGCAGCACGCTCCTGTTCACCCTCCCGCAAATCGCCTCGAACCTCTTCCAGAGCGAGATTGCCGCCGGCAACCCGCTCGACGCGGTCGGCGATCCCCTGGCCGCCCTGGTGGGGTTGGCTCCACTCATGGCGGTGGGCGCGATCTTCTAAGCGGCTCAGCGCACCGCGTGAGCTGACCGCACCGCCTGCTCGCACACCTGCCGCAGCGCCGCCGCATCGGCGGGCCGGTGCTGGCAGCCGATGCCGATCCGCACCGGTCCGTCCACCAGCACCGCCCAGTCGACGTGATGGCCGTCGCGGACCTCCCGATAGGTCACCGCGGGCCGTCCCGCACTGGTTCCGGACGGGTTGAAGTCGACGAAGACACCGGGCGGGCCCGCGTCGTTCAACGCGCGTCCCAGCGCCTCGGCCGCGTCGGCCAGCGTCCCGCCGGACGGGGACTGGGTCACGTGCAGCACCACCTGCGGGTCCGACGGCGAGGCCACCTCCACCCGCGCCGAGCCGGGCCCGCCGGTGACGCGGCGCACCGGCCACCCGGGCGGCACCTCCAGCGCCACCCGCCCTTCCACCAGGAACGTGGCGGGGGTTGCCGGGGCCACCGCGTCGGCCGGAGCGCGGTGCCCGCCCGCAACACCCACCGCCAGCGCCCCGGCACCCAACAGTGCCGCGGCCACCGACACCGCGACCCGCCATCCGCGTGGGCCGCGGGTCCCCGAGGCCGGTACCACCGCTTCCGGCGCCGGGTCGGTGAGCTTGGCCAGGGCTGCCATCCGGCCAGCGTCGACCAGTTCCACACCGACGTCATCACGCACCGACCGCAGCCGCTCGACGATCAGCCCCGCCAGCGCGGCGGCGCCCCCGATGCCGGCCGGGCGGTCAATCACGACCGTGGCGGGGTCCTCGCCGGCCAGGCGCACCACGTGGCGGACGACGGCCGCAGCCACCTCGGCCGGTGGCCCGGTACGCGGTTCGGCGACGGTCTCAGCGTCGGTGATCGCTACCAGCCGGGCGGCGATCTCGACGATCACCCGGCGCCGGCCAGCCGGTACCAAGGTGGCCAGCAGTTCCGAGCGCGGCCGGGTGACGACCGCCCCGGCCGGGGGGTCGGCTGCCGCGGCAACCAGATCGACCCGCGCCGCCGACCACCAGGTGGGGTGGACGACCAGCACCGAGCCCGGTTGGTCCGGGCAGGCCAGCGACGCCAGCACGGTCCGCAGCAACACCGGCAGCGCAACCGGTCGGCCCCGCACCAGGGCCACCGGGTCGTCGATCCACTCCAGCGCCGCCACCGCGTCGGGCGTTGATTCCCGGGTGCCGCAACACAATCGGCGGACGGTGCCGGGGCCGGCCTCGATGACCGCGCGGTGGGCGCTCACGGCGGCGGAGTCCAGGCCACCTGGACGAGCTGTTGCCCGCCGGTCCGGGTGACCAGGGTGCCGCGGCCGGGCGGCAGCGACATCGGTCGCGTCGACCCCATCAGCGGGCCTTCGTCGGGACCGGCGCTCATCATCAGCCCCATCGCGCCCAGATCGCGCAGGGCAGCCAACACCGGCTCATACATCGCTCGCGCCGCCCCGCCACTGCGGCGAGCCACCACCAGATGCAGACCGACGTCCCCGGCGTGCGGCAGATAGTCCAGCAGCGGGGCCAGTGGATTGCCGGCCGCGGTGGCCACCAGGTCGTAGTCGTCGATCAGCAGATACAGCTGCGGCCCGGACCACCACGACCGGTCCCGCAGCTGCGCCGGGGTGAGCCCCGGCCCGGGCATCCGCTGCGCCAGCCTGTCCAGCAGATCCGGCAGCAGGGCGGTCAGGACCGCCGGCGACACCGCGTAACCGTCCAGCCGGTCCGGCTCGATAACGCCGAGCAGACCACGCCGATAGTCGACCACCACCAGCCGGACCTGCTCGGCGGTGTACGCGCGCACCAGCTCCCGACACAGGGTGCGCAGCGTCGAGGTCTTCCCGCATTCGCTGTCACCGAGGATCAGCAGATGTTGTTGCCGGTCGAAATCCAGCGCGACGGCGCCGAGTTCACGTTCCTCAACCCCCAGCACCGGTGCACCGCCGGCCTCCCCGGCCAGCGTTTGCAGCGGAACCATCACCGGCAGCAACGGGATCGGCGGGGCCGCGGTACCCACCGGAGCCGGGCCGTCGAGGCGGGGCAGCGCGATCAGAGTGTGCAACCCGCCGTGGGTCAGTCCGCGCCCGGGTTTGTCACGAGGCACCCGCTCGGCCTGCCGGCGGTCCAGCTCGGAATCGGCCGGGTCACCGAGTCGCAACTCGATCCGGGTACCGATCAGGTCGCGCAGTGCGGGCCGGATCTCCGCCCACCGCGCGGCCGACAGCACCACGTGCACACCGAACGCCAATCCACGGCCGGCCAGTGCGGTGATCGGCGCCTCGAGTCGGTCGAAGTCGCGGCAGAGCGGCGCCCACCCGTCGATCACCAGGAACACGTCTCCGAACGGGTCGGCCGGATCCCGCCCGCCGCGCAGTTCACGACGGGCGACGATCGATTCCATCTCCTCGACCGTGCGCCGCACCAGTTCCGGTTCGGCCCGGCCGGCCACCGACCCCACCTGGGGCAGCGACCGCAGGGACCCGAGCGCACCACCGCCGAAGTCCAGGCAGTACAGCTGCACCCGCCCCGCGGGCTGGGTGGCGGCCAGCGCGGTGACCAGCGTGACCAGCGTCGTCGACTTGCCGGACCGGGGTGCGCCGATGACCGCGGCGTTCCCGGCCGCGCCGCGCAGGTCCACCAAGAGCGCGGTGCGGCGCTGTTCGTAGGGCCGGTCGACGATCCCGATCGGCACCACCAGTTCCGGCAGTTCGCCGTCGGACGATTCACCGTCGAGCAGGCTGCGCAGCGTCGGCGACTCCCCCAGCGGGGCCAACCACACCTGCCGGGCGGGCGGCCCCTTCCCGGCCAGTCGGTCCAGCACCGTCTGCAGCGTGCTGGGCCGGCCGGATGCCGGTGCGTCCACCGTGACACCCCCGGTGGGTGCGGCGCTAAACAGCGACACCGCCGGCGGTGTCGTGCGGACTGGCCGCCCAGTCTCGGGGTGTGGACCCGAGACGAACGCCGTCTGGAACCGGGTCAACTCACCGGTGGCGGTGCGCAGGTAACCCAGGCCCGGGGTGTTGGGTAGCTGGTGGGCGTCGGGCACCCCCAGAACGATCCGTGACTCGTTGGCCGACATCGTCTTCAGGCACACCCGATAGGACAGGTGGGCTTCCAGTCCGCGCAGACGGCCTTCGTCGAGTCGCTGACTGGCCAGCAGCAGGTGCATGCCCAGGGACCGGCCCAGCCGGCCGATCGCGACGAAAGTGTCGACGAAATCCGGCTGCTGGCTGAGCAACTCGGAGAATTCGTCGACAATCACCAGCAGTGCGGGCAGCGCCGGCAGCGCCGCCCCCGCCCGGCGGGCGTCGGTGTAGGCGGTGATGCCGGCGAAGTTGCCCGCCGCGCGCAGCAACTCCTGACGCCGGTTCATCTCACCGGTCAGCGCCTCGCGCATCCGGTCGACCAGCGGCGCCTCGTCGGCCAGGTTCGTGATCACCGCCGCGACGTGCCGAACGCGCTCCAAGCCGAGAAAGGTGGCGCCGCCCTTGAAGTCGACCAGCACCAGGTTCAGCGTCTCCGGCGAGTGCCGGGCCAGCATCCCCAGCACCACCGTGCGCAGGAACTCCGACTTGCCGCTGCCGGTAGCGCCGATGCACAGTCCGTGTGGCCCGGTGCCGCGTTCCGCCGCCTCCTTGATGTCCAGCCACACGGCCTGCCCGGCGGGGTCGGTACCGACCGGGACGCACAACGCATCCCGACGTTCGACGGCCGCCCACCGGGTGTCCGGGTCGTCTAGTTCGTCCAAGCCCAGCAACGCCGCCCAGTGCGGATCGCCCCCGGTCGGTCGCCCCACCCGGTAGCCGGCCAACCGCTGCGCACACACCGTCGCGTCGGTGCGACTGATCTCGTCCGGGCGGGCCAGCAGATCCGGCCCGGTCAGCGTCGCCTCGGTCACCTGCAGGCGCACACCGGCACCCGCTCCGCCACCCACCTGCACGACGGTGCAACCCGGGGCGCCGAGTCCGCCGGCGCCGCAACCGTCGACCACCACCACGACGTGCCGTCCGGCCAGCCCGGCCAACCCGGCTTCGGCGGCGGCCGCGGTCGGGAACGTCAGCCGGGCCGGGCCCGCCCCGTCGAACGCACCGGGATGCTGATGGTGCGGAAGCCATTTCAGCCAATCCCAGCATTTGCGGTGACGCTCGGCGACGACGGCTGCGACCGCCAGTACGTCCGGTCCGTGCAGCACCGCGAGTTGGCAGACCATCGCGCGGAGCACGCCGCGGACGCAGTCGGGTTCACCGTCGAGCGACACCGCGCCGGGCTCACCCAACCCGACCGTAACCGGGACATCGGGAACCGTGGCGTGGGTGTGCAGGAACCGGCGCAACGCGGTGTCGGTGACCGGATCGGCCACCCCGGCCCGATCGAACTGGGGCGCCACCAGTCGGGTGGCGTGCCGAGCCGCACCGATCCCGACCCGCACCCGGCCGAATTCGCGGTCGCCGGCCCGGCGTTCCCACATCCGGGGTCCGCCGACCAGCGTCCACAGCCCGGCCGGATCCGGGTGACACCAGATCAGCGACGCCCGTTGCGCCGCAGCCGTTTCAGTGACCGAACCGCGCAGCCCGGCCAGGTAGCACAGGTATTCTTCGCGGTCGTCGTCGATATTGCCGAAACCGCCCCGGCCCCTGGTCGCCGCGACGCCCGCCGACACCAGCATCATCACCGGGAAGAGCAGGAAGGCCGGGTTGCGGGTGACCGGGGAACCGGACCGGTAGACGACGGCGGACATCGCAATCATCGCCACCGCCATCACCACGGGCACCGTCCGGGCCGGCACGGCACCGCGTACCGGCCGGGGCGGCTTCGGCGGCGCGGTCACCACGATTTCACCGCAAGTGAACTCCGGCGGGCGCAGTCGTTCTGGTCGCGTGAAGGCGAAAATGGCTGTCTGGTCGCCGGATTCGATCATCTCTCCCCTGCCCCGCGGGCCGCCGCCCGACTGCGCAACACCGTAGGCAGCACCGCAGCCGGCGGCAAGTCAGCTGTGGAACAGCGGACGCGCGGCGGTGGCCCGCCGCGGTAACGTGCGCCGGTGCGGGGCCGGGGCGCCCACGTGAGGAGGTGCGAGGACGTGACTGAGTCGAGTCCGGGCCTGTGCCGGGTTGCGCTGCAGTCCGAAGCCGTCCGTGCCGATCTGGCGCTGCCGGCCGGAGTGCCGGTCGCGATGCTGATCCCGTCGATCGTGGATCTGCTGGCGGCCCGCGGGGGCGGTCGGCGCAGCGCTGCCTTCGGGACTGCCTACCGGCTGTCCAGGCCGGGCGAGGCAGCGCTGGACGTCTCGAAGACGCTGGCCCAGCAGGCGATCCGCGACGGCACGGTGCTGCTGTTGACCCGCGGCGCCGACGCGGTGCCGGCGCCGCGTTTCGATGATCCCGCGCAGCAGGTGTCGGCGGTGGTCCGCGCGCGACAACGCCCGTGGACACCGCGGTCCGGTCGGCTTGCTGCCGCGGTGACAGCGGCCGGGCTGGCCGGAGTGGCTGGGTTCATTGCGGTGCCCGGCGGGCCGGACGCCCCCAATGCACTGCTGGCGGCTACCGCTGCGGCGGCGGTGGCGATCCTGACGGTGCGACTGGGCGGTTGCGGCGGACCGGTGATGACCACGGTGTGCGCTCTGGCTGTGCTGGTCGCGGCGGTGGCAGCGGTGCGGGTGTCCACCGGGCTGCCGGCGCAGTTGATCGGCGCGGTGACCGTCGCCGTCGCGGTCGGATTGGCGCGGGCCGCGCCCCGGGTGTCGGTCGCGTTCGGCGGCCTGACCCGACTGTCCGGTGCCGCCCCCGACGATCCTGACGGTGCCGTCCGGGCCGCTCGATCCGCCGACCTGCTGACCGGACTGGTGGCCGCGTGTTCGGCGGCGACGGTGCTCGGTGTGTCCAGCGCCGCCGGGACGCCCGGCGCACACCGGTGGGCCGGGGTGGCGTTGGCGACGGCGAGCGGGGCGGCGCTGCTGCTGCAGGCCCGTCGCCACACCGACCGCGCCCAGATCGCCGTCCTGCTGGCGGGCGGCGTCAGCGCCCTGGGTATGGCGCTGGTCGTCGCCGCGGTCACGGTGCCGCAGCACCGGCCGTGGCTGGGCGCGACGGCGGCTGCGCTGGCCGCGACTGCGGCCGGTCTCGGGTTCGCCGGCCCGGTGCGGACTCCGCTGGCGCGGCGCGGCGCCGACCTGCTGGAGTATCTGGCGTTGACCGCAGTCGTGCCGCTGGCCTGCTGGGCCTGCGGGTGGTACGGCGCCGTCCGCGGGCTGGGCCTGGGCTGACGCGTGGCCACCGCGCGACTGGCCCGGATCGTCGCGGCCACCATGCTGCTCGGGGCGGTGTCGGTGGTGCCGTCAGCGTCCGCGGTCACACCGCCGCCGGTGGACCACGCCCTGCTCCCCCCGGCGTCGCCACCCGCACCGCCGCGGCCCACCGTGCAGCGGGAGGTGTGCACGGTGCCGTACCTCGACCCGGGGCGCACCGACATGCCCACCCAACTCGACGGACTCGACCTGCCGGCGGTGTGGGCGCTCACCCGCGGGTCCGGCCAGCGGGTCGCGGTGATCGACACCGGGGTTTCGCCGCACCGTCGGCTGCCCGGCCTGGTGGGCGGCGGCGACTACGTCTTCACCGGCGACGGCGCCCAGGACTGCGACGGGGACGGCACCCTGGTGGCCGGGATCATCGCCGCCGCTCCGGATGCGGCCAACGACCGGTTCAGCGGGGTCGCGCCGGAGGCGGCGGTGATCAGCATTCGGCAGTCCAGCACCAAATTCGGCGCGGTCGGTGGCCCGGCAGGTGTTGGCGACGTCGACACGCTGGCCCGAGCGGTGCGGATGGCGGCCGACCTGGGCGCGTCGGTGATCAACGTGTCCCAGGTGGCCTGCGTACCGGTCGGGTCGGGCCTCGACGACCGACCGCTGGGCGCCGCACTCGCCTACGCGGTCGACGTGCGTAAAGCGGTCGTGGTGGCGGCGGCCGGCGACACGGGCGACGGCGCGCGGTGCCCGGCGCAGGCCAACCGGGCCGGCGTGACCGTCGCGGTCAGCCCAGCCTGGTACGACGACTACGTGCTGACCGTCGGCTCGGTGGACGCCGACGGCGCCCCCTCGGCGTTCACCCTGGCCGGGCCGTGGGTGGATGTCGCCGCACCCGGCGAGGCGGTGCTGTCGCTGGGTCCGGTCGGCGACGGGATGGCCAACACCGCCGGCGGCCCGCACGCGACCGGGCCGATCCGGGGCACCTGCTACGCCGCGCCGGTGGTCAGCGGGCTGGCGGCATTGATCCGGTCCCGCTTCCCGGACTGGACACCACGGCAGGTGATGGACCGCATCAAGGCCACCGCCCACCACCCGCCCGGTGGTCGCGACGATGTCGTCGGCAGCGGCGTGATCGACCCGTTGGCAGCGGTGAGCCTCGACGCGCCCCCGGTCACCGCCGCGCCCCACCCGGTGCCACTCACCGGACCACCCTCGCCCTCGCCTGAACCGACACCCGAACCGGCGGGACCCGAGGCTGCGGGCCGTCGCACCGCGTTCACCGGGGCGGCCGTCCTGCTCGTCGTGCTGCTGGGGATCGCAGCCGCCGGGTCACGACGGCCCGCCACCGCCATCGATGACGTCCCAGGCGACCATGGCGAACTGCCGGCTGAGTCGCGGGCCGGCCGGTAGCCCTGCGAGCATCGGCCACGGCACCGGACTGGGCGCCGCCGGCAGTCCCAGACTGTGGGCGGCAGCGGGATCGTCGACCGCGAATCGCACGCCGGTGGCGGCGATCAGGTAGCCGGCACCGCCGGGCCGGCCGGAAACGCCGACCGACCGCACGTAGGCGTTGCCGCCGGCGGGCAGGTAGACGCCATCCAACGCCGGGCCGTCGCCGTCGGCCTGGGCCAGGGCGACCGGGGCCGCATCAGCGGGCAGCGGCAGCGCGGCGCCGGCCGACAGGGTGATCCCGGCCGGGTCGTCGGCTCGCCAGGACGCGCAGAGCGCCGCGGCGGCCTCCGCCGGCACCGTGATCCGGCCGGGGAACTCCGCCGTCGGTGGCGCTTCCGGGACGGCTTCGAGCAGCAGCGCCGACACCCGGCGCGGGGCCAGGCCGGCCGGTGACAGCGCCCGCAGCAGCGTCGGGTCGGCGGGGTTGACCGCCATTCGCCGGCCGCGGAACAGCAGATAGGTAGCCGCCCCCGTCGCGGTCACGACCGGCACCGCCTGCTCCGGGTCGATCCGGGCCGATTCCAGCGGGCCGACGCCGGCGATGACCGTTGTGGTGGGCCCCGTCTGCCCGGCGGTGTCGCACACCGACCAGGTCGATGCCGCCGGCAGTACCGGTCCGAGTGACTGCGGTGCCCCCGGAATACCCAGCAGCGGCCCCCGTCCAACCCGGCCGATGTCGGTCTCGGCAACCGGGCGCGGGTCGGCGTCGCCACCGGCGATCAGTCGTGCCGAGGCGAGGTTGAGCACCGGGTGCAGAATTTCGCCTAGCCGCACGTAGAGCGCCCCGGACCGCCGGCCCATCACGATCGGCGCGCCGCCGAGGTCCGGCTGTGGCCGCAGCAACGCCAGCACCGCGCAACCGGCCACCGCGAGCACCGCGAGCAGACATCCGGCCGCCAGTGCCGAGCGCGCCGGCAGCGCTCCGCCGGGCGCCCGCACGTCGTCGCCCACCAGGGCGCGCTGAATCCGGCGAGTCACGAACCGGTGCGCGCTGACCTCCAGCTGTATCGTCGGCCGCTGCGCCATCCGCCGACGGTAGGCGTCGACCCCCGCCCGCCGCGTCCGACAATCCACAGGGGTGCCGGGCCGAACAACCGTTCCTCAGGGGCGCTCAGGGCGCTCGGTACCATAGCCGTTATGCATTTCAATCTCTTCAGCCCTAGTTCGATGCGGTCTCGGCGCCGGTGGGCGGTGCTCGGATCGGTACCGCTGGCGGTGGCCTTCGCCCTACTGGTTGCCCCGAACCCGCTTCCGTCGGCCGTCCCCGTCGCCGCCGCAGACGACTGCCCGGACGCAGAGGTGATCTTCGCCCGCGGCACCAGCGAGCCGCCGGGCATCGGCCGCGTCGGCCAGGCCTTCGTCGACTCGCTGCGCGCACAGACGTCGCTGAACGTCAACGTGTACCCGGTGAACTACCCGGCCGGCAAGCTGCAGCTGCAGGGCAGCGACGGGGCGAAAGACACCGTTCAGCGCGTCAAGGACCGGGTGAGCAAGTGCCCGGACACCCAGCTGGTGCTGGGCGGGTATTCACAGGGCGCTTCGGTGATGGACATCGTCACCGGGACACCGGTCATCGGCAGAAAATGGGGCCAGCCGCTGCCGGCCGAGTTCATCGGCAAGATCGCTGCCGTGGCAACATTCGGCAACCCGGCCGACCGGGATGCGTCGATCAAACAAGCGAGCCCGGCGTACGCCACCAAAGCCATCGACATGTGCAACCCCGGCGACCCGATCTGCCACGATGGGCCCGGCAACGAGTGGTCCGACCACACCGATGGCTACATCCCGGCGATGACCAGCCAGGCGGCCAATTTCGTGGCCGGCAAGCTGCGGCCGATTCCCGACGCCCTGCCCGGACCGGGCCCGCTGGTATCCGGACCCGGGCCGCTGGTGTCCGGACCCGGGCCGCTGGTGTCCGGACCCGACGCGCTGCCCGGACCGGGCCCGCTGCCCGGACCCGAGCCGCTGGTGCGCTGACGATCACAGCCGGTTAGCTACCCGATCAATTTTTCCCCCATTAGGATCGGTGGGCGTGAAGGCATCTCGCATTCTGGCGGCCACCGCCGCGTCAGTCACTCCGGCCATGCTGCTGCTCGGCCCCGTTCCGACGGCCGCGGCCCAATCCTGCCCCACGACCGAGGTGGTGTTCGCCCGGGGAACCAGCGAACCGCCGGGCCTGGGGAAGGTCGGTAACGCGTTCGTCAGCGCCCTGCGTTCGCGGGTCTCGGGAAGCGTCGGCAGCTACGCGGTGAACTACCCCGCGAGCTACGACTTCGGGTTGGCCGCCGACGGCGCCAACGACGCCAGCGGTCACATTCAGTACATGGTGGACAACTGCCCCGGAACCCGACTGGTGCTCGGCGGGTACTCGCAGGGCGCGGCGATCATCGACATCATCGCCGCCGCACCGGTGCCCGGGTTTGGCTTCACCGCGCCACTGCCGCCGGAGTCCGCCGACCACGTCGCCGCGCTGGCGGTGTTCGGTAACCCGTCGAGTCGCATCGGTCAACCGCTGACGAACAGCCCGGTGTACGGGCCCAGGACCATCGACCTGTGCGCCGGCGGCGACCCGATCTGCTCCATCGGAATGAATTTCGGCGCGCACTCGTCGTATACCCCGGGGCTGACCAACCAGGCCGCCGGATTCGCGGCCGGCTTGCTCTAACCGCTACCCGCGGGTACGCAGGTCGCGGGTGACCAGGGTTCGAGCCGCAAGCTGGTCATCAGGCGGGTAGTCGACCCCGACCAGGGTCAGGCCCCGTGCCGGCGCGGAGGTGAAGTCGCTGGACCGCCCGGTGGCCGTGAGCAGGTCGCCGCACCACTTGGCGCTGCGTCGATGTTCGCCGACGGCCAGCACCGCACCGACCAGGGAGCGCACCATCGACCAGCAGAATGCGTCAGCGGTGACGTGCGCGGTGACCTGGTCGCCTTCTTGCGTCCAATCCAGCCGTTGGAGGTCGCGGATGGTGGTGGCGCCTTCGCGGTGCCGGCAGAAGGCTGCAAAATCGTTCAGCCCCAACAGGTTCCGTGATGCAGCGGCCATATCATCGACGTCCAGCGGTCGCGGCCACGCGGTGACGTAACGGGCCAACTGCGGCTGGACCCCGTAGGGCGCGGTCGACAACCGGTAGACGTAATGCCGCCGCAGCGCCGAGAATCGGGCGTCGAAGCCGGGAGCAGCCCGCACCACCCGCAACACCCGGACATCCGTCGGCAGGAACCGGCCCAATCGTCTTGTCAGCGCCAGGAATTCGGGTTCGCCCTCGCGCGGCGTTCGAGGGAGAGCATGACCCAGCGCCTCGGCGGCGACGTCGACGTGTGCCGCTTGGCCGGTCGCGTGCACGCCGGCGTCGGTGCGGCCGGCCGCGAACAGTCGCACCGGCTCGCGGAACACCGTCGACAATGCATCGTCGAGGACACCCGCGACGGTACGTTGCCCGGCCTGCACCGCCCAGCCGGCGAAATCCGTACCGTCGTAAGCGATGTCGAGCCGAAGTCGAACAGCCCCGACCACTACGTCAGGACTGGTCAGCGTCCTCGGCGGCTTCGCTAGGCTCGGCGGCTTCAGCAGTCTCGGCGGGCTCGGCAGTCTCGACGGCCTCAGCAGGCTCGACGGCTTCGACGGCTTC
>JBDTKT010000110.1:0-4408 GCA_039935195.1 Mycobacterium sp.
GCTCGAATACATGGCTGGCGACAAGAAGAACCGGGCCGGAGTGATGCGGTTCGTCGTCCTGGACGGACTGGCCAAGCCGGGCCGGCTGGAAGGCCCCGACCCGGTGCTGCTGGCCGCCGCCTACTCCGAAGTAGGCAAACGCTTCGAATTGACCAGGCAGTGAACCGGATTCACGTCGTCAACGGCCCGAACCTACGGCGGCTGGGCCGGCGCGAGCCGGACGTGTACGGCGACACCAGCTACGACGACCTGACCGCATTAATCGAGCGGGAGGCCGCCGACCTCGGCGTCGAAGTCGTTGTGCGACAAAGTGACAGCGAGGCGCAACTGCTGGACTGGATCCATCAGGCAGCCGACGCGAACGAGGCGGTGATCCTCAACGCGGGTGGTTTGACCCACACGTCGGTGGCGCTGCGCGACGCCTGCGCTGAGTTGCGTGCACCGCTGATCGAGCTGCACATATCCAATGTGCATGCCCGCGAAGACTTCCGGCGGCACTCCTACCTGAGCCCGATCGCGACCGGGGTGATCGTCGGCCTGGGTGTGCGCGGTTATCTGCTGGCGCTGCGGTACCTGGCCGAGACGTTGGGCTGACCGGCCCCCCGGTCAGCCGGTGGTCGATTCGCCCGGGTTCTCGCCATCGACGGGGACGGCGGTCTCTAGGGTCTCTGTGTCCGTCACGGTCTCTACGGTCTCCGCGGTGTCGGTCGGGAACTCTTCGGTCTCCGCGGTGTCGGTCGGGAACTCTTCGGCGGTCCAGCCCGTCGCATACGCCGGTTCGGTCAGGGCCGCGCCGCCGTCGCCAGCTGCGGCGGCCGACGCACCCGCCTGGCCACCAACGCCGACGGCGGCAAACACGTCGGTGTCGGCATGGTCCCCGTCGGCAGCGGCCAGGCCGTGGTGGCGCTGGGGGTTCTTTGCGTGGTGCCGGTCTACCTGTAGGCGGCCGACGGTGACCCCGGCCACCGCGGGCACGAACACCAGCAGCGCGGTGAAGGCCGAGAACGTGATCAGCTCGCTGATCAGCCCGCCGACGTACAGGGCTTTGTCGAAGAGCGAGATCAGCCATGCCACCGCGCCGCCGAGCACTCCGGCGAACAACCCAGCCCCCAGCCAGGTCATGGCGAGGTCTCCACGCCGGTCCGGGTCCGGATTCACCTCGGCGTCGGAACGACCATCGAACAGCCCCCATGCCGCCACCGCGATCACGAACAGCGTCAGCAGACCCATGCTGATCAATCCGGCGTTCGATTCCCACGCGTTGATCAGGACTCCCTGTACCAGCCGGACCAACACCATCAGCGCGGCAAAGACCAATCCGCGCAGCAACCAGTTCCTCATGGGGCATTAGCGTAGCGAGTACCGTCACACCGCGTGACACATTCCTCCCGTCGGGACCGTTTGAGTGCCGCTATCGCTGCGGCCGGTCTGGACGCGATGCTGGTCACCGACCTGGTCAACGTGCGTTATCTGTCCGGGTTCACCGGTTCGGCCGGCGCGTTGCTGGTGTACGCAGACGGTGGGCCGGCCGTGCTGGCGACCGACGGGCGGTATCGCTCCCAGGCCGCTCGCCAGGCACCGGAGTTGCAGGTGGCGATCGAGCGTTCCGGTGGCAGCCACCTGGCCGGGCGGGCGACCTCGGGCGGGGCGCGGCGGCTGGGCTTCGAAGGCCACGTGGTCACCGTGGACGGATTCGATGCGCTGACGGCGGCCGCACAGGGCACCGAACTGGTCCGGGCCTCCGGCACGGTGGAGGCGCTGCGGGAGGCCAAAGACCCGGGCGAGGTGACGCTGCTGCGGCGGGCCTGCGAGGCGGCCGATGCCGCGCTGACGGACCTGGTGGAGCGGGGCGGCCTGCGCCCGGGGCGCACCGAACGCGAGGTGCGTCGCGAGTTGGAGGAACTGATGCTCGACCACGGTGCCGACGCGGCGTCGTTTGAGACGATCGTGGCCGCCGGAGCGAACTCGGCGATCCCGCACCACCGGCCCACAGATGCGGTCCTGGCGCCCGGAGATTTCGTCAAGGTCGACTTCGGCGCGTTGGTGTCGGGTTACCACTCCGATATGACCCGAACCTTCGTGCTGGGACCGCCCGCCGACTGGCAGCGGGAGATCTACCAGTTGGTGGCCGCCGCGCAGCGGACCGGCCGGGAGGCGTTGCAGCCGGGTGCCGACCTGCGCGAGGTGGATGCCGCCGCCCGCCGTGTGATCGCCGACGCCGGCTACGGCGAATCGTTCGGTCACGGTCTGGGGCACGGGGTGGGCCTGCGAATTCACGAAGCTCCGGGAATCAACGCGGCCGCAGACGGTACACTGCTTGCCGGTGCCGTGGTGACCGTGGAGCCCGGCGTCTATCTGCCCGATCGTGGCGGTGTCCGCATCGAGGACACCCTCGTGGTGGCTGACACCCCCGGGCAGACCCCGGAACTACTGACTCGGTTCCCCAAGGAACTGACCATTCTCTAGGAGACGTGGAAGACCGTGGCCTCAACCGCTGACTTCAAGAACGGACTGGTGCTGGCGATCGACGGCCAGCTGTGGAACATCGTCGAATTCCAGCACGTCAAGCCGGGCAAAGGCCCGGCCTTCGTGCGCACCAAGCTGAAAAACGTGGTCTCGGGCAAGGTGGTGGACAGGACCTACAACGCCGGGGTCAAGGTGGAGACCGCTACCGTCGACCGGCGCGACGTCACCTACCTGTACCGCGACGGAGCCGACTTCGTCTTCATGGACAGTCAGGATTACGAGCAAAACTCACTCCCGGACACGCTGGTCGGAGACTCGGCCAACTATCTGTTGGAGGGCATGGCGGTGCAGATCGCGTTCCACAACGGGGCGCCGCTGTACTTGGAGCTGCCGCTCAGCGTCGAGTTGGAGGTCGCCCACACCGAGCCGGGACTACAGGGCGACCGGTCCAGCGCCGGTACCAAGCCGGCCACGATGGAGACTGGCGCGCAGATCAACGTGCCGCTGTTCATCAACCCCGGCGACAAACTGAAGGTGGATACCCGCGACGGTGGCTACCTGGGCAGGGTCAACGCCTGATCATGCTTGACGGCAAGCCGGCGCGGCCGGTTAAAGGACGCCACCAAGCTCGGAAACGCGCGGTCGACCTGTTGTTCGAGGCCGAGGCTCGTAGTCTGACAGCGGCTGAGGCGGCTGCGATTCGGACCGCGCTGGCCCAGGAGCAGCCTGACGTGGCACCACTGCACCCGTATACGGCCGTGGTGGCTCGCGGCGTCACCGAGCACGCCGCCCACATCGACGAGCTGATCATCTCGTATCTGCAGGGCTGGACGCTGGAGCGACTGCCCGCCGTGGACCGGGCGATCCTCCGGGTGGCGGTCTGGGAACTGCTGTACGCCGACGACGTGCCGGAACCGGTCGCCGTCGACGAGGCGGTCCAGCTGGCCAAGGAACTGTCCACCGATGAATCGCCCGGCTTCGTCAACGGTGTGCTGGGTCAGGTGATGCTGGTGACCCCGCAGATCCGGGCAGCGTCGCAGGCGGTCCGCAGCGTGGTGCGCGATGGCCACAATGGAATCGAATCCGCAGATCCGGACGCCTGACGCGGCGGATCAGTGCCGAGGGGGGCAGCTGCCGTGCGGCCCGCGGGGGACGCAGAAGGTGAGCTCGCCGTCCTGATCGTGGATGCACCAGAGGTAGAAGTGGTCACCGATCTGGTTGACGCCTTCGAACGGGCTGGCCGTAGCCTGGCCGCCGTCGATGACTATCGACTCGTTCTGCACCGTCGCGTGATGCCCCACGGCATTGAGTCGGTCAGATGCTTCCTGTGCCGTCTCGGTGCCGGCGATCGCGGCGGTGTAGCCGTTAGCGTTGACCATCGTCGCAACCACGACAACGACGTTACCCAGTTCGCCGTTGTTATGGCGATGGCATTAATCTCCTTGGCTGCGGGGCTTCCGGCCCTTGCCTGAATTCACCCCGCATGGCAGGCTCCCGCGCCCGTACGACTCGCCGGGTGGACTCATTCCCAGGTCCGGACGAAAGCGCCACACACCGACCCACACCAGGCCACACTGACGGCATGACCCGAGATGACGGGCGACCCAGACGGCTTCGGGTGTCCGCACTGGCGGCGGTGGCCAACCCGTCGTACTCGCGAGTCGACACCTGGAACATGTTCGATGACGCCTGTCGGCAGCTGGCCGAAGCGAATCGAGCGGGGCTGGACACCGCCCACCATGCGGCCCGGGTGAAGCGACTGATGGACCGGATCGGCACCTATGAGCGGTACTGGCTGTTTCCGGGCGCGGAGCGGCTGGCCGTGTTCCGCGGTTGTTTGGCGGCGCTGGCGACGGTGTCGCTCACCGAGCAGGTTTCGCTGGCGGTGCGACTGCTGTGCGACTACGGCGACCGCGCGGCGCTGTTCGACACCGCCACGCCG
>JBDTKT010000111.1:0-3517 GCA_039935195.1 Mycobacterium sp.
CGGGCAGACCGATCGCATCGTCGGCGGCGCCCACCTGCGGACTGTCGGCGTCGTCCTGTGCGTAGACCGCGACGGTGCGAAACCCCAACTCGGTTGCGGTGCGGATGATCCGCAGTGCGATCTCGCCCCGGTTGACGATCAGCACGGTCTCGGGTGCGGTCATCGCAGCGGCGGGCCCCACTGCACCTGCTCACGCAGCTGGCCCTTGAGTAGTTTGCCACCCGGGTTGCGCGGCAGCGGCTCAGTGACCACGGTGATGTACTGCGGAATCTTGAAGTCGGCGAGCTGTTGGCGGCAGTGCTCCAGCACCGCCGTCACGTCGATCTGTTGTTGGTCACCAACGAGCACGGCGCCGACTTTCTCACCCATGACGTCGTCGGGCACGGCCAAGACGCAGGCATCGGCGACACCCGGAGCCGACAGCAGCGCCGCCTCAACCTCGACGCTGGAAACATTCTCACCGCCACGGATGATGATGTCCTTGAGCCGATCGATGATGTACACCCGCCCAGCGTCGTCGACCCGAACCACGTCGCCGGTATACAACCAACCATCGACGATCGTCGCGGCGGTGGCGTCCGGTTGGTTCCAATAGCCGCTGGTGACGTTCGCCCCACGCACCGCCAACTCGCCGACGCCCGCTGCGTCACAGTGCGACACCAATCCGATGTCCACCGACGGGACCGCGTAGCCGACCGAGTCGGCGTACTCGACCGCATCGGAGTCCGGCAGCATCGTCGTCAGCGAGGCGGTCTCGGTCAGGCCATAGCCGTTGAACACGGTGGCCGCGGGAAACGCCTCCCGCAACGAGCGCACCAACGACGGCGCGATCGGCGCGCCGCCGTAGCCCACCCAACGGACCCGGGAGACATCAGAACCAGCAAAATCGTTGTGCCGCAACAACAACGAGTACACCGCCGGCACGGTCACCATGAACGAGATCCGCTCGGCCGGTAGCGTCGCGATCAACTCAGGAAGATTAAGCGCAGGCATGATCACTGACGTTCCACCGGTGTAGGCGGCGGCCAACAGTTGCGAGTTGCAGCCGGTCGCGTGGAACAGCGGCACCGAGATGAGGGTGCGGAAGCCCTCGCCGATATCGCGTGACCGCCCCAGGCCACGGACCATGTTCTCGGTATTGGTCAAGAATGCCTCGTGGGTGGTCGGCACGCCCTTGGGGCGTCCGGTGGTGCCCGAGGTGTAGAACAGCGCGGCGGTATCGGATCGACCCAGCCCGTCGACCACATACGGGTCACCGTCCGGTAACGGGCTCCCCGGCGCAAGATCAATGCGCACCCCGGCGTCGGATAGAACGAACTCGACCTCGGGCGGTGCTGACCGCGTATTGACGGCCACCGCAACGCCACCGGCCATCAGTGTGCCCCAAAACGCCAGCACCCAGTCGAGACCCGCGGGGTAGCGCACGCCGACGCGGTCACCCCGGTCTAGGCCGGCCATGCGCAGCCCACCGGCCACGCGGGCCGCGCGCTGCCACAGCCCGCGATAGGTAACCCGATCGCCGCCGAGTTCGACGACGGCTTCGCTGTCCGGCCGGTTTTTCAGCTGCTCAGCAAGCAAGTCCACCAGGGTGGCCGGAAGGTTATCGTAATGCGGGACGCCGTGGCTGTCCCGGGACACCCCGGTGGTGGGAAATGGGTTGTGTCGGCGGGAAATCTCGATCACTTCATGCTGTGGTGTCATGTCCGACTTCTTTTCTCATCGCGTCGGCGAAGTAAGCGGGCCAGGCTCCGAATCGTCCCGCGCAGCGCGTAGCCGGCTGTCACCACCGACGCCAGGATCAGCGCTACCAACATCGGCAGCCAATTGCCACGATCGTGACTCACGTTCCACCACACGTACGTAAACAGCACCGCGGACACGAACAGCACGATGTCGCGCCAGTTGCCCTGATACGAACTCGCTGCGGCCCGCAGCGCTCGGCTGCGATCGGATGCGGCCACCAGGTCGTCGATTCGGGCGTCGATGGTGCGCTGCAGATCGGCGCGTCGTTTCGCCTGCTCGCCGGGTATTCGGTCGAGCAGGTCGAGATCCTGCTTGATGATGCCGCGGATATCGGCGCCTTTGAGTTGCCCCGCTGTCACCCCGAGCAGGGCACCGCCGAAGATCGGTGCCGCGCCCAACGCCATGCTGGCCAGACCGGGCATCGTCGTGTCGTCCCTTCCCGTTCGCCCCGCGCCACCCCGGCGGGCCGTTAGCCCCTGAACGGCAAGCGTTTGTTGAGCACGTCGAGTTCCTTGCGGAGGTCATGGATGAGGGCGGTGCCCCTGGCGGTCTGTACCAGGGAGTTCATGCCACCCTCCACCTTGCCCAGTTCCGTCAGGTCCTCGTAGGCAGCGCGTACCGAGTCCAACGTGCGTGCGAGCAGTTCACTGGTGGCCTGTGCGTCATTCGATGGGGTCACGGAATCGGAGCCTATCGCTTCAACCCGCCGAATATGCGCCAACCGGTACACCCGGCCGCGGCTACCGTGCGGGGGGGAGAAGACCGGTGAACTCCGCCCCCACCGGGCATGGTGTCGCCGCCCGCAAAGCGCTGCGTGACCGGCTAGACCATCAGCTGGGCGGCAACCGTCGCGCCGAGTTCCCAGCACGCCTCGAGGTCGGCCTTGCCCGGCTTGGCCGACACCACCACGTGCCCGGTGGCTTTCACCCAGCCCAGGCCGGTGGTGATGGAGTCGACGGCTCGCTCGGCTCCCTCGGTGCCCTGGTTGCCGTGCACGAACAACCCGTACGGCCGGCCTCGGGTTGAGTCCAGAATCGGGTAGTAACACACATCGAAGGCATGCTTGAGCGCACCGCTGATGTACCCCAGGTTGGCCGGGCTGCCCAGCAGGTAGCCGTCCGCCGCCAGCATGTCCGTCGGCGACACCGACAGCGCGGGCCGGCGCACCACCTCGACCCCTTCGATCTCCGGGGCGGTGGCACCGGCCAGCACCGCCTCGAACATCTCCTGGCAGTACGGCGACGGGGTGTGGTGAACGATCAGCAGACGCGGCACGGCGACCCTCCATCTGATAACTGTGTTAATTAACAACCAGTGTGACAAACCCATGTCGGTGCCACGCCGGCCCCACCGTCGAAGTCTCCGCGGTGAGATTTTCGATGACTATCGGATTCTCTTGTGCCACTGTGGTTTCTTGCTTCACAGAGGGGCGGTTTTTGTCGGTGGTCGTCGCTAACGTTCTGGTATGGGTTCGAGCAGTCGGGAGGAGATCGCCACGGCGTTCGAGACCCTGCATGCCGCGATGGATGAGATTCTGCGGCTCTCGTTCGACGGATTGACCACCCGGGAACGATTTACATTGTTGGAGCGGCTCGAACACGAGGCTCGCCGGCTGCCGGTACCAGGCCACGAGTTGATCAGCCAGATCGGCCGCCAGGCCACCCCGGTCGAGATCGGCGGCAAGCTCACACACGCGTTGGCCGACCGGTTGCGCATTCCCCCGCAAGCGGGAGGTGCCCCCACTCGCGCTGATGCCAAACGTCGTATCGACGAG
>JBDTKT010000112.1:0-19448 GCA_039935195.1 Mycobacterium sp.
TCCAACTCTCCGATCCCGGGTACAGCGTCGACATCAGCATCCCGCTGGACTACCCCGACCAGAAGTCGATCGCCGGCTACATCTCCCAGACGCGCGACGCGTTCCTCAACGCGGCCAAGTCTGGCGCGCCCCGCACCACACCGTACGAGCTGAGCATCAAGCCGACCGAATACACCTCGTCGATTCCCCCGCGCGGCACGCAGGCCGTGGTGTTCACGGTGGACCAAAATGTCGGCGGGGCGCAGCCACAGACGACGTACAAGGCGTTCAACTGGGACCAGGCCTATCGCAAGGCAATCACCTACACGGCCGCACCGGACGACAAAGAACATGCGCCGTTGTGGCGGGTGGACGATCCGCTGAAGACCGTCGCGCCGATCGTCCAGGTCGAACTGCAGCAGCAACTGGCACCGGCGCCAGTCGCGCCTCCCACGCCGCCCGCGCAACCGGGACAGCCGGTTACGACCACGCCGCCGCCACCGCCACCGCCGTTGCCGTTCGCGCAAGCCGCGCTGTACGACCCCGCCAACTATCAGAATTTCGCGGTGGTCAACGACGGGTTGATCTTCTTCTTCGACCAGGGCGCGTTGTTACCCGCCTCAGCAGGGGGGCTCCAGGTGCTGGTGCCCCGGTCGGCGATCGACCCTATGATTGCGTAGCACTTCCAAACTCTGGTTTCGCAGAGGGGCAGCGTCACCAGGAGCTTCTCCTCGGTCACCGGGTGGTGTACGCGGGTGTATCCGGCTTGAGCGGCAGGGCATTCCGTCGCCTCGCTGATCGCGGGCATGTGGGTGTGCACGGTCGCTTTGTCGGCCACCACATCAGCCCGAAAAGCCCGTCGCGGCGGATGAGGACAAACCGCATGATCGAGACTCGCCCCAACGTTAGCCGCAGAGATCAACGCGGCCGAGTCGCCGCTGATCTGTGGTGTCAGCGTGAGAGTTCGACGAGTTCACCCATGATGACCCAACGTGGACCTGTCGGGTTCAGCGGCGGATAACTCGCCCGCGACGCACAGGTGATCTGACGGGTCCCACTTGACCCACGCCTGGTAGAGCGAGGCAAGCCTGGGCTTGTCGCCGAGCACTGCCCTGCGGCAATCGAGCAGTGTTCCTCGATCTCTGCGGGATCCGCCGGAAGTAGTGCCGCGAGCCGTGTCACGACATCCTGCAGATCCATCGTGTCGGTATGGCAGTGGAACGCACAGATGACTCCGTCGAAAATTCCCTTCACCGATGGTGCGGCGAACAGAGTGCGCACCGGAAAGTGAAGAGCAAAGGTCTCGTTGACGGCGGCGATCACGCGTGTAGCCGATAGGGGATCGCCTCCCAGGTCGAAAAACGAGTCGTCCGCTCCGACCCGCTCGACGATGGGACCGTCATCTGGCGCTCACCGGGCGGGCGGACCTGCGTCACGATTTCCGGCAGTGCGCTGTTGTTTCCCAGCTTGTGCACCCCGGCCGGCGAACTGGCCCCACCAGAACCTGCCCGAGTCCCGAAGTGCACCGATCGCATCGCAATGATGCCTAAACGCAAGCACCCCCGTGCAGAAACCACGCCCGCTACGTCGCCGCCGAACGCCAACACAACCGGAACTGCAACTGCAACCAACATCAATCCCGCAAAGCCGCCCACGAGGCCGCCCGGCCCGGCCCCACCCGCAACCGACACCGACGACGCGCCACCGTTCTAACCGGAGTGCCGCGCCCGCAACAGTTCCAATGCCTGGTCGGCGTGGGAGTTGAAGTTGAACTCGCTCGAGATCACCCCGAGCACCGTGCGGTCGGAGTCGATCACGAACGTCGTGCGTTTGACCGGCATCACCTTGCCGAGCAGGCCGCGCTTAACCCCGAACTGCGCGGCGACCGTGCCCCCGACGTCGGACAGCAGCGGGTAGTCGAAGCCGTGATTGCCGGCGAACTTGGCCTGCTTGGTCACCTGATCCACGCTGATTCCCACCCGCGAGGCGCCGGCCTGGGCGAACTCACCGGCCAGATCGCGGAAGTGACACGCCTCCCGAGTGCAGCCCGGCGTCCCGGCAGCCGGGTAGAAGAACAGCACCACCGGGCCGTCGGCGAGCAGGGCGCTGAGCTTGCGCTGCGTTCCGGTCTGGTCGGGAAGATCGAAGTCGGCCGCGATGTCACCGGTTTTCATGCGAGCCACGCTACGCCGGGTGCGAACCACCCGTCTGGGAAGATGGTGCCGTGCACACTGTCCATGCCGGCACCGCGTCCCGGGAGGAATTCCGGGCGCTGGCCGCCGGGCACCGCGTAGTCCCGGTGACCCGCAAGATGCTGGCCGACGCCGAGACGCCCTTGTCGGCGTACCGCAAACTCGCTGCCAACCGGCCCGGCACCTTCTTGCTCGAATCGGCCGAGAACGGCCGGTCGTGGTCCCGGTGGTCGTTCATCGGCGCAGGCGCGCCGGCGGCTCTGACCGTGCACAACGGCGAGGCTGTCTGGCTGGGCACCGCGCCCTGGGACGCCCCCACCGGCGGGGATCCGCTGGTGGCGCTGCGCGAGACACTGCGTCTACTGGCGACCGCGCCCCTGTCAGGGTTACCGCCGTTGTCGAGCGGGATGGTGGGGTTCTTCGCCTATGACCTGGTGCGGCGGCTGGAGCGGCTACCGGAATTTGTTGTCGACGACCTCAACCTGCCCGACATGCTGCTGCTCCTGGCCACCGACATCGCGGCGGTGGACCACCACGAGGGAACGATCACGCTGATCGCCAACGCGGTCAACTGGAACGGCACCGACGACCGGGTGGATGAAGCCTATGACGACGCGATCGCTCGCCTGGACGTGATGACCGCGGCGCTGAGCCAACCGCTGCCGTCGAGCGTGGCCACCTTCAGCAGGCCTGAGCCGGTGTACCGCGAGCAGCGCACCGCGCAGGAGTACGGACAGATCGTCGAGCGACTGGTTCGCGAGATCGAAGCCGGCGAAGCCTTCCAGGTGGTGCCGTCGCAGCGTTTCGAGATGGACACCGACGTCGACCCCATCGACGTCTACCGGATGCTGCGGGTGTCCAACCCCAGCCCCTACATGTATCTATTCCAGGTTCCCGACAGCGTTGGGGGACTTGATTTTTCGATCGTCGGCTCCAGCCCGGAGGCACTGGTCACGGTGCAGGACGGCCGGGCGACCACCCACCCGATCGCCGGTACCCGTTGGCGCGGTGCGACCGAGGAAGAAGATCAGTTGCTGGCGAAGGAGTTGCTGAACGACGACAAGGAGCGCGCCGAGCACCTGATGCTGGTGGATCTGGGCCGCAACGACCTGGGTCGAGTGTGCGTGCCGGGCACGGTGCAGGTTCAGGACTACAGCCACATCGAGCGGTACAGCCACGTCATGCATCTGGTCTCGTCGGTGACCGGGTTGCTCGCCGAAGGTCGCACTGCGCTGGACGCGGTCACCGCCTGCTTCCCGGCCGGCACCTTGTCCGGAGCGCCCAAGGTGCGGGCGATGGAACTCATCGAGCAGGTCGAGAAGACCCGCCGTGGCCTCTACGGCGGAGTGGTCGGCTACCTGGATTTCGCCGGCAACGCCGACTTCGCAATAGCCATCCGCACCGCGCTGATGCGTGACGGCACCGCCTACGTGCAAGCCGGGGGCGGGGTGGTGGCCGACTCCAACGGCCCCTACGAGTACACCGAATCGGCGAACAAGGCCCGGGCCGTGCTGGCCGCGATCGCGGCCGCGGAGACCCTGGCGACTCCCGTGCCCGGCCACGATGACTGACTCCGGCCCTGATCGCGGCCGCGCGACGGTCCGGTTGGCTCAGGTATTTCTGGTGGTCGCCGCCGGCGGGCTGTGGGCCGCCTCGCGGCTGCCGTGGGTGATCGTCCGGTCGTTCGACGGCCTGGGGCAGCCGAAGCAGGTCGCGGTGACCGGCGGGTCCTGGTCGACCGCGCTGTTGCCGTTGGCGCTGTTGTCGCTGGCCGCTGCGGTGGCTGCGATGGCAGTGCATGGCTGGCGGGTGCGGGCGCTGGCGGTGTTGACGGCGGTGGCCAGCCTGGCGGCCGGATACCTCGCCATCGGCATGTGGGCGGTAGCCGACATCGCGGCCCGCGCCGCCGACATCGCGGATGTCTCGACGGTGTCGCTGCTGGGCGCCGACCGCAGGTACGCCGGCGCCACGGTCACTCTGGTTGCCGCGGTGTGCATCCTGTGCGGCGCCGCGTTGCTGATGCGGTCGGCGTCGTCGGTGCCGGACAGCACCGGGAAGTATGTGCTGCCAGCGGCGCGCCGGTCGGCGGCGCGACGAGCCGTTGCCGACCCCGATAACGGCGCGGCGGGGTCCTCGATGTCGGAACGGATGATCTGGGATGCCCTCGACGAGGGTTGTGACCCGACGGACCGTCTTCCCGAAGCTGACGCCGAGGGTCGGTGACGTCGGACGCGGTGGCGGTCGTTACCCTTCGATGGACGCCATTTTGAATGCGGGAGAGGAGCCGGCAGGCATGAGTTCCGCAACCGTGCTCGACTCCATCATCGAGGGAGTTTGCGCCGACCTTGCCGCCCGGGAGGCGGTCGTCAGCCTGGCCCAAGTCAAAGCGGCGGCTGAGGCGATGCCGCCGCCGCGGGATGTGATGGCGGCACTGCGTGAGCCCGGCATCGCCGTCATCGCCGAGGTCAAGCGCGCCAGCCCGTCGGCCGGCCAGCTGGCCAGCATCTCCGACCCCGCCGAGCTCGCCTGCGCCTACCAGGATGGCGGCGCACGGGCCATCAGCGTGCTGACCGAGCAGCGGCGAGTCAACGGCTCACTCGCCGACCTGGATGCGGTGCGCGCCGCGGTGTCGATCCCTGTTCTGCGCAAGGACTTCGTCGTGCGCCCGTACCAGATTCATGAGGCGCGCGCACACGGCGCCGACATGCTGCTGCTGATCGTCACTGCGCTTGAGCAGTCGGCCCTGGTGTCGATGTTGGACCGCACCGAATCGCTGGGGATGACCGCCCTGGTGGAGGTACACACCGAGGAAGAGGCTGACCGAGCCCTCAACGCAGGCGCGAAGGTGATCGGGGTCAATGCCCGCGACCTTGCGACGCTGGAGGTGGACCGGGACTGCTTCGCGCGGATCGCGCCGGGTCTGCCCACCGAGGTGGTCAAGATCGCTGAATCCGGGGTGCGTGGCACCGCGGACCTGCTGGCCTACGCCGGTGCCGGTGCCGACGCCGTGCTGGTCGGCACGGGACTGGTCACCAGCGGAGACCCGCGCGCAGCTGTCGCCGATTTGGTCAGTGCGGGAAGGCATCCGTCCTGCCCGAAGTCCGCCCGTTAGTCGTCGACGAAGCTGTTGTGCATCGAACAATGTCGGAATCCTCGGACGTGAATCTGCCTCGTGCCAGCGCGGCAGTGGCTGCCCCAACTCGCCACGAAGCTGACACCCGTGGACATTTCGGCGCCTACGGTGGGCGGTTCGTTCCCGAAGCGCTGATGGCCGTCATCGAGGAGGTTACCGCCGCCTACGACAAAGTGCGCAACGACCCAGAGTTCCTCGACACCCTCGACATGCTGCAGACGCACTACAGCGGTCGGCCCTCACCCCTGTACGAGGCCGCCCGACTGACCGCGCACGCGGGCGGGGCCCGGATCTTCCTGAAGCGAGAAGACCTCAACCACACCGGTTCTCACAAAATAAACAACGTGCTCGGGCAGGCGCTCCTGGCCCGATACATGGGTAAGTCCCGGGTGATCGCCGAAACCGGAGCCGGTCAGCACGGCGTGGCCACCGCCACCGCCTGCGCCCTACTCGGCTTGGGCTGCGTGATCTACATGGGTGCCGTCGACACCCGGCGGCAGGCACTCAACGTCGCCCGCATGCGACTGCTGGGAGCTGAGGTGGTGTCCGTCGAGTCGGGGTCTAAGACCTTGAAGGACGCGATCAACGAGGCGTTCCGGGATTGGGTGACCAACGCCGAGGACACCTACTACCTTTTCGGCACCGCGGCCGGCCCGCATCCGTTCCCGACCATGGTCCGCGACTTTCAGCGCATCATCGGCATGGAAACCCGGGTGCAGATTCAGCAGATGGCGGGTCGACTGCCGGACGCGGTGGTGGCCTGCGTCGGCGGCGGGTCGAATGCGATCGGGATTTTCCACCCGTTCCTCGACGACCCGGCGGTCCGACTGATCGGGTTCGAGGCAGGTGGCGACGGCGTCGAAACCGGACGCCATGCCGCAACGTTCAGCGGCGGTACACCCGGGGCATTCCAGGGGTCGTTCTCTTACCTGCTGCAGGACGACGACGGCCAAACCATCGAGTCGCACTCGATCTCAGCGGGATTGGACTACCCCGGAGTCGGCCCGGAGCACGCCTGGCTGCGCGAGATCGGACGAACCGAGTACCGTCCCATCACCGACGCCGAGGCAATGGAGGCATTCGGAATCCTCTGCCGCACCGAGGGAATCATCCCCGCCATCGAATCCGCCCACGCGGTCGCCGGCGCGCTGAAGCTGGCAACTGAGTTGGGAACCGGGGCGATCATCGTGGTGAACGTGTCCGGTCGTGGCGACAAAGACGTGGAGACGGCGGCGAAGTGGTTCGGCCTGCTCGACAGCCCCGCCACCGAGGACGGTGCGCCGTCATGAGCAGCAGACTCGCGCCGCTCTTCGACGAGTGCCGGCGCGACAACCGAGCAGCGTTGATCGGGTACCTGCCCACCGGGTACCCCGATGTGCCGCAATCGATCGCGGCGATGACCACTCTGGTCGAATCCGGTTGTGACCTGATCGAAGTCGGCGTCCCGTATTCCGACCCGGGTATGGACGGTCCGACCATCGCCAGAGCCGCCGAGGTCGCACTGCACGCGGGTGTACGGGTTCGGGACACCTTCACTGCGGTCGAGGCGATCAGCCGAGCCGGTGGTCGCGCGGTGGTGATGACCTATTGGAATCCGGTGCTGCACTATGGAGTTGACGCGTTCGCTCGCGACCTGTCATCGGCTGGCGGCCTGGGGTTGATCACACCTGACCTGATCGTCGACGAGGCGCAGGAGTGGATGGCGGCCTCCGAGCAGCACCGCCTCGACCGTATCTTCCTGGTGGCGCCCTCGTCGACACCGGAGCGACTGGTGGCGACGGTCGAGGCCTCATGCGGATTCGTTTACGCGGCATCGACGATGGGTATCACCGGCGCACGAGACACGGTGTCGAGTGCAGCGCCCGAGTTGGTGCGCCGGGTGCGGGCGGTCTCCGACATCCCGGTCGGGGTCGGACTGGGCGTACGGTCCCAAGAGCAGGCTGC
This sequence comes from Mycobacterium sp., assembly GCA_039935195.1. Lineage (GTDB taxonomy): Bacteria > Actinomycetota > Actinomycetes > Mycobacteriales > Mycobacteriaceae > Mycobacterium. The sequence goes on from JBDTKT010000112.1 coordinate 7,249, forward strand.
CGAGATCGGCAGCTACACCGATGGCGTCATCGTCGGATCTGCACTGGTTGCCGCGCTCACCGAGGGCCCGGCCGCGTTGCGTAGTCTGACCAAAGAACTTATTTTCGGTGTGCGTCAAAGGAATTCACATCTATGACATTGAACTGGCTCACGTATTTTCCCAGCCCGGCCCGCGGTGTCTGGCATCTCGGACCGATACCGATCCGCGCCTATGCGCTGTGCATCATCGTTGGCATCATTTCGGCGCTGCTGATCGGCGACCGGCGTTGGCGAGCCCGCGGGGGTGAGCCAGGGGTTATCTACGACATCGCCCTGTGGGCCGTTCCGTTCGGGCTGGTCGGCGGTCGGCTTTATCACCTGATGACCGATTGGCGAACATATTTCGGTGAGGGCGGAGTCGGCTGGGCAGCGACACCGCGGATCTGGGACGGCGGTCTGGGGATCTGGGGAGCGGTGGCACTCGGCGGAGTGGGCGCTTGGATTGGCTGCCGACAACGAGGAATTCCGCTGCCGGCCTTCGGCGACGCGGTCGCCCCCGGCATCGTGCTGGCGCAGGCGATCGGGCGTATCGGCAACTACTTCAACCAGGAACTTTACGGACGCGAGACGACATTGCCGTGGGGCATGGAGGTCTTCTGGCGTGAGGACGCTGCCGGGTTGCGTGATCCGCACCTGCTCGACGGGGTCTCAACCGGTGAGCTGTACAAGATCGTCCAGCCGACGTTCCTGTACGAATTGGTTTGGAACGTCCTGATTTTCGCGTTGCTGATCTACGCTGACCGACTGTTTCGGATGGGCCACGGCCGACTGTTCGCGCTCTACGTCGCCGGTTATTGCATCGGCCGCTTCGGCATCGAACTGCTGCGAGACGACACCGCCACGCACATCGCCGGGATTCGGGTCAACTCGTTCACATCGACATTCGTGTTCATCGGCGCGGTGGTCTACATCCTGCTCGCAACGAAGGGCCGTGAGGATCCGGAAGTCCTACGTCGCGGCTGGCAGCGAGACGAGGTCGAGGTGCCATCGCCGGAGGAAACTGTGCTGGAGCCGGAGAAAGAGCTGGCGGAAGTCGGCGCGGCGTCCGGCGCCGTGGCGAGGGTGGCCCTGTCCAAAGATGTCGCGGCGAGATTCGGGGCAGAGGTCACCGAGCCAGACGAAACCGCTGAGGCCGAGTTGGTGGTGATCGAGGCCGACGCCGGCGGGGATGAAATAGCCGAACCGGCCGAGGCTGAGGAGCTGACAGTCGAAGATCCTGGGGCTGAGGCACCTGAGGGATCTGACGAGACTCCCTCGGCCGAGCCAGCCGACCAGGCGGAGGAGTCCGAAGATCAGGCCGACACTGAGGAGCCGGGCGAGCCTGAGGAACCGGCTGAATCCGAGGAGCCGACAGTCGAAGATCCTGGGGCTGAGGCACCCGAGGTATCTGACGAGACTCCGCCGGAGGAGCCAGCCGACCAGGCGGACGAGCCCGCAGATCAGGCCGAGCCCGAAGAACCAGCCGAGCGGGAGCCGGAGGCCGAGGAGCCAGCCGGCACTGAGTCGGCGACCGCGACTGTTGATGCCGTGACCGATGAGGCACTTGAAGCGTCGGACGACACCGGCACAGGTTCAAATTGACCGCCGGTTCCGTCTGACTGGCCTGCTATCGGCGCCAACTCTTGCGGCGAGTTGGTCCGTCGCCCCCGACTATGCTTGCGTCGTGAATAGACGCGGCAAGATCGTCTGTACGCTCGGCCCGGTAACCCACACCCCGGAGATGGTCAGGGCTCTGGTCGATGCGGGGATGGACGTGGCCAGATTGAATTTCAGCCATGGCGACCACGCCGATCACAAGGCCTCCTACGAGTGGGTGCGACGCGCCGCCGACGCCACTGGCCGCGCGGTCGGCGTGCTCGCCGACCTGCAGGGGCCCAAGATCAGGCTGGGGCGCTTCGCCGACGGCCCCACCGTCTGGGCCAACGGCGAAACCGTGCGGATCACCGTCGCGGATTGTCCGGGGAGCCACGACCGGGTGTCTACCACCTATAAGCAGCTGGCCAAGGATGCCCAACCCGGCGACCGAGTGCTGGTCGATGACGGCAAAGTCGCGCTGGTGGTGCAGAAAATCGAGGGCGACGACGTGGTGTGCGTTGTCACCGAGGGCGGGCCCGTCAGCAATCACAAGGGCATGTCGTTGCCGGGGATGGCCGTCTCCGCACCGGCGCTGTCGCGCAAGGACATCGAAGACCTGGAGTTCGCACTGGACCTGGGCGTCGACATGGTGGCGTTGTCGTTCGTACGCTCGCCATCCGATGCGCAGTTGGTGCACGAGGTGATGGACCGGGTGGGGCGCCGGGTGCCGGTGATCGCCAAGCTGGAGAAGCCAGAGGCCATCGACGACCTGGAAGCGGTGGTACTGGCATTCGACGCGGTGATGGTGGCCCGTGGTGACCTCGGGGTGGAGTTGGCCTTGGAGGAGGTGCCGCTGGTACAGAAGCGGGCCATCCAGATGGCCCGCGAGAACGCCAAGCCGGTGATCGTCGCGACCCAGATGCTGGAGTCGATGATCACGAATTTTCGGCCGACCCGGGCCGAGGCCTCCGACGTGGCCAACGCCGTGCTCGACGGTGCCGACGCGGTGATGTTGTCCGGTGAGACCGCGGTGGGGCAGCATCCATTAGAGGCGGTGCGGACGATGAGCCGGATTGTGTGCGCGGTCGAGAACAACTCCACCGCGGCACCGCCGTTGACGCACGTACCGCGCACCAAAAGCGGGGTGATCTCGTACGCGGCCCGCGAGATCGGCGAACGGCTCGACGCCAAGGCTCTGGTGGCGTTCACCCAGTCCGGGGATACCGTGCGGCGGCTGGCCCGACTGCACACCCCGCTGCCGTTGCTGGCTTTCACTGCGCTACCTGAGGTTCGCAGCCAGTTGTCCATGACCTGGGGCACTGAGACATTCATCGTCCCGCAGATGCAGTCCACCGACGGGATGATCCGCCAGGTCGACCAGGCGCTGCTCGAACTCGGTCGTTACCGGCGCGGTGACCTGGTGATCATCGTCGCGGGAGCACCGCCGGGAACAGTAGGTTCGACCAACCTGATCCAGGTGCACCGGATCGGCGAAGACGATGTGTGACAGGGAGACGGTCTGTGCCGGTCGACGATGACCAGGTCGTGGAGACCGAACTGAACACCGATTTCCATGAGTTACTTGCGATCTTGGACCTCAAACGCGCCAGCGACGACGTCTTCACCGGCTCGCATCCGAGTAAAGCCCCGATACGAACCTTCGGTGGTCAGCTAATGGCACAGTCGGTGGTTGCCGCCACCCGGACCCTCACCCATGACCTGCCACCCAGCGCCCTGTCGGTGCACTTCATCAGCGGGGGCGATCCGGCCCGGGACATCGAATTCCGGGTGCACAGACTGCGCGATGCACGGCGGTTCGCCAACCGGCGCGTCGATGCGGTGCAGGGCGGCACCCTGGTCGCCACGGCGCTGCTGTCCTACCTGTCCGGCGGCGAAGGTCTCGAGCACAGCGTCGAAGCGCCCGTCGTAGCCGAACCCGAAACACTGCCCCGGCTCGGGGATCTGCTGAGGGGTTACGAGGACGTCGTGCCGAACTTCGTCAACGCGGCGCAACCGATCGAGTGGCGCTACGCCAACGACCCGTCTTGGGTGATGCGCGACAAAGGAGAGCGGCTCGCCCACAACCGGGTCTGGATGAAAGCGGGCGGGGTGCTGCCCGAAGACCCGGTGCTGCACACCGCGCTGATGGTGTACTCATCGGACACCACCGTGCTGGACTCGATCATCACCCACCACGGGCTGTCCTGGGGCTATGACCGGATCTTCGCCGCGACCGCGAACCATTCGGTGTGGTTTCACGGCCGGCCGCGGTTTGACGACTGGATGCTGTATTCGACGTCTTCGCCGGCGGCGGCGGACTCGCGGGGGTTGGGCTCCGGACACCTCTTCGATCGGTCCGGGCAGCTGATAGCCACAGTCATGCAGGAGGGCGTGCTGAAATACTTCCCCGGCTAAGCGGGCAGCCCCGCTGAGTTCGACTCCTGTACCGAACGATCCCCGGGCACCTCACCGCTGCCGAATTTGTCGAAGTTCTCGCGGAGCCTGTCCGTGCACCGCTGTTGCTGCGTGGGGTTCGACCCGGCTTTCGTCATGCAGGTGACGTAATCGTCGCCACCCGCGGTCCGCCAGATCCCGACGTAGATGAAAACGCAACCGAGTCCCGCGACGACGGCCAGCGCACCCAGCACGATCCCGGCGATAGCGACCCCGCCGTTGTCGGCCTGACCACGCCTCACCCGCGCGTGCCCGACAAATCCGAGCACCACCGCCACGATGCCCAGCAGTACGCCGCCGACCACCGATAAGGCGGTCACCAGCCCGCCGATCGCCACCACCAGCGACGCGACGCCCAGACCGTTCCTCGGACCGGCAGGCGGTGCCCCGACCCCCGGATAGGGCGGGTACGGGTACGACGGCGGGGGATAGCCGCCGGCCACCGGCCAAGACGGCACCGAGGGCTTGCCGGGCTCGGGCATCGCGGGCACTCCACATCAGGACATCAGACAGGTGTCAATGGATGGCACCCAGGATACTCGCACGCCCACCATCCGGGTCTGGGCAAGTGTGTCGGCAAGCTATCCGCCGGCTAGCACCGTGCCGATCTTATTGGTCGCACGGTGGATGTTGAAGGCCGCGATGATCTCGACAGCACCGATCACAATCAGCCAGATGCCGACAACCATCACCAACACCACCAGCGAACTGACGGGCGACGCCAGCACTACCAGCCCGGCCAACAGGCTCACCACGCCCATGAAGATCTGCCAACCACGGCCCGGTAACGCCGGGTCACTGATGGCGGCAACGGTGGTCGCGACGCCCCGGAAGATGAAGCCGACCGCGATCCAGATGGCCAGCAACAGCACCGCGAGAGCTTCATCGTCGGAGTTGAAATGCCTGAAGCACAGCACCGCCAGGATCACCGACGCCGTGCCGCTGAGGAACAGCAGCACTCGACCACCGGCGGTGACGTGCAGGCTGAAAGCGAAAATCACCTGTGCAATGCCGGTGACGAGCAGGTAGATACCGAACAGGATGGCGGCGGCCAGGACCGTTCGGCCCGGCCTGGCCAGAATCAACACTCCGAGGATCAGGGCCAGGACACCGGAGACCAGTGTCGACTTCCAGAGGTGCGGCAACAGGTGCGAAGTGGTGGTGGTTTCCATCTGCGAATTCTGACACAAAAGCCTGGCGCAGGAGGCGATTTCGGCAACGATACCGCAGGTCAGGGCATATCGCCGCTGATCCTGCACGGGTCGTAGACCTCGGCGAGGAACTGCTCGACCGCCGCCGCGGTCTGCCTAGCCCGAGCGGACGCGAAGATGTCGAATGCATGCTGGGCGAACGGCAGTTCGGCGTATACGACGGGCTGTTTGCTCACCTCCCGCAGTCGGGCGCTGAAAACGCGGCTCTGTTCGACCGGCACCAGCGAGTCGTTACGGCCGTGCAGTACTAAAAACGGTGGTGCGTCGGTGGAAACGTAGGAGTCCGGATCTCCGCCGTAGTCGGAGATGTGGTTCTTGGTCCAAGCCAGCGCGCGCTTGACGTCAACGATGTGGTCGGGCCACGTGGACCGCGGACTGAGCCGGTAGTTGATCGACACGCACACCCAGCCCAGTTCGACAAGATGACTCATCAGCGGATGCGCCTGCCCCCGTTTGCTGCCCACCATCCAGGCACCACCGGGAACCTGCAGCAACACTGGGGCACGGTCGCCGCGATCGAGATCGGGTCGACGCCAGACGTCGAGCGTGTTGCGGGAGCCGCACTCGCCGTAGGCGATGTCGGCGTCGGCTGCGTAGTCGCGATAGATCCTCAGCATCCGCGCCACACCGGGCACCTTCGCGTCGACCCCGGGCCGGCCGGGCCGATTCCAGACCTCGTTTTTCCAGACGCCGTCGGATCCGTTGCGCCGGCGGGTGCCCAACCCGGCCTCCAGGGCAGCGGTGAGCGGCACCTTCGCGGTGCGCCCGAAGTGGTTCAACCCCAGCAGGCCCAGCCACGAGACGGCCGACAGCAACCAGCCGAACCGGCGCACCCGCGGCGACAACCACCGCGACACCGCGGCTAGCGTGAACGACTGGCCGGCGAGCAGTTGCAGCGGCAGTTCCGAGGCGAAAAGACCGAAGCCGAAGGCGTACAGCGACGGATAGCCGCGTGCGGCCAGTGGCCGATACCCATTGGCGGTGACGGTGAATCCGGCAAGCGAACCCAGTACGGCTAACAACCTCGTCACGCGACTCCCTGTGTCGCGACCCGATCGAGCACCTTACCGGCCACCGATCGGACCGTGTGATCAGCGTGCGGGGGTGCTCGACAACTGTTGGGGCGCTTGATCGCTCCGGGGGCGTTCGCCGACCAGATACCAGGTGCGCATGACGCCCTTACCTTTGACGTCGATGGCGCCGCGTTCCTCAAAGACGAAATCGGTTGAGAGGCGATCGAACACGTTCTGCGGCACCTGAATGCGATTTTCTTGATCGGTTGACTCCATCCGGGCGGCCAGGTTCACCGCGTCACCCCACACGTCGTAGAAGAACCGGCGAGTACCCACCACGCCGGCAACCACCGGTCCGGCGGCCAGTCCGATTCGCAGCGACACCGGCCGGCCCAGCGGGTCGCGCAGTCCGGTGACAGTGTCGGCGATGTCGAGTGCCAAGCGCGCCAACGCCTGCAGATGATCGGGCCGGGGTTCGGGCACCCCACTAACCACCATGTAGGAATCGCCGGTGGTTTTGATTTTCTCCAACCCGTGCCGTTCGACCAACCGGTCGAGGTCGGTGTAGAGGCGGTTGAGGAACTCCACCAGTTGACGGGGGTCGGTCTGGCTTGCGCGCTGTGTGAAGTCGGCGATGTCGGCGATCAGCACCGAAGCGTCCGCGTAGCTGTCGGAAATGATGTCCGCCGTCGAATTCTTCAGGCGCTCGGCGACGCTTGCAGGCAGGATGTTGCTCAACAGTGCCTCGGACCGGTGGTATTCGACTTCCATCGCCGCCTCCGCGCGGGTAATCTCGCGCAGCGCAAACCAGATCGTCGCCACCACCATCAGGCAGGCCGAGGCGATCACGGATACGAAGCTCGCCGTCAGCAGCCAGGCTGGCTTGGATCCGGTGTCGGCGGGAACCGAGAACTCGAGGACGATCACCAGACTCACCCCGACGCCGGCGACCGCGGCAACCAGCGCGATGTGCTCAACTCCGATGATGAGCACCATGATCGATGCGGCGGCCAGGAAGTAGAACTGCAGCCCGGATCGGGTTCCCACCACCCAGCAGACAACGAAGATCGTCGCGTAAGCGACGCAGATAAACGTCAGCGGGGCGATGAGTTCGCCGTAGCGGTACAGCGTCGGCGTCGCCACGAAAGCGACGGCGGCAACTAGGTTGATCAGACCGATCCACCAGGAATCGGGGCCGCCGAAGAATTGCAGCGTGGCGAAACTCCCGCTGATAGCCGCGGCGATCCACGCCGTGAACTTGAGTATCCGCAGGCGCTGCGAGACCCGGTCCGCGTAGTGCTGGGGGCGGGCCGGGACACAGTGCGACCATCGGTATCCGGTCTGCCCGTCAACTGGCACGGCGCAGCTACGCTGCACGTCCACTGCGCAAGCCTAACCTGATGAGCTTCTGATTTGCCGCAGCAACTCGTGCGTCCGACTGTTGGTAGTCAACGGCCGCGGGACGACCGGCGGTCGGATCAGCCGCCGATCCGGCCGCGCTGAGTCGCTCGGCCGGGGCCGTCGAGTTCTTACACGATGCCGTGACGGCGGGCGATGGCCATAAGCAGGGCCCCCGACAGTGCCGTGGTCAGACCGGCGGCCTGCGCGGTGCGCGCCAACGCGACCGCCCCGGCATGCGACACGACACCACGACCAGCGGCATCAACATTCGGCGCCACTATTTCCAGAAAGCATTCATGGGTGTGGCGTACGTGTCGTTGTCAGTGAGCGGGCCCAGAGTTCCTGGCGTAGTACGCAAGGCGTCTTCAATAGTGGTCATCAGGCTGTACTCGTTGTAGTAGTCGTTGGTGGTGAAGTGGCCGGATTGCATCCCGCCAGTCGTCACGGCGTCCTGGTTCGGGATGACGATCATCGGAACGTTGTTGCCTTGGTTACCGAATCCCAGTGACAGGTTGTTGTTGTCCTCGTCGGTCGTGATGAAGATCGCGTCCTTCTGCGTCGGGTCAGTCCACGTTGACGAGTGTTCAATGGCGGACACCTCTTGCTGGACGAACTGGTCGCCGGCCGCGATGTTGTACTGATGGTCCCCGAATTGGGTGGCAATGAACTGGAGAACGCCACTAAACGTATCGACTGGGCCTTCCATGTTGTGGTCCTCGTCGGCAGCGATCCACGTGAAGGCCGGGAAGGAGTTCGGGTTCTGGAGATCGGTGGACAACTGCGTCAGCGGGAGCAGGTGCTCCTGCAGGTAGGCGGGGGTGTTGCCATAGACGTAGCTGAATTGGGCGAAGGGTAATTGGTCGACGGCGTAGCTACCCGATGACGTAATGTCACCCGCGGTAGGCATGCTCTGCGCGTAGCCAGCCCACGGTATTCCCGCCTTATCCATTTCTTGCATGAGGCTGTTCGCGTCGATGGCGTTCCCGGCGGGGTTGTAGGTGATGCCGAAGTCCGATCCGCCCACGGGGCGGATGTAGTTGGGGTCGCTGGGGTGGCCCAGCGCGTAGTAGTTGCTCGAATATCCGTTGGTGTTGATCAGGCTGTTGATGTACGGCGCGTTGGGGCTGCCGACGATGTCGTTGACGCCCTTGTTCTCCATGTAGATCACGAACACGTGATCGAGTTGGCCGACGTCGGAGGTCGGTGGGGTGAGCGGCGCCGGGGCGAGGCTTGTATCGCCGACGGTGAACGACTCGTTGTCGGCGTAGGCGCCATTGTAGTTGCCGAGGAATGTGTCTTTGTCGGTGAAGGTCGTGGTCACCTGCGCGGAGGTGGTGCCCACCGGGACCGTCCCGGAGATGTCGCGATCCGCAAACCCGGTGAAACCCAGGCGATCCCATATCGTGACCGGATTGAGCGAGCCGGTGCCCAGAACGTCGCCATGGGCGTCGAGGAAGGTGACCTGCACTGAGGCGTCGGACGGGTCCCAGGCTTGGCCGCCGAGATCTGCACTGAGCGTGTACGGCGTTCCGGCTGCGCCGGTGAGGTCGACGGTTTGGCTGATGCTGGATGTGGCCACGGGTCCGCCGCCGGCGAAATTGTCGCCGCCGCCCGGGGGCGCGTCCTGCGGAAAGTCGAAGAACTTTGGGAGCGGAGCGTATGGGAACGGATAACCACCCTGGGTGCCGTAGGCGATCACGGTCGGGGTGCCGGTCTCCGTCCAGCCCGGGATGGTCACCCCGCTGAATCCCGACCCGGACGGGTCGGCTGTTTCGAAGCCGGGGTTGACCAGCAAGTTCTGACTCATCGGAACCGCAACATTGCCGGCGTCACCGAAGATCAACCCGCCGCCTTGACCATCGGCGCCGTTACAGATCAACCCACACGCACCGGCGGTGGGATCGAAACGGCTGAACCAATCATTGAACGCGGTGTCCACCTGCTGACCAAAGCCGCTGTTAATCCAATCCTGCTCTAGCGCGTGTAACCCGGCATCACCCGGACCGGGCGCCGCCGAGCCCGCATCAGAAAGCGAACCCAGGCCCACCCCCGCCGTCGACTCGGTGGCACCCAAGCCCAGACTGCCCAGTTCGGGGACCGCCGCCGAACCGGCAGCCACATCACCCGACGAACCGGTGATCGCATTGAGGGCCTGGTCAATGTCCAGGTCAAACGCATCGGCCGTGGCTTTCGGCGCGTTGGCCAGCAGCCCCAGACCCAGTGTCAAAAACGCGCTGATCGCGCCCGTCAACGCGACTGCACGCTGACGGCGGCGGATCATCGCTGTGCGCGAGTGGGGATTGTGCTTGGTGCCGCGTCGATCAGTCATCGCTGGTACTTCCTAGATAAGGGGGTCCGGGGTCTCAGGTATGTCTACGGTAAACCTCGGGTTTCGCCTCAGCAAGATTTTAAGCGAAATTGTTTCGGCAGCTCTTCTGCCCTTTCCCTGCCACTCGTTTTGCGGTTCGGCGAAGCGGTGGTGTTGCGGGGCCGCGACGCTATCGACCACAGGATTACGGTGCGCGCGTCCGTGACGTTCGTGCCCGGACAGGGTCTAGCTGAGAATACGACCAAGACGGGTCGGACCCGCTGGGTGCCGGTGCCGGTATGGGATCGGCTCAAAGATGAACTGCCGGCCGACCCTGACGCGCTGGTGTTCCGCGGCTAGGAGGGGGATACCTGACCACCGGTGCCTACCGGTGGGTGTTCGCACGTGGCTGCCACCCAAGCCGGCGTTACCGGCCTCGTACCGCACGAACTGCGGAACACTACGATGGGCCAACTGCTGGGACGACCTGGAGCAAGTGGCGAAGCGGCTGGATACCGCTGGGCCTGCGGTACGGGGGAGCGTTGCGGTATGACTGCGGTACCCGGCTCGTTCGGTGTGGTTAAAGACCTGCTCTGACCTGGTGCCCTCGGTGAGATTCGAACTCACACTGCACGGGTTTTGAATCCGTTTCCTCTGCCAGTTGGGATACGAGGGCTCGCTCGCGTGCGGTTTATCACCATAGACGATGACCCCGGGGCGCACGCATGCGCCGAAGATCACGGAATCTCTCCGGTCCACCCTCGATGGCTCCCGGAACACGCCGGGTTGACCGCCGTGAGCGGGCGAGGCGGGCAGCCATAGCGCTGTTTCAACCAGTACCCTCGACGATGTGCAGCGCAGAATCATGGGCATCGAGACCGAATTTGGTGTCACCTGCACTTTTCACGGTCATCGGCGGTTGTCGCCGGACGAGGTGGCGCGCTACCTGTTTCGCCGGGTGGTGTCGTGGGGGCGCAGCTCCAACGTTTTCCTGCGCAACGGCGCCCGGCTGTATCTGGACGTCGGCAGCCACCCGGAGTACGCGACGGCGGAGTGCGACAGCCTGGTTCAGTTGGTCACCCATGATCGGGCCGGTGAGCGGGTGCTGGAAGATCTGCTGGTCGACGCCGAGCAGCGGCTGGTCGATGAGGGCATCGGCGGCGACATCTACCTGTTCAAGAACAACACCGACTCGGCGGGCAACTCCTATGGCTGCCACGAGAACTACCTGATCGTTCGCGCCGGGGAATTCTCCCGGATCGCCGATGTGCTGCTGCCGTTCCTGGTTACCCGGCAGCTGATCTGCGGCGCCGGTAAGGTGCTGCAAACCCCGAAGGCCGCCACCTTCTGCCTGAGTCAGCGCGCCGAACACATCTGGGAGGGCGTTTCCAGCGCGACGACGCGATCTCGTCCCATTATTAATACCCGCGACGAGCCACACGCCGACGCCGAGAAGTATCGGCGGTTGCACGTGATCGTCGGCGACTCCAACATGTCCGAGACCACCACCATGCTCAAGGTCGGCAGCGCGGGGCTGGTGCTGGAGATGATCGAGGCCGGGGTAGCGTTCCGTGACTTCACCCTGGACAACCCGATCCGAGCGATCCGAGAGGTCAGCCACGATATGACCGGCCGGCGCCCGGTGCGGCTGGCCGGCGGCCGACAGGCCAGTGCCCTGGACATCCAGCGAGAGTATTACGGCCGTGCCGTCGAGTATGTGCGGACCCGAGCCGCAGCCAACCCGCAGCTCGAGCAGGTCATCGATCTGTGGGGTCGTCAGCTCGACGCCGTGGAAAGCCAGGACTTCGCAAAGGTCGACACCGAGATCGACTGGGTGATCAAGCGCAAGCTGTTCCAGCGTTACCAGGATCGCTACAACATGGAACTGTCCGACCCGAAGATCGCCCAGCTCGACCTGACATACCACGACATCAAACGTGGCCGGGGCGTGTTCGATCTGCTGCAGCGCAAGGGCCTTGCCGCCCGCGTCACCACCGACGAGGAGATCGACGAAGCGGTCGACACCCCGCCGCAGACCACCCGGGCCAAGCTGCGCGGAGAATTCATCAGTGCCGCACAGGCCGCCGGCCGCGACTTCACCGTCGACTGGGTGCATCTCAAGCTCAATGACCAGGCCCAGCGCACCGTGCTGTGCAAGGACCCGTTTCGGTCGGTCGATGAGCGGGTCAATCGGCTGAT
>JBDTKT010000113.1:0-6188 GCA_039935195.1 Mycobacterium sp.
CCGCCGAGTCGCCGACGATCACCACCTGCTCCGGGGCGATGCCGCGCGCCCCGCTCAGCCACTCCCACCCGGCCGCAACGTCGGTGGCGGCGGCCGGGAAGCGGTGCTCGGGGGCGAGTCGGTAGTCCACACAGAACACCGGCAGGCCGGTCGCCTTCGACAGCGCCGAAGTCAGCCTGCGGTGCGTGCGCGGCGAGCACAGCGCGAACCCGCTGCCGTGCACGAAATAGATTGCGGAAGCGGTGCGGCCCACCCCGGGCGCGCGAACCCACTCCCCGCGGACTTGGTGCCCGTTCGGCAGTTCGGCGCAGACCTGCTCGATGCGCGTACCGCGCAGTGACGCCCCCGAGGCGTCCATGATCGAGGCGACGATCAGCCGTGACAACCACATTCCCCACCTGCGATCCGGCGGAAGGATCGCGCTGATCGGCCGCAACGTCAGCATGCCCATCCGTGACGCCAGTTTCGTCCGTAGCGACGCCGGCGGCGGAAAGCCGGCGCTGCCAGTTGCACCCTGCTGGCCCACCGGGGGCGAATCTGTAGCGTTCGTCACGCCTTGGACTAAAGCATTAATGTCGCCATTGGTCAATGGCAACATTGTGCATGGTCATTTTTTTCCGGTCTCCGGGAGCCGGCTCCCAATCTTGTAATGGCGTTGCCGCAGCTCATCGACCAGGTCGCCGCGATCGCCGACGATTACCCGGCCCAAACCCAGCCAGGACGCCATCGACTCCAGTTCACCGGCGAGCGCCGCTGCCACCCGGGACCGCGACTGTCCGACCTCGGTGAACGCACCGACGACACGCAGGGCGTCGTCGCCGCGGTCGGCTTTGAGATCCACTCGCCCCACCAGTTGCCCGTCAAGCAGCAGCGGCCACACGTAGTAGCCGTAGCGCCGCCGGGCCGCCGGGGTGTAGATCTCGATGCGGTAGTGAAAGCCGAACACGCGCTGCACCCGCGGCCGGAAGAAGATCAGCGGGTCGAACGGGCACAGCAGCGCAGTACCGCGGTCCACCCGCGGAACCGGTTGCCCGGCCCGCAGATAGGCCGCGACACCCCACCCGTCGACATCGACACATTCCAGCTCGCCGTCGGCGACAAGTTTGGCGATCGCCGGCTTCGTTTGAGCCGCCGACAGCCGAAAGTAGTCACGAATGTCGGCCTCCGTGCCCACTCCCAGCGCCCCGGCGGACCGCAACACCAGCTCACGCACCGCCTCGTCGTCGTCGACCTCACGCGCCAGCACCTCCGGCGGGAGCACGTTCTCCACCAGGTCGTAGTGGCGGGCGAATCCGATCCGGGTGGCGGTAGTCAGGGTTCCGGCGGCGAAGAGCGTCTCGGCCGCCCACTTGACGTCGCTGCGGTTCCACCAGGCACCCCTGGCTCGCCGGGGCGTGGTGGCCAGGTGCGCTTCGATCTGCCCCGCGGTGGCCGGGCCTAGTTCGGCCACCGCGGCGACGACCTCATCGGCCAGTCGCGGGTTGTCGCGCACAACGTGGGTGCCCCAGCGGCCGTGCGTGTACCGGCGCATCCGCCAGCGCAGCAGCGGCCAGTCCTCGACGGCCATCAATGCCGCCTCGTGCGCCCAGTACTCGATCAGCAGTCGCGGTGAGCGCGGACTGTGACTCCAAGCCGCGCGGTCGACGACGCCGCGGTCGTACGGTCCGAGCCGGCTGAACACCGGCGCGTAGTGGGCGCGCACCGCCACCGACACCGAGTCGAGTTGCAGCACCTGAATATCCGAGATCAGCCGCCGCAGGTGTGCCCGGGTGACCTTGCTCTGCCGATCCGATGCCTTGGCATCGGTGAACCCCTGTGCAGCGACGGCGATCCGGCGGGCCTGCGCAGCGGTCAGGGTGGTCATCTGCGTCGGTAACTGCGAAACCGATAGCGCAGACCCATCCTGCTGGTGAGCCATTCGCCAGGTTCGTCGCACCACTGCGGTCCGAGCGGCGGCGCCAGCGCGTCGGTCTCCCGGCGGGGCAGGTCGATGTCGATCTCGGTCACCTCGCATCGGGTTGCCGCCGGCAGCGCGAGCGCGTAGATCTGGGCGCCGCCGATCACCCACGTCTGTGCACCGGTGAGCGCGGCGTCCAGCGTGCTCACCACGCGGGCGCCGTCAGGTGAGTAGTCGCCCTGCCGGGTCAGCACCACATTGGTCCGCCCCGGCAGCGGCCGGACACTGGCCGGCAACGATTCCCAGGTCAGCCGACCCATCACCACGGCGTGCCCCAGCGTGAGCTGCTTGAACCGGGCCTGATCCTCGGGCAGTCGCCACGGGATGTCGCCGTCCCGGCCGATGATTCCCGACGTGGACTGAGCCCAGATCAGTCCCACGGTGGTCATACCGCGACGGGTGCCTTGATCGCGGGATGGGGATGGTAGTCCCGGATTTCGATGTCTTCGTAGGTGTAGTCGAAAATCGAATCACGTTGCGCCAGAATCAGTTGCGGGTATGGCCGCGGTTCCCGGGACAGCAGCTGCGTGACCTGCTCGACATGGTTGTCGTAGATGTGGCAGTCGCCGCCGGTCCAGACGAACTCCCCGACGCCCAGCCCAGCCTGCGCGGCCATCATGTGGGTGAGCAGCGCGTAGCCGGCGATGTTGAACGGCACCCCGAGGAACAGGTCCGCGCTGCGCTGGTAGAGCTGGCAGGACAGTCGCCCGTCGGCGACGTAGAACTGAAACAGCGCGTGGCACGGCGCCAGTGCCATCGCGGGAATTTCGCCGACATTCCACGCCGAGACGATGATGCGCCGCGAGTCCGGATCGGTGCGCAGCAACTCCAGCGCATTGCTGATCTGGTCGACGTGCCCGCCGGACGGGGTCGGCCAGGACCGCCACTGCACGCCGTAGATCGGACCGAGATCACCGGCCTCCGAAGCCCACTCGTCCCAGATCGTGACGCCGTGCTGATGCAGCCAGTCCACGTTGGAGTCGCCGCGCAGAAACCACAGCAACTCATAGATCACCGACTTGACGTGCACCTTTTTGGTGGTGATCAACGGGAAGCCCGCCGCCAGGTCGTAGCGCAACTGGTGGCCGAACAGGCTGCGGGTGCCGGTTCCGGTGCGGTCCGACTTGAGGGTGCCCCGCTCGAGTACCAGTGCCAGCAGGTCTTCGTAGGGCGTGGCGATCGGCACGCTGCCCAGCCTAGCGGCGATCGCAAGAACGGCGCAGCCGGGCGCTGGGGGCACCTCCCGCTTGCGGGGGACGGGTCGACGCCGATGAAAATACGTCGCGGTCGCGGGAGTAGAACGGAAGCCATGCCCAGCATCACCGACACCATCACCACCCCCGACGGCGCCTGCCCGGTCCGCCTGTTCACCCCGGACGGTTCCGGGCTTGCCGGTCCCTGGCCGGGTGTGGTCATGTATCCCGACGCCGGCGGCGTGCGGGAAGCCTTTTTCGGCATGGCCGCGCACCTGGCCGGGTTCGGGTACGCAGTTCTACTGCCCGATGTGTACTACCGCCGCCAGGATTGGGCGCCGTTCGACATGGCGACGGCGTTTCAGGACCCGAAGGAGCGGGGCCGGATCATGGCGCTGATGCACACCCTGACCCCCGACGTGATGACCGCCGACGCCGCCGCGTTCTTCGAGTATCTGGCTTCTCGCCCCGAGGTTCGCGGGGACCGCTTCGGCGTGTGCGGCTACTGCATGGGCGGGCGGACATCGCTGGTCGTGGCCGGCCGCGTGCCGGGGAGGGTGGCTGCCGCGGCGTCCTTCCACGGCGGCGGGTTGGCCACCGACACGCCGGACAGCCCACATCTGCTGGCCGGTGCGATCCAGGCGGCGGTGTATGTGGCCGGCGCCCACAAAGACAGTTCCTTCACCAAGGCACGGGCAACGAAGCTGGAGCAGGCCCTGACCGCCGCCGGGGTGGAGCACACCATCGAGACCTATGCGGGCGAGCACGGTTTCGCGGTCCCGGACAATCCGTCCTACGACGTCGACGCCGCCGAGCGGCACTGGGCGGCGCTGCGGGACTTGTTCGGCGCCAAGCTGACCGGGTAGCGCACCACAACCCCGAGCTCAGCCGGGGTGCAGTGCATCCCCGACATGATCGGCCAGTTCAACACCATCCAGTGCGGTGTCGCGGGTCTCGTGCATCACCAGCAAGGCGACGAACGACAGCGCGGCGGCAGTCGACAGGTAGACCCCCACCCAGCCGACGCCGTAGCTCGTCGCGAGCCAGGTGGCGATGAACGGTGCCACCGCGGCACCCAGAATGCTCGCCCCGTTGTAGGCAATCCCCGAACCGGTGTAGCGGACATTGGTCGGGAAGAGTTCGGGCAGGACCGCACTCATCGGCCCGAACGTCAAGCCCATCAACGTCATACCAACGATGAGGAAAGCTAGTAGCACGCCCGTCGACGTACCGGCATAGGTGAGGATGACGCCAAATGTGTTTCCGTACAGCATGATTCCGGCGGTAAAGATCAACAGCACCGGGCGCCTGCCGAATCGATCGGCCAGCCATGCCGCCACCGGCAGCATGGCCGCCAGGAACACCACCGCGATCAGCTGCAGCCAGAGGAAGTCGACATAGCTGTACCCCAGGCCGGCCCCGTCGGGCGGGCGCTTGGCGGTGCCATAGCTCAACGCCCACGTGGTCATGGTGTAGAACAGCGTGTAGGTCGCGACCATCACGAAAGTACCTATGACGAGCTGACGCGAGCTGCTGCGGAACACCTCGGCCACCGGGGTGTTCACCCGTTCGCCGCGATCGATCGCGCGGGCGAAGACCGGGGTCTCGGTGAGCCGCAACCGCACATACAGCCCGACCCCGACCATCACAGCACTGAGCAAGAACGGGATCCGCCAACCCCAGGCGAGAAACGCCCCATCATCCAGGTCTGACCCGGCGGTCCAGTGCCCCTGCCAGATGATCAGCAGCAGAAAGATCCCGTTGGCGAGAAAGAAGCCCAGCGGTGCACCCAGTTGCGGCCACATCGCCGCAAAGGCCCGCTTGTTCGGCTTGGCGGTTTCGGTGGCCAGCAGCGCCGCGCCGCTCCACTCACCACCGAGCGCAAGACCTTGGGTGAACCGCAGCACGGCGAGCAATACCGGTGCGATCAAACCGATCTGGTGGTAGGTAGGCAGCAGCCCGATCAGGAACGTCGCAATGCCCATCGTCAGCAACGATCCGACCAGGGTGGCTTTGCGCCCTACCCGATCCCCGAAATGGCCGAACAGGATCGACCCCAGTGGGCGGGCCACGAACGCCAGACCGAAGGTGGCCAGCGACGCCAACAGCGCCGTGGTGGGGTCACTCTTCGGGAAGAACAGGTGCGGAAAGACGGTGACCGCCGCCGTCGCGTAGACGTAGAAATCGTAGAACTCGATCGTGGTGCCGATCATCGACGCCACCACTATCCGATGCCGCGGGACGCCGTCGACGAGGTCTGGCTCTCCGGTGATGGTCACCGCTCACCTCGCAGGCAGGTCGACCAGTTCGGCCAGCCTGGCGCGGTGACGGTAGCCGGTGCCCAACGCCAGCTGGTCGCTCTTGGCCCGCTTCAGGTACAGGTGCGCCGGATACTCCCAGGTCATCCCGATACCGCCGTGTAACTGGATGCACTCCTCCGCGGCGTAGACCGCGACCTCACCGCAGTGGGCGGCCGCAACGGCCGTGGCCACGGCAGCGTCGTCGTCGCCGCGGGCGCAGGTGTCGGCGGCGTAGCGGGCCGCAGCGGCCGCGGAGCCGACCTGCAACCACACCTCGGTCAGCCGATGCTTGATCGCCTGATACGAGCCGATCAACCGGCCGAACTGCTTGCGGTCCTTGACGTAGGCCAACGTGGTGTCGAAACACCACTGTGCGACACCGAGCTGCTCGGAGGCCAGCAGCGCCGCGCCCGTCTGCAACGCTGAGACCAGCGCCGCTTCAGCCGAGCCCGTACCCACCCGCGTTGACGCCGCGCCCGAAAACCGCACATCGGCGAGCGGTCTGGTCATATCCAGGGTCAGGACCGATACCACTTCGACCCCGTCCGCCGCCGTCGAGACAGTGTGCAGCTCAAGGCCGTTCGGTCCGGCCACCGGCACCACCAGCACGTCGGCGCCGACCGCGCCGGCGACGCTGGTCACCGTGCCGGTCAGTCCGTCGGCGCCGATACCCAGCCCGACGATCGGATCACCGGGCGCGGTGGACAGCGGTATCGCCAAGGCCGCGGTGATCTCTCC
>JBDTKT010000114.1:0-4140 GCA_039935195.1 Mycobacterium sp.
CTCGACGCCCAGCCCATCCAGCGGCAGACCCAGACCTACCGGCTGGTGGACGCGGCGACCGGTGAATTCGAACGCGGCTACGTCCGGGTCGCCGACATGGTGGTGCGCCAGCCCTGGGACGACGACCTACCGGTGTTCGTGAACACCGGAACAGGTGCTGCCGACCGTCGAGCGTGAAGTTAGGTGCACGCGCGACGGCCGGGTGTGAAGCTAACTTCACGTTCGAGGAGGCGCGGGCGGCGCGGGCGGCGTGGGAGGCGTGGGCGCCCTAGCTGCCGCTGACCCACTCGTCATAGAAGGGCGGCATCTGCGAGGCTTTGGCCGAAAATCCCGGATCGCGTTTCTCCAGGAACGAGCGGACGCCCTCTTCGCCGTCGCCGATGCTGGTGTAGAACATCGCCAGCGAGTCGACCCGGTGCGCCTCGACGGGATGCGCCTGCGCGGAGTTGCGGTAGAGCATCTGCCGGATGAACGCCGCCGACACCGGTGAACGGCCCTTCGTCCACGAGTCCGCCAGGGCCCGTGCCGCGGTGAGCAGTGCGTCGGGTTCGTGCACCGACTGGGCCAGGCCGCAGGCGTGGGCTGCCGCGGCGTCGAGGATGTCGGCGCGGTACATCAGGTCCAAAGCCGCCGGCATTCCGATGATCCGCGGCAGGAACCACGTCGAACACGCCTCCGGGACGATGCCCAGCTTCCCGAAGACCAGCCCGAACCGTGCCTTGGTCGACATCAGGCGGGCATCCATCGCCAGCGTCATCGTCGCGCCGATCCCGACCGCGGCGCCGTTTATCGCGGCGATCACCGGCTTGCGGCAGGCGTAGACGGCCAGCGTCACCCGGCCCCCGGTATCACGCACGCGGACCAATTCCGGGTCGTCGGGGTCGGCCATGTCGGCCAGCGACGGGGACTTCGAGTCGTCGAGCCCGAACACGTTGCCGTCGCTGGACAGGTCCATGCCGGCGCAGAACGCGCGACCCTCGCCGGTCACGATCACCGCGCGGATCGAGTCCTCGTCGTTGACGGCGGTGAAGGTGTGTTCCAGCTCCTCGGCCATCTCGACGGTGAACGCGTTGAGGTTCGCCGGGCGGTTCAGGACGACGGTGAGGATCCCGTCTTCGACCTCGTGGCGGATCGTGGTGAACTGCATGGCTGTTCCTCTCACGGGGTGGGTAAAAGCAAAGCCAGCGTCACGCATGAGCGTGACGCTGGCTTCACCTGTCGGATGTGCTAAACGCCGGTCCGGGCCTCTTTGGCCGCGGCGACCAGGTTGGCTAGTGACGCGGCGACCTCGTCGGCCTTGCGGGTCTTCAGGCCGCAGTCCGGGTTGACCCAGAGTCGCTGCGCCGGAACGGCTTCCAGTGCCTCACGCAGTGACGCGGTCATCTCGTCGGTGCTGGGCACCCGCGGCGAGTGGATGTCGTAGACACCCGGGCCGACCCCGTTGGAGAACCCGATCGCGTTGAGGTCGTCGAGCACCTCCATGTGCGAGCGGGCCGCCTCGATCGAGGTGACGTCGGCGTCCAGGTCGGCGATAGCACCGATCACCTCGCCGAACTCCGAGTAGCACAGGTGGGTGTGGATCTGGGTCGAGTCGCCGACACCGGAGGTGGACAACCGGAACGAGCCGACCGCCCAGCTCAGGTAGGCATCCTGGTCGGCCTTGCGCAGCGGCAGCAGCTCGCGCAGCGCCGGCTCGTCGACCTGGATCACCGCGATACCGGCCTTCTCCAGGTCCACCGTCTCGTCGCGGATCGCCAGCGCCACCTGGTTGGCGGTGTCGGCCAGCGGCTGGTCGTCGCGGACGAACGACCACGCCAGGATGGTCACCGGACCGGTCAGCATGCCCTTGACCGGCTTTTCGGTCAGCGACTGGGCGTAGGTGGCCCAGTCGACGGTCATCGGGCTCGGGCGGAACACGTCGCCGAACAGCACCGGCGGGCGAACGCAGCGGCTGCCGTAGGACTGCACCCAGCCGTTCTGGGTGGCGAAGAAGCCCTCCAGCTGCTCGGCGAAGTACTGCACCATGTCGTTGCGCTCCGGCTCGCCGTGCACCAGCACGTCCAGACCGAGCTGCTCCTGCAGCTTGATCACGTCGGCGATCTCCGCCTTCATCCGGCGGGTGTACTCGGCCTGGTCGATCTCACCGGCTACCAGCGAGGCGCGGGCCTTGCGAATGTCGAGGGTCTGTGGGAACGAACCGATCGTGGTGGTTGGCAGCGGCGGCAGGTGCAGCCGCCCGTCCTGGGCCGTCCGGCGTGCGTCGGCTGAGCCGCGGTGGGTGCCGGCCGCGGTGATGGTGGCGATCCGGCTGCGGACCTGGTCGTTGTTCAGCCGCGGGTCGGACTTGCGGGATGCAGCCGCGGCGTTGGACGCGGCGATCTCGTCGGCCACGGCGTTCCGGCCGTCGCGCAGGGCGCGAGCCAGGGTCGCTACCTCGGTCACCTTCTCGGCACCGAACGCCAGCCAGCTGCGCAGGTTGTCGTCCAGGCCGGGGTCGGTCTCAAAGCTCAGCGAGTAGGGCACGTGCAGTGTCGAGCACGACGTAGACACCGCTAGCGAGCCGACGGAGCCGAGCAGTGTCGCCAGCTTGGCCAGCGCGGACTCCAGGTCGGTGCGCCAGATGTTACGGCCATCGACCACACCCGCGACCAGGATCTTGGTGGCCAGCTCCGGGACTGCGGCAACCGAGGTCTCCGACCCGTACACCAGGTCGATGCCGATGGCCTCGATGGGGGTGCGGGCCAGTGCCGGCAGCGCGGTGCCCGCGTCGCCGAAGTAGGTGGCGACGTGGATCGCGGGCCGCTCGGCCAGCGCACCCAGCGTGGTGTAAACCTGCTCGGCCAGCGCGGACGCTTCGGCGGAGATGTCGGTCACCAGCACCGGCTCGTCGATCTGCACCCAGGTGGCGCCGGCGGCGGCGAGCTGAGACAGCAGTTCGGCGTATACATCTACCAGCTCGTCGAGCCGGAAGATCGGCGCGGGCGCGCCATCGACGGCCTTGCTCAGCAGCAGGAAAGTGACCGGGCCAATGATCACCGGACGCGCCGGGATGCCCTGCTCTGCGGCTTCCTTGAGCTCACTGAGCACCTTCGCGGGGTTCAGTGCGAACCGGGTGTCCGGCCCGATCTCCGGGACGATGTAGTGGTAGTTGGTGTCGAACCACTTGGTCATCTCCAGCGGGGCGATGTCCTTGGTGCCACGGGCCGCCGCGAAGTAGCGGTCCAGCTCGTCGGCGACACCGGTGACGCGGGCCGGGAGCGCGCCCAGCAGCACCGCGGTGTCCAGCATCTGGTCGTAGTAGGAGAAGGTGTTCACCGGAACCGAGTCCAGGCCGGCGGCGGCCAACTCCGCCCAGGTGTCGCGGCGCAGCTTGGCGGCCACGGACTCCAGATCGGACCTGCTGGTCCGACCCGCCCAGTAGCCTTCCGTGGCGCGTTTGAGTTCCCGACGGGGTCCGATCCGGGGCGAGCCGGTAACAGTGGCGGTAAAGGGTGCAGCGGTCACGAATTTCGGTCCTTCAATTGACGGGGTGGTCAACGCCGGGGGTCACCTGGAGGTTCCGGCCGTAGTGCAATTTACCGCACTATAACCATTAAAACCAAGCACCCGTTCCACGAGGCGATAGACCACTGGGCGCGGTACGCCCAGTACAGTCGGCAGGTCTTCGGACTCGCAGGCGCGCACCGGAGGGTGCTCCTAGTGGCCGTCGCTTCCCAGCCGCGGATCGTCCGCGAACCAGTGCCGATGACGGCGGTCGTTCCTGCATACCGCTGCGGGACAGTCCCGGATTCTCACCGGGTTCCCTCTCGCGTCGCACGATTGCTGTGCTCTGCTCGATGCCGGTACCGCGTGGCGGCTGCCGGCAGACCAACTGCGAAGTCGAGACTACCCTGCGGGCTGACCACCGGCGCTAGTCAGGGCCTCGGAGATCGGGACGTCGCCTTCGTTGAACTCCAGCGTGGGGTGTATGGGCGAGTGCTCGGCCAGCCATGCCGTGACCACCATTGCGACCCGGCCGGTGAGTCGTATGCCACATCGACTAGGAATCAAGGTAGGGAATCACGTTCGAAGGAGAACCGTCATGGCCGAAGCCGTCATCGTCGAAGCGGTGCGCGCACCGATCGGGAAGCGCAACGGCGG
>JBDTKT010000115.1:0-12369 GCA_039935195.1 Mycobacterium sp.
CCGCCGCCGGCTCCGGGACTGCCGATCGCGGGCCGCCCCGGCGCGCCGGTACCGGCCCTGCCCGGAACCGCCGTGCCGCTGCCGGCGCACGCGCCGCCCGGGGCGCGCACCGAACCGCTTTCGCCGCAGCGGGGTGAGAGCCGATGAGCACGATCTTCGACATCCGCTCGATTCGGCTGCCCAAACTGCCCCCCCGGGTGCTGATGATCGGGTCGGCGGTGGCGGTGGCGGTCGTCCTGCTCGGCGCGGCAGCGGCTTTCACCGGAATCCGGCTCTATCACAAGCTGACCACCACCACCGTCGTCGCCTACTTCTCCGAGACGCTGGCGCTGTACCCCGGCGACAGGGTTCAGATCATGGGGGTACGGGTGGGCGTCATCGACAAGATTGAGCCGGCCGGCGACAAGATGCGCGTCACCCTGGAATACAGCAACCGCTACAAGGTGCCGGCGCAGGCGAGCGCGTCGGTACTCAACCCGAGCTTGGTGGCCTCGCGCACCATCCAGCTGACACCGCCCTACACCGGCGGGCCGGTGCTGGCCGACGGCGCGGTGATTCCGATCGAGCGCACACAGGTGCCGGTGGAGTGGGACGAGCTGCGCGAGTCGATCAACGGGATGTTGCGGGACCTCGGACCGACCCCGCAGCAGCCGAAGGGCCCGTTCGGCGACATCGTCGACTCGGCGGCAGACAACCTGGCGCACAAAGGAAAGCAGGTCAACGAGACCTTGAACAGCCTCTCGCAGGCGCTGACCGCGCTCAACGAGGGCCGAGGGGATTTCGTCACGATCACCAGGAGCCTGGCGCTGTTCGTCGGCGCGCTTTACCAGAACGACCAGCAGTTCGTCGCGCTCAACGACAACCTGGCGCAGTTCACCGACTGGTTCACCAGGTCCGACCACGACGTTTCCGACACCCTCGGGCACGTCGACGAGGTGCTGGGCAAGGTGCGGAAATTTGTGGGCAACAATCGGTCCCAGCTCACTCGCGACATCGGCAACCTCTCCGAAGCGACCACAGCGCTGCTGCAGCCGGAGCCACGGGACGGCCTGGAGACGGCGCTGCACGTCCTGCCCAACTTCGCCGCCAACGTCAACAACATCTACCACCCGCTGCAGAGCTCACTGACCGGAATGCTGGTGTTCCCGAACTTCGCCAACCCGATGCAGTTCATCTGTAGCGCGATCCAGGCCGGCAGCCGGCTGGGCTATCAGGATTCGGCCGAGGTGTGCGCGCAGTACCTGGCCCCGGTGCTCGACGCGATGAAGTTCAACTACCCGCCGTTCGACATGAACCTGGCCAGCACCGCCGCCACCCTGCCCAAGGAGGTGGCCTATTCCGAGGAGCGGCTGCGCCCGCCGCCCGGCTACAAGGACACCACCGTCCCGGGCATCTTCGCGCGGGATACTCCGTTCTCGCACCGCAACTCCGAGCCGGGCTGGGTGGTGGCACCCGGCATGCAGGGCGTTGAGGTGCAGGCGCTGACCGCGAACATGCTCACCCCGGATTCGCTGGCCGAACTCATGGGCGGCCCGGACGTCGCTCCCCCGCAGCCGGGCACCACCATGTCCGGTCCGTGGAACGCCTACGACGAAGTCAATCCGCTACCGCCGCCGTGGTATCCGCAGCCCGGCTCGCCGCCGGGCGGAGGCGGACGATGATGCGCCCGGCCCGCCTGGCCCGCCTGTCCCGCCGTAGCCTGGCAATGATCTGCGTCGCGGCGACGCTGACATCGTGCGGTTGGCGCGGCATCGCCAACGTGCCGTTGCCGGTCGGCCACGGCACCGGCACCGCTCACCTTCGGGTCTACGTACAGTTGCCGGACACGTTGGCGCTCAACACCAACAGCCGGGTGCGCGCCGCCGACGTCTGGATCGGCACGGTGCGCGAGATCAAGCTGGTGAACTGGGTGCCGACGCTGACCCTTGATCTCGACCCGGGCGTGCGACTGCCGGCGAACGCGACGGCCCGGGTGGGCCAGACCAGCCTGCTGGGCACCCAGCACGTCGAGTTGGCTGCGCCGCCGCACCCGTCGGCGCAGCCGCTGCACAGCGGCGACACGATCGGCCTGCAACACACCTCGGCGTACCCCACCGTGGAGCGGACGCTGGCCAGCATCGCCGTCATCCTCAACGGCGGCGGGATTGCCAACCTCGATGTGATCCAGACCGAGATCCTCGGCATCCTCGACGGCCGCGTCGACGAGATTCATGAGTTCCTGGGCCGGCTGGACACGTTCCTGACCGCACTCAACGGCCAGCGTGACGACCTGACCCGCGCCGTCGACTCCACCAACGAACTGCTGCAGATCGTCGCCGACCGCGCCGAGACGCTGGATCGGGTACTGACCGAGCTGCCGCCACTGGTCCAACACTTCGCCGACACCCGGGAACTGTTCGGCGACGCCACCTTGGCACTCGGGCGGTTCAGTGAGACCGCAAACCGCACGCTGACCGACACCCGACCCGGCCTGCACCAGAGCCTGCAATCGCTGCAGCGGCCGCTGCGGGAACTCGGCCGGGCAGCGCCGTACACGGTCGGCGCGCTGAAGCTCGGCCTGACCGCTCCGTTCAACATCGACACGCTGCACCAGGTGCTGCGCGGCGACTACCTGAACTTCTCCGGGGCGTTCGACCTGACCCTGTCCACGGTCGACAATGCGGTGCTGGGCGGAACGGGGCTGTCCGGGATGCTGCGGGCACTCGAGCAGTCCTGGGGTCGGGATCCGGCCACCATGGTCCCGGACGTGCGCTACACACCGAACCCCAACAACGCGCCGGGCGGGCCACTGGTGGAGCGGGGCGAGTAGGCGATGCTGACCCGCCTGATCAAGATTCAACTGGTGCTGCTGGTCGCGGTGTCGACCATCGCGGTGGCGGTGTTGGGCATCTACTACCTGCGGATACCGAGCCTGGTCGGTGTCGGCCGATACACGCTCTACGCCGAGTTGCCCCGGTCCGGGGGGCTCTACCGAACGGCGAACGTCACCTACCGGGGGGTGACCATCGGCAAGGTCACCGGCCTCGAGCCGACCCGCCGGGGCGCCCGCGTGACCATGAGCATCGACGATGCCTACCCGATCCCCGCCGACGCGTCAGCCAACGTGCACTCGGTGTCGGCGATCGGCGAGCAATACGTGGACCTGGTGTCGACCGGCGATGGCAGCCCGGACCCGCACGCTTATCTCCGGGACGGTCAGACGATCACCCGGACCACGGTGCCCAGCGCGATCGGCCCGGCGCTGGACGCCGCCGACCGCAGTCTGTCGGTGCTTCCCAGGGACAAGATCGCCGGGCTGCTACGGGAGACGTCGCAGGCGGTGGGCGGGCTGGGTCCGGCCCTGCAGCGACTGGTGGACGCCACCGGGGCGATCGCCGCGGACTTCAAGGGCAGCATCAA
Organism: Mycobacterium sp.; assembly: GCA_039935195.1. Lineage (GTDB taxonomy): Bacteria > Actinomycetota > Actinomycetes > Mycobacteriales > Mycobacteriaceae > Mycobacterium. The sequence goes on from JBDTKT010000115.1 coordinate 3,400, forward strand.
CGATATCGACGACATCATCGCCCAGGCGGCGCCGATCATCGACAGTCAGGCCGACTCCGGGGCCGCGATCGCGCGCTGGGCCGTCAATCTCAACACGCTGGCCGCCCAGACCGCGCAACAGGATCAGGCGCTGCGTTCCATCTTGGCCAACGCTGCGCCGACCGCCGAACAGGTCACCGCGACGTTCACCGACGTCGGCGAGGCACTGCCGCAGACGCTGGCCAACCTGGAGGTTGTGCTCGACATGCTCAAGCGCTACAACCCGGGTGTAGAGCAGGCTCTGGTGTTCCTGCCGCAGATCGGCACGATCGCCCAATCGGTGACAGCGGCCTTCCCCGGCCAGGCTCAGCTCGGAGTGGGTGCCGTCGCGCTCAACCGGCCGCCGCCGTGCCTGACCGGCTTCCTGCCGGCATCGGAGTGGCGGGCACCGGCCGCCACCAATTCGGTGCCGCTACCGGCCGGGACCTACTGCAAGATTCCGCAGGACACCCAGGCCAACGGTGTGCGTGGCGCCCGCAACTATCCCTGCGCGGACGTGCCCGGCAAGCGGGCGGCGACCCCGCGGGAGTGCCGGAGCAACGCGCCCTACGTCCCGCTCGGCACCAACCCCTGGTACGGGAATCCCGATCAGATCCGCGACTGCCCGGCACCGGGCGCGCGCTGCGATCAACCGGTCGACCCCGGCCGGGTGATACCGGCGCCGTCGGTGAACAACGGCCGCAACCCGCTGCCCGCCGACGAGTTGCCCGGGACACCACCGCCGGTCAGCGACCCTCTGCAGCGGCCCGACTCAGGCACCGTGGAGTGCAACGGCCAGCAGCCCAATCCCTGTGTCTATCGACCCGGTGCAGCCGCCACCGCCATCTACGACGTGCGCAGTGGCACCGTCGCCGGGCCCGACGGGACCACCTACCGGGTGCAGAACTCGACGGATGTCGGCGACGACGGCTGGAAGATGACGCTGGCGCCGCCAGGCTGACCACCCGGGCCGAGTCGCGGATGGGGGTCGGGGATTTTCGGCAAGCGGGTCCGGCCGGTATGATCGGCACAGTCCGAACAGGTAGCACCTGAAGCCTGCTCAGCAGGAAACGAGGAAGCGATCCGCCCTACGGGGACAGTGATATTGGTCATATAGACGCCCGCTGGAGACTCAATGATTCCGAAGACCAAGATATCAAGTGTGGATATAGACTTCGACCACAACGGTCGCACGTCGCCGGTCGTTCTGCGGTCGCCGGTTGTCCTCGAAGCACGCCGGCTGAACAAAGAGTTCGGCGACGGTGACACGGTTACGCCGGTATTGCGGAACATTGACATTCAGATAACCCGCGGCGAGTTCGTGGCGTTGATCGGACCTTCCGGATCCGGAAAATCGACACTCCTGAGCATCCTCGGCCTGCTGGATCTCCCGACGAGCGGGGACGTCCTGATAAACGGCCAGAGCGTCACCCAACTGTCCCGCCGACAACTCGCCACCGTGCGCTGTCGAACGATTGGGTATGTCTTCCAGGCATTCAACCTGCTGGCGGGCCTATCGGTTGTCGAAAACGTGATGCTGCCCGGTTTGTTGGCCGGCAAATCGGGGCGCGCGCAGCAGGACCACGCGATGAGCTTGCTGGATCAGGTCGGCCTAGCGTCAAAAGGCAAGCGTGTGCCCTCGGAATTATCCGGCGGCGAACAACAACGGGTGGCCGTTGCCCGGGCATTATTCATGACACCCGATGTCATTCTTGCCGACGAACCCACCGGTAATCTTGACACCAATAACGGGCATCGAGTTATCGACGCGTTGTACAACTTGAATGCGGCCGGTCAGACAATCATCTTAGTCACCCACGACCGGAAGATCGCCGACAACGCCCCCCGACTGATCTCGATGCTCGATGGTGAAATCGAGACCGATAGCGGAATAACCCACGCATCCAACAATGTGACATGGCTCGCGGAACACTAGCTGCGACCTTCGGCCTCCTGCGGATCATCAATTTCCGGGCCGTCCGCAAACACGCATTTCGGGCCGCACTGGCCGCTTTCTCGCTCGGCGGCGGCGTAGCCGTCGTGGTGGCCGTCCTGATCGAGGTCACCAGCGTCACCAAGGCGGTCGACGACGTCGGCTACCAGATCGCCGGCCCCGCCCCGTTGCGCATTGTCGGCGCTGCCACCCGAGGCGGCATCAGTCCGAGCGTCATCGAACACACCCGGGCCACCACCGGGGTGGCGGGCGTGGTTCCGATCATTCGCGGGGTGACGCTGATCCGCAACGACGGCCAGGAAATGTTCGGGATGGGCCTGGGCGTCGACTGTTCAGCTCAATGGATCGTCAATCCAAAAGTCTGCGAGAGCGGACAACAAGAACCACCGCCGGCCATATCCAGCGTCCTGGGGAATTCACTGGCGGCTTCAGCGACCCTGGTGACCGACGTCGGTCAGTTGTCAATGGATAAGTTCCAGCGGGTCTCGGATCTGGATGGCGTCAACAACGGCGTGGTGACGGTTCTGCCGCTGAGTATGGCCAAAGTGCAGTTCGCGCGCGGCGACCGCGTTGACATGATGTATGTCACGCTCACCAAGGACTCCGACGCATCGGAAGTCCAAGCGCGCCTGGAAAACACTTTGGGACCGGCGTTTAGCGTGCAGTCGCGCAGCGAACCGGCTCGAGGATTCAACGTCAACGACATGCTTTTGCCGCTGCTGGCAATTTTCGCGCTGATCTCAATTGGCGTCGGCATCATCCTGATCACCCAGATCACCCGGCTATCCGTCGAGGAACGCCGCCGCGAGATCGCCATCGCCTCCGCGCTCGGCGCGTCGCCGGCAGCCATCATGACCGGGTTCCTCAGCGAGGCAGCCCTGCTCGGTGCGGTGGGATCCCTCATGGGGGTGCTCACCGGCATTGCGATCGCGCACCCGATCGTGGCGAGCGCGAGTGATCTGACCGAGCGGTTCCTCGGTGTCACCGTCCCAGTGGTACTCAATCCGGCCATCGTGGTGATCGGTCCCGCAGTCGGGATGCTCCTGGCAATTCTTGCTGCCGTGGTTCCGGCCGTCTCCGCGTCGAACACTCCGATCGCGGCCGAACTCTCCGGGCGGTCGGGCCAGGAACAGACCACATTGCGAAAGATCTGGTTCAAAGGCCTCGGACTGTTGGCGGTCGGGCTAGCCGGGGTCATCGTGGCCAGACTGGCCACCGCGTCGGGTGGACTGCTGCCCTGGCAGGCCGTCGCCGCCGACGTCGGCGCGGTGGTCGCCATCATCGGGCTACTTCTCGCCACCGCATATCTGAGCGCACAGGCCATCACGAGCATCCGACCGCGGGCCAAAGGCGCGCACGGGGCGACGTTCACGATCGCACTCAACGCCCTGCGGTCGGACCGCTCGCGCACCGCCGCGATCTCCGGTGCTATCGCGGTGCCCGTCGTGGTCGCGGTGCTGCTTTCAGGATTTCTCGTTTCGATTAATATCGGTTCCACCGACGTCGCCGAATCACAGGCAGAGAATCGAATAGCAGTCACCACCACGCGATACGCCGACTACGGACCGATTGACGCTAGATTCGCCCCGAGCACCGTCGCTAAACTCACCTCCCTGCCCGGGGTGGCCTCCATCGAACGGATGGCCGAGATCGAGATCAGCCTTAAGGACGGGTCGTTAGCGCACGTTTACGCGCAGGACCGACCGACCGTGCCCTTCGGATTGTTGGCCGGACAACCCTCGAACGACAGTATCGAATCCAGCCAGGTCGTCATCGGTGGTGTGCTCGCTCGCGAGAAGGCTCTTCACCTCGGCGATACGCTGGTCTTCGGAAGCGGCATAGATGCGCAGGCAATGAGCATCGGCACCATCGTCGCGACGCCTGAATACGGTGGCCGCAGGATTTACATGCCCTATCGCGTCGCCGAACAAATCTACGGACCTCAGCCCGCCGGCCTGATCTTCGTCAAGCCCGCCGCGGGATTCACAGTGGGCCAGGTTATGAAGAACATTGAGTCCGCCCGGTTCGACCAACCGGTCAGGGCAGTCGACACGGCCGGGTACGCCGCGGACATTGCCGCCTCCATCGCCCGATACCTCACGCCCTTGAACACACTCAAGTACGGCTTGCTCGCGATCGCGTTCGTATCGGTGCTATCGACCCTACTGCTCGTCGGTATACGCCGCAGGCGGGAGATGGCGCTGATCCAGGCGCTGGGAGCCACCCGGCTACGGGTGTTCAGCATTACTACCGTCGAGGCGGTCATCGCCGGCGCGGCCGGTTCGTTATTCGGCGCGGTGCTTTCCGTCGCGATCATCGAAGCCGTGCGAAGAGCGGCGATCGTCAATGTGGGCCTCATCACGCCGCTGGTGTTTCCGTGGGCAGATGCACTGTTCTATGCGGGCCTGGCCACGGTTGCCGCAATATTTGCGGCGGTGATTCCAGCGTGGAAGAGCACTCAATCGACACCGGCAACCGAACTCCGCGAAGAGTGAGCCTTAGGAACCGATGACATTGAACGCGCCTGTCGTATCGGGTTTCGCCGGTGAAGTCGTCCACCCCGCCGACCGGGTCTACGAGAAGGCCCGGCGGGTCTTCAACGGCCTGATCGACAAGCGGCCCGCCCTCATCCTGCGGCCCCGTTCGCGCGAGGACATCGTCGCCGCGGTCCGCTACGCGGTCGACGCCGGTGGCGAGATCGCGGTGCGCGGCGGCGGGCACAGCGTCGCCGGCCACTCCGCCTCGGACGGCGGGGTGGTGATCGACCTGTGCTTGATGCGTGCGGTGCGGGTCGACCCGGAGCAGCGGGTCGCCTACGCGGAGCCCGGTTGCACCTGGGGCGACATCGACCGGGCCACCGCCAGCCACGGACTGGCCTGCCCCGGCGGTGTGGTGTCGACGACGGGTATCGGCGGCTTCTGCCTCGGCGGGGGTATCGGCTGGTTGGCTCGCGCCTACGGCATGACCTGCGACAACCTGGTCGGCGCTGAGTTGGTGACCGCGAGCGGAGAAGTGCTGTCGGTCAGTGAGACCCGCGACGCCGAGGTGCTGTGGGGGCTGCGCGGCGGCGGCGGCAACTTCGGCGTGGTCGCGCAGTTCGCGATCCGACTGCACCCGGTGGACAAAGTCGTTGCCGGCATCGCGTCCTACGACGACACCGAGGCCGAGGCTGTCCTCAAGCACTTCCGAGCCGAGATGGACGATGCGCCGGATCACCTGGCGTCGATTCTGGACTTCTCCACCGACGGTAGATCGGGCCGCAAGACGGTGAACCTGCTCGGCTGCTCGACCCGAGTCGACCAGGCCGGTGAGGCCGGCGTGAGCGCGCTACTCAACGCTCGCGGGGTGACCACCAAACCCCTACTGGCCCTGCAGCACACGCTGGAATACCCGACCTGGCAGCAGTCCATCGACCAGACCGCGCCGTTCGGCGGGCTGAACTACTGGAAGTCGATCTTCGTCACCGAACTGGGCGACGAGGCCATCCGCCGCATCGCCCTGCTCGGGCGGTCGCTCCCGTCGGCACAGACCCGACTGCACCTGATCCGGCTGGGTGGCTTCGCCGGGCGGGTGGCGCCGGACGCAACCGCCGTGGCAACGCGCAACTACCCCTACATCATTCATCTGATGACAACCTGGAGCGACCCGGAAGACACCGCGCACTGCCGAGCGTGGGCCGGCCAGGCATTCGAGATCCTGCGACCGCTGGGGCCGAAGAGTGCGTACCTGAATTTCGTCGGCGACGAAGGCCCCGAACGCATCCGGGCCAGCTTCGGCGACGCCACCTACGGGCGGCTCGCGCGACTCAAGGCTCGGCTCGACCCGGACAACCGTTTCGCGCTGAACCACAACATCGAGCCGACTCCACCAAGGTGAACATCGGAACCCAAACGGATTCGGTTCTCAGTGTGTCGCCAGGCGGACAGGCGTTTCCACCGCTCGAGCTAGGTAGGGTGGGGCGAGGAAAGGATATGGAATGCCGAGCGCTGACGACGAACGCCTGGTCTTTGCCGGCGTAGTGCGCCTGGCACAACTCGTACGTGATCGTGAGGTCTCCCCGCAGGAATTGGTTCAGCTGTATCTGGATCGGATCGCCCGGCTCGACCCGATACTGAACGCATTCCGGATCGTGTTGGCGGACGAGGCTTTAGCGCAGGCGGTAGACGTTGAACGCCGACTGGCGGCCAACGAGACGCTGCCGCTGGCGGGCGTGCCGATCGCGGTGAAGGACGACACCGACGTCGCCGGGGTCTCGTCCATGTGCGGCACCGGAATCGACGTCGGCCCGGCCAGCGCCGACAGTGCCGCCGTACGGCGCCTTCGGGAGGCCGGTGCGATCATCATCGGTAAGACCCATCTCTCCGAGTTCGGCGCCTACCCGGTCTCCGAATCAGCGACCTGGGGTGTTACCCGCAATCCGTGGGATCTGTACCGGACGACCGGGGGCTCCAGCGGCGGCTCGGCCGCCGCCGTCGCCGCCGGCATGGTGCCCGCCGCGACCGGCAGCGACTCCGGTGGGTCGGTGCGCATCCCGGCAGCCTGCTGCGGGCTGGTCGGACTGAAGGGACAGCGCGGGCGGATCAGCACCAAAGAGGCACCGGAGCGGGCCTACCGCTTCCACGGGCTCAACCACATTGGGCCGTTGGCCCGCAGCGTTGCCGACGCCGCACTGCTGCACGACGCGATGACCGGTGCCGAACTCGATGACGAGATCGCGTCGCCGCCACCGGGCCCGCCATTGACGCAGGCAGTCCTGCACGCACCGCGCCGACTGCGGATCGCAATGTCGTTCAAACCGGTCTTCCCGGTGTCGGTCAGCGACGAGGTGCGCAAGCCCGTACTGGAGACCGCGGAACTGCTGCGCTCGCTCGGCCACGAGGTTGTCGAACGCGACCCGGTCTATCCGGCGATCGGGATCGCCGCGGTGCTGACACTGTTCATGAACAGCTTCAAACACGAAATCGCGGCGCTGCCCAACCCGGAACTGCTGGAACGGCGGATGCGGGCCGAAGCTCGCACCAGTCGACTAGTGCCGGATTGGTTGGCGCGCCGCGCGCTCGCTGCCGAACCGCGAATCACCGCGCGGATACAGCGGCCGATCGCCGACTACGACATCCTGATGACGCCGGTGCTGGCGATCCCGCCGGTGCGGATCGGTTACTTCGAGGGGCTCGGTCCGACCCGGGCCCTGCTCCGCATGCTGAAATTCATCCCGTTCACCTTCCCGCAGTGTTACAGCGGTCAGCCGGCCATTTCTTTGCCGGCCGGGATTTCGGCTGACGGCCTACCTGAGGCGGTTCATCTGGTCGGCCGCCCCAATGACGAGGCAACGTTGGTATCGCTTGCCGCGCAACTGGAGTCGGTTCGGCCATGGGCTTCGCACGTGCCTCCGGCCGCAATGACGTTGACACCCCTTGGAGCGCGCTCTATTCGCGCCCGGCTCAACTGAACGGAATTTTTCTGATGGCACACGCTGCGATAACCGGTGCGAGCGGACTGCTGGGAGCAAATCTCGCCGCCGAACTCGTCGCGGCGGGCCACACCGTTACCGCGATTCGGCGCGCCAGTACCGACACGACTGCGCTGGCTGACCTTCCGATCACCTGGGTCTGCGCCGGCCTCGATTCGATCACTGAACTCGCCAATGCGTTCGCCGGTGCCGAAGTCGTATTCCACTGCGCCGCCCACGTAACGACCGGACGCCGCGTCACGCCCACGGCGGCCGCGGCCAACGTGGGCGGCACCCAGGCCGTGATCGACGCCGTAATCGCTGCCGGCACACCACGACTGGTGCACACGTCAACCGCGAATACGATCGGCCCGGACCCGCGAGGCGCACCGGCGGATGAGCGAACGCCCTGGGCGATGGACAGATTTAAGCTGGCATCGGCCTACGCGATCACCAAGTGGCGGGCGGAGATGCTGATCGACCTCGCCTGCGAGCGACTCGACGCCGTCATCGTGAACCCGACGTATCTCGTCGGTGCGCGCGATGCCAAACCGAGTTCAGGTCGCCTGATCGTCGAACTCGTCAACGGCCGAATCCCACTCTGGACACCCGGATACAACAACTTCGCCGATGTGCGCGAGGTGGCGCGCGGGATGATTGCGGCCTGGTTGCAGGGAAGGCGCGGCGAGCGTTACCTCCTCGGGGGCCAGGAACTGACCTACCGCGACTTCATGGAACGGGTGGCACGCATGGCCGGAGTCGAGCCGCCGCGGCGGCGACTCCCCCACTCAGCCGCCTGGGCCGGCGGTAAGTTCGGCGACTTGGCAGAGTTGATCACCCGCCGGGAAACGACGGTGAACTCCTTCAACGTCCGTTATGCCTTCACCGACCTCTATCGGTACCGCAGCGATAAGGCAGTGCGCGAGCTGGGCTCCGTGGTGGCGCCGATCGAACCCGCAATTCGTAACGCGCTAGATTGGTTTGCGGATCGCGGTCTGATCCCGGAGAACGTGAGCAGCCCTCGGCCACACCGGGTTCAGAAGCGGTAGGTCGTAGCACCGACCTCTACGCCCGAGCCGGCCGCCATGATCAGCGCGATGTCACCCGGTTGCACCAGCTCGTCGCGGCGGGCCCGGTCCAGCGCGTAGGGCAGCGCCGATGTGAAGGGGTCGGTGTCGGTATCGAAGTCGACGAACCGCGAAGGGTCGATACCGATGTTGGTGGCCAGTTCGGCGCGGGCCGCCGCGGGCAGGTACGGGCCGAAGACCACTGCGATCTCCGCCGGTTCCAGCCCCTCCAGCATCAGTAGCTCTTTAACCGTCGGCGGCAGGCACTTGGCGTAGATCGTCGCAAGGTCGGGGTCACGATCGATCCGCAGCCAGGTTCGGCCGTTGCGCTCCTGGGTGTGGGTGGCCAGCGCACCGCGATGCTCGGGGTGGTGGCCGAAGGCGAACCGCCCGAAGCCTTCCGGGCCGGCACTGCGACTCAGCATGATCGCTGAGCCGGTCTGGCTGATGCCGTTGCGCGGGTAGCCGCTCGCCGGGGTGTT
>JBDTKT010000116.1:0-4753 GCA_039935195.1 Mycobacterium sp.
CGGCGTTCGGGTTGACATCCTGGGACGCGAACACACTGTGCAGTCGCATCACGGCCACACTCGACAGGGCGATCATCACCACGAAGACCAGCGGGATCCAGTGGCGCTTGAGTGCGCCGGTAACCGAAAAAGCCTTCACCCCACCGCCTTCCGCTCATCGATCACGCGGTCGAACGTCAGTCGTGGACCGGTAGGGGTGTCATCCGGAGTATCACCAGAAACGCCGTACGCTGCCGCTGAACCAACGAGATGCAGCATAACCTTCGCTTGGCTAAGGATCGCAGGGGGTTGGCTGCAAATCTCTGTGCGGATTCTCCGGCAGCACCGCCACCGAACCTCGATGCTCACATTCAGTACCATGCGCTGATGAGCGCTCTGGCACACGGCTTCCGGTTCGGTGCGGTCCTCGCGGTGGGGGCGGGGGCGGTGGGGGCGGTACTGGCGCTGGCCGGCTGCGGAAGTTCGGCTGCTCCACAGACACAGATTCAGACGACTACGTCGGCGGGGTCGGCGGGGTCGCAGTCCGCTCCCGACGCGCCGCCCGACCCGCACACGCTGCTGCGTGCGGGTGCGCTGGCATTGGCGCAGGTGCCGGACAGCGCACTGATCTTCATCGAAAGCCAGACCGATGACGCCGGCACCTGGAAGGTCCAGGTGGTCACCTCGGACGGGACCGAGCAGGAACTCAAGATCGGCTCCGACGGTGTTGCGGTGCTGGTCGGCCCCACGCCCACCAACGACAACGGCGCCGACAAGGCCAAGCGCCTCGCCATCGTGCAGGCGCCGCACCCGGACTACCGGGCGGCGGTGGACAAGACGCTGGCCGCCGTGCCCAGCGGCTCCATTACCGAACTGAACCTGCGGGACGTGAACGGCGCGGTCGCCTGGCATGCCCAGGTTTGGGACACCTACTTGGTCCAACACCGGGTGATCGTCGACGGGGCCTCCGGCGAGGTCACGTCCAACCAGCAGGTCTAACCGCCGGCCGGTGCGGCGCGGCCGGTGATCGGTGGCAGGTCGGCCAGCGTGACGATGCCCGGTTCGGCTGCGACCACCGCGGGCACCGCGTTGGTGACCGGCATCGCGGTGTAAATCCCGCCCAGCCCGCCGAAGCCGGGCTCGGCCCAGTCCTTCGGCGGCAGGCAGTTGATGACGGTGCGCATGTTGGGCCGCCCGAACACCTGGATGACGTGGCCGTCGGCGACCGGCTTGGGTGGGGTGGTGTGCTTGCCCATGATCCAGTTGAACCCGACGCTGACCACGTTGCGCTCACCGGCCCACCCGCGGTGATAGCCGTAGACGCTGCCGACGGTCCCGGCCGGGACCGTCATGAAGCCCAGGTCGGTGTCGCCGGTGGCGGCGGTGAACCGCACGTCGAAGGTGATCTTGTCCAGGTGTGCGCCGATCGCGTCGGCCATCATCGCCGCCGACTCGGCGAACACCTCGCTTTCGCGGCGCACCTTCTCGGCCAGCCCGGTGGTGTCGTGGTCCTGGCCGAAGCCCATCGCCGCCATGGTGCCCGCGGACTCGTAGGTCGAGCAATCCACCGACTCGGTGATCCGGATCTCGTCGACACGTTCGCAGGCACCGGAGAGCACCATGCCGACCATGTTGGTCAGGCCAGGATGCGCACCGCTGCCGAACATTGTGGCCTGCCCGGTCTCACATGCCGCCTCGATGCGCTGCCGGTCGGCGGGAGTCTGCTTGCCCCCGGTGATCCAGGCGGCGGTAGAGCACACGTTGACCCCGGCCTCCAGCAGTGCCACCAGTTCGTCGATGTTCGGCCACAGCGGGTTGTAGCAGCATGCGTCGGGCCGCAGCGCGAGCAGCGTGTCGATGTCGTTGGTGGCCGCCACGCCGGTCGGCTTGTTAGTGGTAGAAGGCCAGCCGGCCAGGTCGGCGGCGTCGACGCCGACCTTGTCGGGCCCGTGCGCGTAGACGCCGACCAGTTCCATGTCGGTCCGGCCGATGATCGCGTGCAACGATCGCCGGCCGATATTGCCGGTCGTCCACTGGATCACGCGAAGCGGTGCGGTCATGGTCTCTAACCATATTGGGGTGCGGTGTGCCCCCGCTTGTGGCACCGTCGAATACCGTGACCGGCCTGACCGTGCGAAGCACGACCGACGACGACTGGCCGGCGATCTCGGTTTTGACCGCGACGGGTTTCGGCTGGTCCCAAGACCCGGAGGTGTTTAACCCGTGGCGCGCCGTGCTGGCCGACGGCGGAGCGATCGTGGTCTGCGACGACGCCGGCGATGTCGTCGGCCACGCGCTGTACCTGGATCTGAAACTGACCGTGCCCGGTGGGGCGGTCCTGCCCGCGGCGGGCGTCAGCCTGGTGGCCGTCGCACCGACCCACCGGCGGCGCGGAATATTGCGCACGATGTACCGGGAGCTGCACCGGCGGATCGCCGATTCCGGCTACCCGATCGCGGCACTGACCGCCAGCGAGGGCGGCATCTACGGGCGGTTCGGCTACGGGCCGGCGACCGTCGACCATGAGCTGACCATTGACCGCCGGTTTGCCCGATTCCACCCCGATGCGCCCGACCCCGGCGGGGTACGACTGGTCAGGCCCGTCGAGCACCGTGACGAATTCGCCGCGATCTACGACCGGTGGCGGTTGGGCAACCCCGGCGGGCTGGCTCGTCCGATGCCGATCCTCGACGACCTGCTCGCCGACCGGCCAGTAGCCCGCCACGGCGGCACCGAGTGGTTCGCGCTGCTGCACCCGGACGGTTACGTGCTGTACCGGGTGCACGGTTTCACCCCGAAAACCGTGCGGGTCGGCGAGTTCCGGGCGGCTACCGCCGCCGCGCATGCCGCACTGTGGCGGGCGCTGCTCGGCCTGGACCTGATGGGGGCGGTCGTCGTCGGCAGCTACCCGGACGACCCGCTGCCGTACCTGCTCACCGACACGCGACTGGCCCGCACCACCGATCGCAAGGACGGGTTGTGGCTGCGGATCATGGACGCGCCCACCGCGCTGCAGGCCCGCACCTATGCCGCGGACGTAGCCGCGGTTGTGCAGGTGGTCGACGGATTCCGCACCGACGGCGGCAGATTCGCACTGGAGATTCGCGACGGGGAAGCCCGCTGCACACCGACCGACGCGGCGGCCGATGTCGAACTGGACCTGGACGTGCTGGGCAGCCTCTATCTCGGTGCCCACAGCGCGTCGGCCCTGGCGCTGGCCAATCGGTTGCGGTGCCGGGATTTCGAGTTGGTGCAGCGCCTCGGTGCTGCGTTCGCCAGCGACGTCCCGGCTCAGATGGGCTTTTTCTTCTGATTCTTCTGGGCCGGTTGGTTACATCTTGACCAGATCGTGGTCTTCGAGGTGCGCGACGAGCAGGTGCAACTGGTCCTGCGGCGACCCCAGGGTGCGCTCGATCGCGGTGAGCCGGGCCGCGTAGTGCCCGAGGGGGTACTCCCAGGTCATGCCGATCCCGCCGTGCAACTGGATGGCCTCCTGCCCAATGTGCCGCCCGGACCTGTCGATCTGCAGTTTGGCGCGTGCGGCGATCACCGGGTCGAGATTGCCGTCGGCGATCGACATCGCGGCGTACAGGCTCATGCTGCGGGCCAACTCCAGGGAGACGTACATGTCGGCGGCCCGCTGGGTCAGGGTTTGGAAAGTGTTGAGTGTGACGCCGAACTGTTTGCGTGTCTTGAGGTATTCGCATGTCAGCCGCAGTGACTCCTCCATCGCACCGACCGCCTCCGCACACAGCGCCGACTGCATGCGGACCACCGCGTGCTCGATGGTCCCGGTCGCGTCGGCCGCGTCACCGAGCGGTTCGGCGGGTGCGGCGTCCAGGTCGATCTGTGCGGCGCGCTGACCGTCGAAGGTCCGGTACGGGTGGCGCGCGACCGTGCCGGCGTCCACCAGGAACAGTCCGGTCCCGCCGTCGGGCAGCGCGGCGCTGACCACCAGTGTGTCGGCGCAGTCCCCGGCCAAGACTGGGTTCTTGCAGCCGGTCAACACCCAGGAACCGTCCCGCTTCGCCGCCGAGGTCGTCACATTCGCCGCCGCGGTGCGCATCCCGGGCTCGATATGCGCGAACGCCAGCAGTCGCTGCCCGGCGGCCACCTCATCGACCAGCTTGCGCTGTTCGGCGTTGCCCCGCTCGGCGATCACCGCACCCGGCCCCAGCGCGGCCGTGACGACGGGTTCGGGGGCAAGGCGCCGGCCGATCTCGTTGAGCACCACCATGATCTCGATCTGACCGCCGGCGTCGGGTTCCAGCCCCAGCCCGAGAATTCCGATCTCGGACAGCTGTTTCCACACCTCCCGGTTCCAGCCGGGGTCGGTGTCGACGACCTTGTTGCGGGTCTCGGTGTCGTAGCCACTCAACACGTCGCGGGTGGTGTCCCGCAGTAGAACCTGTTCGTCGCTCAGCTGAAAGTCCATGACTGCCTTAGGCTCCCGTCTTCGTCACAAGCCGAGGATGGTGGATGCGATGATGCTGCGTTGTACCTCGTTGCTGCCGCCGTAAATCGACGTCTTGCGGTAGTTCAGGTATTGCGGTGCGGCCCGTTGGGCCCATTGGGGTGCGGCGATGTCGTCGCCGGCGCGGAACGGCAGCGCATCGGGGCCGGCCACCTCGACGAGTAGCTCGGTGACCGTCTGCTGCAGTTGGCTGCCGCGCAGTTTGAGCACCGATGACGCCGGGTTGGGCTTACCGTCGGTGGAGCCGGTCGCCACCCGTAACTGGGTGATTTCCAGTGCCAGTAGCTCGTTTTCGACTTC
>JBDTKT010000117.1:0-31400 GCA_039935195.1 Mycobacterium sp.
GCCGGCGAACAGCGCTTCGGGCCGCTCGAGGCGCGTGCCGAGCTGGCAGCGCTGGAGATTCTGGCCGACGCCGCCCGCCGGCACGGTGCGTTGCTGGCGGTCAACGACCGCGCCGATATCGCCCGGGCGGCCGGTGCCGACGTGCTGCACCTGGGCCAAGACGACCTGCCGCTGCAGGCGGCTCGAGATTTCCTCGGGCCTGAAACCTTGATCGGGCGCTCCACCCACGACCGCGACCAGGTGGCCAAAGCGGTGAGTGAACCGGTTGACTATTTCTGCGTCGGTCCGTGCTGGCCCACCCCGACCAAGCCCGGCCGGCCCGCGCCCGGCCTGGCGCTGCTGTCCACCGCCGCCGGCCTGGCCGGTGGGAAACCATGGTTCGCGATCGGCGGGATCGACGCCGAACGGCTGCCGCAGGTGCTGGCCGCCGGTGCCCGCCGGGTGGTGGTGGTGCGGGCGATCACCGCCGCCGACGACCCGCGTGCCGCCGCCGCTACGCTTCGTTCGGCGCTTGCGGCGGTGAACTGAACCCGCGCAACCGCGGCCAGCTGGCGGCGAACCCGGGGTGCAGCGCCAGCCCGGCGACCTGCCCCTCGCCCACCCAGCGCAGCTCCACGCTCTCCCGGTTGGGCACCACCGCAAGCAGCTCATCGGTGTCGGCGATCACGGTGGTGTAGGTCCAGTCGGTGCCGCTGGCGGTGGCGGTGACCAGTGCCGCCCGGATGGCAATCCGCTCGACGGACAGGCCGGCTTCCTCCTGCGCCTCGCGCACGGCGGCCTGTTCGGCGGTCTCGTGGCTGTCGCGAGCACCGCCGGGCAGGGCCCAGGTGCCACCCTGGTGACTCCACCACGCCCGATGCTGCAGCAGCACCGCCGAGGTTCCGTCCGGCCGCGGCGCCCACAGCAGAATGCCCGCCGCACCGTGGACACCCCAGTAGCGAACGCCGGTGTCGGAGAACGCCCACCCATCACCATCACCGCGCACTTCTCGAGGGTATCGCCGCGGAATGTGTCAGTTGTGCCGAGATCGCGCGACTTTTTCGAAAAAATCGCCACACTCGACGACAGGAGCCACACCGAAGCTCTTAGAATTCCTTTATTGCCGTTGGTGAGATAGGGCATCGAGAAGATTTGAGGTCTGAACAGACGTGACCGTTGAGTTGGCGCATCCGTCAACCGAGCCGCTGGGGTCGCGGTCGCCGGCCGAAACGACTCGTCCGCGTTGGTGGTTCTTCACCACCACCCCTGGACGCATCCTGGCCATCGGGATCATCCTGGCCACCCTCGGGGGGGCCAGCGCTTTCGCCACCGCGACCACGATCAACAACCGGCAGAACACCTTGACCACGGTGCTCAACCACACCGAGCCACTGGCGTACGCCGCCGGACAGCTCTACACCACGCTGTCAGTCGCCGACGCCGCAGCGGCCACCGCGTTCATCGCCCAGGCCGAGCCGCTCTCAGTGCGGCAGCGCTACCAGCAGGCCGTCACCGACGCCGCGGTCGCGGTTACCCGGGCATCCGGTGGGCTGACCGACGAACCGCTGGTGCAACTGCTGGGCCGGATCAACGCCGAACTGGCCGTCTACAGCGGCCTGATCGAGACGGCGCGCACCAACAACCGGTCCGGCGATCCGGTCGGGTCGTCGTACCTGTCCGAGGCCTCCGAGCTGATGCAGCACACCATCCTGCCGGACGCCCAACGGCTCTACCAGGCGACTTCGGCGACGGTAGACACCCAGACCACCGCGTCAACCCGGGTGCCGGCCCCGGTGATCCTGGTGGTCGCGGCCACCGTGCTGTTCGGCGCATTCGCGCACCGCTGGCTGGCCCGGCGGACCCGGCGGCGGATCAACCCCGGACTGGTCGCCGGCGGCCTGGCGATCCTGCTCATGGTGATCTGGGTGGGTACCGTCCTGGTGATCTCCACCGCCGGGAGTCGCACCGCCAAGAACACCGGCGCCGAGTCCCTGAAGGCGATCACCAACCTGGCGATCACCGCCCAGCAGGCGCGTGCCGATGAAACCCTGTCGCTGATCCGGCGCGGCGACGAAGAGACCCGCAAGCAGGCCTTCTACCAGCGTCTCGACGCCATGGGCCAGCAGCTCAACGAGTACCTGTCCCGCGCCGACGCCGTCGACAAAGCTGACCTGTCCAACACCGGTGAGCTGCTGACGAAGTGGCGGCAGGCCAACGACCGGATGAACTCCTACATCGCGGTCGGCAACTACCAGGCCGCCACCCAGGTCGCGCTGGGCGGTAGCGGGCAGGACTCCACGCCGGCGTTCGATCAGCTCGACGCCGCCCTGGACAAGGCCCTGCAGCACAGCCGCAATCAGCTGCGCAACGACGTCCTCAACGCGCGCCGCGTGCTGGCGGTGGCACCGGTCGGCGGCGTGGTGCTCAGCGTCGGCGCGGCCCTTGCGGTCGCGTTCGGGCTGTGGCCACGACTGAACGAGTACAAGTGATGACTCGCCCGCCCCGCCTGCTGTGTGCCGCGTTCAGCGTGCTGATCGTGCTGGCCGGCTGCGGCCAGTCCGATTTCGTGGCGTCGACCGCGGTGCCGACGCTTCCGCCACCCACTCCGGCCGGCATGGCGGAGCTGGCTCCGGAGCCGCCACATCCGCCCGATCCGGCGGGCGAAAACTGCGACGCGACCGCCAGCTTGCACCCGTTGCACAACAAAGCCGAGGCCGATGCGGCGGTGGCCAAGATCCGCCAGCATGGTCGGCTGGTCGTCGGGCTGGACATCGGCAGCAACCTGTTCAGCTTCCGCGACCCGATCACCGGTGCGGTCACCGGCTTCGACGTCGACATCGCCGGCGAGGTGGCACGCGACATCTTCGGCACCCCGTCGCAGGTGGAATACCGGATCCTGGCCTCCGCCGAGCGCATCGCCGCGCTGCAGAAATCCGACGTCGATATCGTGGTCAAGACCATGAGCATCACCTGCCAGCGGCGCAAGCTGGTCAACTTCTCCACCGTGTACCTCATCGCCAACCAGCGACTGCTGGCGCCGCGTGACTCGGCGATCCGCCAAGCCGCGGACCTGTCCGGCAAGCGGGTCTGCGTCGCGCAGGGCACCACCTCGCTGCGGCGCATCCGGCAGATCGCCCCGCCGCCGATCATCGTCTCGGTGGTGAACTGGGCCGACTGCCTGGTGGCGCTGCAGCAGCGTCAGGTCGACGCCGTCAGCACCGATGACTCGATCCTGGCCGGCTTGATGTCGCAGGATCCGTATCTGCACATCGTCGGGCCGAGCATGGATGAGGAGCCCTACGGCATCGGCGTCAACCTGAACAACACCGGCCTGGTCCGCTTCGTCAACGGCACGCTGGAGCGGATCCGCCGCGACGGCACCTGGAACACGCTGTACCGCAAGTGGTTGACGGTGCTGGGCCCGGCGCCGCTGCCACCCGCCCCGAAGTACGTGGACTGATGACCACCGCCGACGACGATGCCCAGCGCCGCGAGGTGACCGACTCAACCGACCGGCCCGACGGGGACGCCGGGGACGTCGGGCCGGACACTCAACGCGCGGACATGCTGGTGGAGTCGTCGGTCGAGCGGCCGATGTCGACCCAGGCGATTTTCCGCCACCGCGGCGGCGCGGACTCGGCGTTCTCGGCGGGCGACGACGACGGGTCGCCGGACACTTCGGCGACGATGACGCGCACCATCGCCCCGAGCCGGCGGCTCGGTGGCGGCCTGGTGGAGGTCCCTCGGGTTCCCGATATCGACCCGTTCGCGGCACTGATGACCGATCCGGTGGTGGCGGAGATCAAGCGGTTCTGCTGGAACTGCGGACGCCCGGTAGGTCGGTCCACGCCGGAAGCCCAGACCTCCCCGGAAGGCTGGTGCCCGCACTGCGGAAGTCCGTATTCGTTTCTGCCACAGCTGAAGCCGGGCGACATGGTGGTCGGCCAGTACGAGATCAAAGGCTGTATCGCCCACGGTGGGCTGGGCTGGGTTTACCTGGCGGTGGACCACAACGTCAACGAACGCCCGGTGGTGCTCAAGGGTTTGGTGCATTCCGGCGACGCCGAGGCGCAGGCGATCGCGATGGCCGAACGGCAGTTCCTCGCCGAGGTGACCCACCCGTCGATCGTGAAAATCTTCAACTTCGTCCAGCACCCGGACGCGCACGGCGACCCGGTCGGCTACATCGTGATGGAGTACGTCGGCGGGCAGTCGCTCCTCCAAAGCACCAGAGCCAAACTGCCGGTGTCGCGGGCTATCGCCTACATGCTGGAGATCCTGCCGGCCCTGGCCTATCTGCACTCTCTCGGCTTGGTCTACAACGACCTGAAGCCGGGGAACATCGTGCTGACCAAGGAGCAGCTGAAGCTGATCGACCTGGGTGCGGTGTCACGGGTCAACTCGTTCGGCTATCTCTACGGCACCCCCGGCTATCAGGCACCCGACATCGTCCGGACCGGCCCGACGATCGCCACCGACATCTACACGGTGGGCCGCACGCTGGCCGCGCTGACGCTGGACCTGCCCACCCGCGACGGCCGGTACACCGACGGGCTGCCCGACGACCCGATACTGGCCAAGTACGACTCGTTCGCCCGACTGCTCCGCCGCGCCGTCGCCCCCGACCCCCGCCGCCGGTTCACCTCCGCCGAGGAGACGTCCGGGCAGCTGATGGGGGTGCTGCGCGAGGTGGTCGCCCAAGACACCGGGGTGCCGCGGCCGGGGCTTTCGGCGATCTTCACCCGGTCCCGCTCCACGTACGGGGAACACCTGCTGGTCGCGCACACCGACGTCTACCTGGACGGTCACGTGCACTCCCAGAAGCTGACCGCCCGAGAGATCGTCACCGCCCTGCAGGTCCCGCTGGTCGACCCGGGCGACGTCGCGGCTCCGGTGCTCTCATCGATGGTGTTGAGTGAGCCGGTGCAGACGCTGGACTCGCTGCGCGCTGTGCGACACAGCGCGCTGGACTCCGAAGGCCTCGACCTTTCTGCGTCGATCGCACTGCCGTTGATGGAGGTGCGCGCCCTGCTGGACCTGGGCAACGTCACCAAGGCCACCCAGAAGCTCGAGGATCTGGCCGAGCAGGTCGGCTGGCGGTGGCGGCTGGTCTGGTTCCGGGGGGTCGCCGAGCTTCTCACCGGCGACTACGAGTCGGCGCGCACAGATTTCACCGAGGTGCTCGACACCTTCCCGGGTGAGCTGGCGCCCAAGATGGCGCTGGCCGCCACCGCCGAATTGGCCGGTACCGACGACGAACGCGCCTTCTACCAGACCGTATGGAGCACCGACGACAGCGTTATCTCGGCGGCCTTCGGACTGGCCCGGGCACTGTCGGTGGAAGGCGACCGCAGCACCGCGGTGCGCACCCTCGATGAAGTGTCCGCCACCTCAAGGCATTTCACCACCGCACGACTGACCAGCGCGGTGACCCTGCTGTCGGGGCGGTCGACGAACGAGGTCACCGAGGAACAGATCCGCGACGCCGCGCGCAGGGTGGAGGCGTTGCCGGACACCGAACCGCGGGTGTTGCAGATTCGGGCGCTGGTGCTGGGCGCGGCGATGGACTGGTTGACCGACCACGAAGCCAGCACCAATCACATCCTCGGGTTCCCGTTCACCGAACACGGTCTGCGACTCGGCGTCGAGACGGCGCTGCGCGGGTTGGCCCGACTGGCGCCCACCCAGGCACACCGCTACGCGCTGGTCGACATGGCCAACGCGGTGCGGCCCACCAGCACTGTCTAGTTTTGCCAGGGCAACCGCTAAGAGTGTTCGCCGCTTGACTCACGTTGACGTTCGGCCTCGGCGGTCTCGCGATCGAGGCGTTGCGCCCGGTAGATCGTCACCCCGGTGTGCTGCATCAGCAACGAGGAGACCCCCACCGCGATGATCGCTCCGGGCACGACCGCGAACGATCCGGTCATCTCGGCCACCATGATCATGATGGCCAACGGTGCGTGAGAGACGCTGCCAAAACAAGCCATCATCCCGACCACGACGAAAATAGCGGGGTCGTCGGGGACTCCGGGGAGGTTGAAAACCTCGGCCACGCGCCAGACGGCCGCGCCCACGAAGGCCCCGATCACAATGCCCGGGCCGAAGATTCCGCCGGATCCGCCGGTGCCGATCGACAGCGACGTGGCGATGATCTTGCCGATCGGTAAGACGACGACGATCCACAGCGGAATCGCCATCAACGACTCCCGGGACATGGCTAACTGCGCCCAGCCGTAGCCGCTGCTGAGGACCTGCGGGATCAGCATCCCCAGCAGTCCGACCAGCAGTCCACCGACCGTGGGCTTGAGCACCGACCCACCCGGGAGTCGATGGGTCAATGCCACCGTGCCGTGGAAGATGCGTGCGTACAGATAACCGACCACTGCCGCAACAACGCCGAGGACGGCAAACCACAGCAGCGGCAAAGCTTTCTCGAAGCGGTATTCGGCGTCGACAAAGCCGAACATCGGCTCAAACCCCAAAATCGAGCCGAGGACCGCATACGCCGTCGCCGAAGTGATGAAACCCGGTATCAGCGAGCGGTATTCGAGATCCTCGCGATAGATTATCGATGCCGCCAGCACCGCTCCGCCCAGCGGTGCGCCAAAGATCGCACCAATTCCCGCACCGATCCCCAGCGCGACCGCGGTGCGGCCGTCCGAGTCGGACAGGTTCAGCCGCCGGGTCAGCAACGACCCGAAACCCGCCGAGATCTGGGCGGTGGGACCTTCGCGCCCTCCCGACCCGCCCGAGCCGATGGTCAACGAGCTGGCCACCAACTTCACCAGCACCGCCCTGGCCCGGATGGCGCGGGGGTCGCGGTGTACCGCCTCGATCGCGCTGTCGGTGCCATGGCCTTCGGCTTCCGGAGCGAACCCGGCCACGATCAGCGCCGACAGCAGCGCCCCACCCGTCGTCACCAGGGGAATCGCCCACGGTCGGCGCAAACCGGAGAATCCGGGAGCGCTACTCTCGCCTACCGGAGTGGGGATGTCGTAGCCGCCCAGATAGCCGAGCAGGAACTCGCCGGTGTATTTCAGCGCCAGATAGAAGACCACCGCCCCGAGACCGGCGATGACCCCGATCGCGATGCCCAGCACAAGCCATTTGCCCAGGTAACCGGAGTTTCCGACGACTGCGCTCAACGACCCGCGGGCTTCGTCGCCAGCGGCGTCGTCGGGCTTCGGCATTGTTGGGATGCTAGCCGACGGACCCGACAGCCATGCCCGGCGTCGCGGCGGGTGCCAAGAGGGCCCGCCGCTCAGGCCAGTCGGCGCAACCGAGGCGCCAGGTCGGTTTCAAACAACTGCAGAAACCGGCGCTGGTCATGGCCGGGCGCGTGGAACACCAGGTGATTGAGGCCCCACTTCACGTACTGCCCGACTTGTTCGACCGCCTCGTCGGGGTCGGAAGCCACGATCCAGCGTTTGGCGATCTGTTCGATCGGCAGCGCGTCGGCCGCCTTCTCCATCTCGATCGGGTCCTCGATGGAGTGTTTCTGCTCGGCGGTCAGCGACAGCGGCGCCCAGAACCGGGTGTTGTTCAGCGCCAGTTCGGGATCCGGGTCGTAGGAGATCTTGATCTCGATCATCTTGTCGATGTCGTCGACGCTTCGATCCGCGGCCGCCAGCCCTTCTGCGACGGCCGGCATCAGCTTCTCGGTGTAGAGCTCCGCACCCTTGCCCGATGTGCAGATGAAGCCGTCGCCCACCCGGCCGGCGTATTTGGCCACCGCCGGGCCCCCTGCCGCGACATAGACAGGCACACCGCCCTCGGGCACGTCGTAGATCGAGGCGCCCTTGAGCCGGTAGTACTCGCCCTCAAAATCGACCCGGCCGCCGCCCCACAGCTCGCGCATCAGCCGCACGGACTCGCGCAGCCGGGCGAACCGCTCTTTGAACGCCGGCCACTCGCCGGTGAAACCGGTGGCGACCTCGTTGAGCGCTTCGCCGGTGCCCACCCCGAGGAAGACCCGACCCGGATACAGGCAGCCCATGGTCGCAAACGCCTGCGCGACGACGGCGGGGTTGTACCGGAACGTCGGGGTCAGCACCGAGGTGCCCAGCACAATCCGCTCGGTGCGCTCCCCGACCGCGGTCATCCAGGACAGCGAGAACGGGGCGTGCCCGCCGTCGTGCCGCCACGGCTGAAAATGGTCGCTGACCGTGGCGCTGTCCATGCCGTGCGCTTCGGCGGCGACGCCCAGCTCGACAAGCTCGCGCGGCCCGAATTGTTCTGCCGAGGCCTTGTATCCCAGTTTCAGTTCCACCATTCCACCTTTTCTACTCCCCCGTCCGGTTCATAGACTCACGGGCATGACTGAGACGCTGGTCGAGCTGGTTCCGGTTACCGAGCGGGTGCATCTTGCCCGGGGCGAGGCGGTCAACTGGCTGCTGGTCACCGACGACACCGGGGTGCTGATGATCGACGCCGGATATCCCGGCGATCGCACCGCCGTACTGGCGTCGCTGGGCGCGCTGGGTTACCAGCCCGCGGACGTGCGCGCGGTGCTGCTCACCCACGCACACGTCGACCATCTCGGTTCGGCGATCTGGCTGGCCAAAACCCACGGCACACCGGTCTACTGCCACGCCGACGAGGTGGGCCACGCCAAGCGCGAGTATCTGGAGCAGGCGTCGCCGCTGGCGGTCGCCACCCACCTGTGGCGGCCCAGCTGGGCGCTGTGGAGCATGCACGTGCTGCGCAACGGCGGCCTGAACCGGGAGGGCATCCCCACCGCCGAGGCGTTGACCGGCGAGATCGCCGCGGAACTGCCCGGCAAGCCGATGGCCATACCCACCCCCGGCCACACCCGCGGGCACTGCTCGTATCTGGTCGACGGTGTGCTGGCCAGTGGCGACGCCCTGGTGACCAGCCACGCGGTGCTGCCACGCAGCGGGCCGCAGCTGCTGCCGGCGATGTTCACCCACAACCAGGGCGACGCCATCCGCAGCCTGGCGGCGCTGGCGCTGCTGGATACCGAGATCCTGGCGCCCGGTCACGGCGACGTGTGGCGCGGCTCGATTCGGGAGGCCGCGCAGGCTGCGTCGACGCTGGCCCGGCGCGGCTGACGCCGATCTCCGGCTACGGCCGCAGCGCGGTCAGGTAGCCGACCGCGGCGGGCGCGCCGTCGAGTTCGCGCGGGGAGAGTCGCGGCAACCGTGCGGCGTCGAACAGCTCAGCAATGCCGACTTCATTTGTTTCCCAACCGAAGTCGGCGAGTTGATGCACGACGTTGTGCAGGTCACCCAAATAGCCCCCGCCGACGACGGTCGGGACGTCCAGGCCGCGCCGTCGCCAGCGATCGACCAGGGATATCCGGTGCGCCGCCTGCGACCGACTGGACTCCACCGGGAGGTCCGCGGCAAACCGGCTGCCCGGGGCGCTGAGCCCGTTGACACCGTCCAGCAGTCGATCCTGCGCGTCGGGCGGCAACAAGCCGACGAGCAGGCCTTCGACGATCCACGCGGTGGGCACGGTGGTGTCGAAACCCACCCGTCGCAGCGCCGTCGGCCAGTCGCCGCGCAGGTCGATGCCGACCGCTCGGCGGTCGACGGTCGGGCGGACACCCCAGTCGCGCATCGCGGTGTTCTTGAAGTCGATGATGCCCGGCTGGTCGACCTCGTAGACGGTGGTGTCGCCGGGCCACCACAGCCGATAGGCGCGGGTGTCCAGGCCCGACCCCAGAATCACCGCCTGCCCGATGCCGGCGCGGGCGATGTCGGTGCAGAACCCGTCGAAGAACCGGGTGCGCGCGGCGGAGAGTTCAGCCAGCCGGGGAAAGCCACCGTCGTTGCCGAGCCGGGCCAGGTCCAGCTCGCCGTCGGCCACCCGGACGCAGAACTCGATCCCGGCCACCTGCACCAGCGGCGCCGCGAACGGGTCGTTGGACAACCCGCGGGCGGTCGCCGCGGCCCGTGCCGCGGCCAGCACGGTGGCGACCATGCCGGCACCGGTGTCCATGTCCCGGGCGATGTCGGAATCAGCTGGTGTCACGCTCATAGCGGTCGTCGCAGACCCATGCCGGTCAGCGCGATCTCCGGGCAGCCGGCGCGCCGTGCACGACCGCCCGAATCTTGTCGTCCATCCTGCTGGCCCCGACGAACAGCATCTCGTCGCCGGGCCGCAGCGCGTCGTCGGCTCGCGGGAGGATGACGGCACTGTCGCGCAGCACCGCGATCAGCGCGGTGTTCTCCGGCAGCACCACGGCGCACACCCGCTGACCGACCAGCGGATTGTCTTCGGGCAGTGTTAGTTTCGTCAAGTTGACCTGCCCGCGCCGCAGCCCCATCAACCGCACCAGGTGACCGACGTCGATGGCGCCCTCCACCGCCGCAACCATCGCGCGCGGTGTGGAGACTGCCACGTCGATACCCCACGCCTCGGTGAACAGCCACTCGTTGCGGGCGTTGTTGACTCTGGCCACCACCCGGGCCACCCCGAACTCCGCCTTGGCCAGCAGGGCGGTGGCCAGGTTGACCTTGTCGTCACCGGTGGCGGCGATCACCACATCGCAGAGCTGGATGCAGCACTCCTCCAGCGTGGCCAGCTCACAAGCGTCGGCCAGCAACCATTCGGCCGCCGGCACAGCCTGCGGCTCGTAGTGCTCCCGATTACGCTCGATCAACAGCACCCGGTGCCCGTCGCCGACCAGTTCCCGTGCGACGGAACGCCCGACCGCTCCGGCACCGGCGATCCCGATGCGCATACCGGCCTCCCTCAACCAATCCCGTCTCGGCTGCTCCGGGTGTACCACAGTCGGGACAAAGGGTACTGATTTACTGGCAGATAACACGAACCCGCCGGCCATGAGGGCACTGCCGCGGCACCGCGATCAATCGACCGTCCGCCGGCCCGAACGGGGATGCCATGACCTTGCAGCAGCTCTACGTCGCGCTGCTCATCGCGGGCGTGGTGTTGCTGGCCAGCATCATCTTCACCCGGGCAGCGGACCGGGTCGGGTTGCCCGCCCTGCTGCTGTTCCTGGCGGTCGGGGTGGCGATCGGCAACGACGGGCTGGGGCTGGAGTTCAGCGACGTCGAGCTGGCCAGCGACCTGGGCACCACCGCGCTGGCCGTCATCCTGGTCGAAGGCGGTTTGACCACCCGATTTTCCGACATCCGCCGGGTGCTGGCGCCCGCGGGTGCGCTGGCCACGGTCGGGATCGCGGTCAGCATGGCGGTGATCGCGGTGGCCGCGCACCTGCTACTCGGGATCAACTGGCAGCTGGCGTTCCTGCTGGGCGCTATCGTCTCACCCACAGACGCCGCCGCGGTGTTCTCGATCCTGCGGGTGCTGCCGCTGCCGCGGCGGGTGGCCGGGCTGCTGGAAGCCGAATCCGGGTTCAACGACGCGCCGGCCGCGATCGTGGTGCTGATGCTCAGCGCCACCCCGTTGACGATCGCGCCGATGCACGCGCTCGGCAGCGTCGGCTACGAGCTGGCGGTCGGCTCGGCGATCGGCCTGGTCATCGGGCGGCTCGGAGCGCTCGGATTGCGCAGCGCCGCCCTGCCCGCCTCCGGCCTGTACCCGCTGGCCACGTTCGCGCTGGGCATGGTGGCCTTCGCCGCGGCGGGGACGGTGCACGCCAGCGGGTTCATCGCGGCCTACCTGTCCGGGGTGGTGCTGGCCAACTCCGGGCTGCCGCACCGGGCGGCCATCCGCTCGTTCGCCGAGGGGCTCGGCTGGCTGGCGCAGATCGGTTTGTTCGTGCTGCTCGGCCTGCTGGTGAGCCCCAGCCAGTTGCCGGGTGAGCTGATCCCAGCCCTGGCGATCGGTGCGGTGCTGCTGCTGCTGAGTCGGCCGCTGTCGGTGGTGGCCTCGCTGATTTGGTTCAAGGTCCCCTGGCGAGAGCAGATCTTCCTGTCCTGGGCCGGTCTGCGTGGCGCGGTGCCGATCGTGTTGGCGACGTTCCCGATCGTCGCGGGAGTCCCCGACAGCTACCGGTTGCTCAACATCGTGTTCATTCTGGTCGTGGTCTACACCGTGGTGCAGGGCCCCACCCTGGGTCTGTTCGCGGACCGACTGGGGCTGATTCCGCGGGAATCCACCCGGGAGATCCAGGTGGAGGCCGCGCCGCTGGACGTGCTGGAGGCCGAGTTGTTGACGATGACGGTGCAGCCGGGATCGCGGCTGCACAACGTTTCGGTGCTCGAGTTGCGGCTGCCCGACCCGAGTGTGATCACCCTGATCATCCGCAAGGGCGACACCTTCGTCCCGCTGCCCGACACCCGGATCACTATCGGCGACGAACTGCTCATCGTCACCACCAGCAAGACCCGGGCGGCCGCCGAAAGCCGGCTGCGCGCAGTCAGCCGCCGCGGCAAACTCGCCCACTGGTTCGACGAGTACGGCGACTCAGACTAGGCCTGTCTAGTCCTGTTGCGTTGACTCTGCGTCCACCAGGTAAAAGTACGAGTGAAGTGTTTGGTGAACGCAGAGTCAACGAAACACGATCAACGGGATCGCGGTCTCGGCCGGGGTGGCCGCACCGTGGAAGCCGACCAACAGCGCCGATTCCGGCGGCTCGTGGCCGGTCGCCAGCACCGCGGTGTCACCGGTGCAGGTGACGACGACGTCACCGATGCGGGCCAGGTGCTCCGGGCGCACCGGTCCGAACAAACCCGCAACCACCGCCTCGTCGCGACTGCACACCTCGGCGCGGCCGGCCAGCAACTCTTTCCACGTGGCCAGGACATCTTCGGTGGCGCCGGGTTCGGTGTGCAGGTAGCGCACGCGCGGTTCACCGGCGACCACCCGCACACCGGCGCTCAGCCGCGAGTCGGCGGCAATGTCGATACGCGCCCCGGTGTTCACGGGCACGTTCAACCCGCCGTGGTCGGCGGTGACCAGCAGCGCGGCGTCTGACGGCAGGTGTTCGACCAGGTGGCGCAGCAGTGCGTCGACTTTGGCGGCGGCACTGTGCCAATGCGGTGAGCCGACTCCCGACAGGTGCGCGGCGTGGTCCAGCGCTGCGGTGTAGCCGTAGACCAGGCCCGGGGCCGCCGCGAGTTCGGCGGACACCCGCGCCGCGTAGTGCTCGCCCTTGGCGGTGGGGCGAAACTCCGCGCCCCGATAGGCGGCCTCGGTCAGGCCGCTGCCGATGAACATCTCCGGCAGTACGGCCCGTGCGCTCACCCCGGCGTCACGCAGCCGCTGGAACCAGGTCGGCACCGGCTGCCAGGTTGACGGCGGCGGGTCGTCACCCCAGAAGATGTGGGTGAGCACCCGATCGGTTCCGGGAATGTTGACGGTGAAGCCCAGCAGACCGTGCTGCCCCGGCGGCACGCCAGTGCCCAGCGAGGCCAGGCTGGTCGGCGTCGTGGACGGGAACGTGCAGGCCAGCTCGCTTAACTGCCCGGCGTTGCCGGCCAGCACCGACGCCAGCAGCGGCGCTGGCGGGTCTCGGTAGGCGGCAAGCTGCGGCAGCAGGTGATAACCCATCCCGTCGACCAGCACCACCGCCACCCGGCGCACCTGACTTGATTGGCCGACCCGCTCGGTGAGGCCGAGTGTGTCGACGGCGCCGGGCACACCGAGCAGGGCGGCCGCCGCGGGCATGATGTCGCAGATCGATCCGGGCATCAGCTCAGCGTGCCATCGGTTGGCCCGTTATTCCCACGCGGCCGCATCCGGCGCTAGCGTTCACCGAGTGACCACACCCGCGCAACCGCCGATTGACCTCGGCTCCTGGATCGCTCGGCGGGCCGCCGCCGGTTCGCACCTACCGGCGCTCACCTTCGACGGGCGCACCTGGACCTACGGCGAGTTCGCCGACCGCATCGACCGGCTGGCAGCCGAACTGGCCGCCGGCGGCGTGGCACGCGGCGACCGGGTCGGCTACGTCGGTGTCAACCACCCCGACTTCCTGGTCACGTTGTTCGCGGCCGCCCGGATCGGCGCGGCCTTCGTCCCGCTGAACTGGCGGCTCACCGGCGAAGAACTCGCCTACATCCTGGCCGACGCCGAAGTGCACACGCTGCTGGCCGACGCCGAGCGGGCAGCGGTGATCGACCGGGTGCGGGCCGAGGTGGGACTGCGGCGGGTGATCGCGCTGGCGCCGGCGTCGGGCTGGGCGGTGCTGGACGACCTGCTCGGCACGCGCGCACCGCTGGGGAATCCGGTGTTCCCCGCACCCGAGGAGGTCGCGGTGATCATGTACACCTCGGGCACCACCGGGCGGCCGAAGGGGGCGATGCTCACCCACGCGAACCTGTTCTGGAACAACGTGAATGCCCTGCTGGCGTTCGACACCAGCCAGCACGACATCTCCCTGGTCTGCGCGCCGCTGTTTCACATCGGCGGACTCAACGTCACCACGCTGCTGACGTTGCAGAAGGGTGGCCGGATCGTGTTGATGCCGACGTTCGACCCCGGCCGGGCCCTCGAACTGATCGCTGAGCACCGGGTCACCACCATGTTCGGGGTTCCGGCGATGTTCTTGTTCATGAGCCAGTTGCCGCAGTTCGCCGAGACCGACCTGTCCAGCATCCGCTCTTTCGTCTGCGGCGGGGCACCGGTGCCCGAACCGCTGATCCTGCGCTACGGCGAACGGGGCATCCCGTTTGCGCAGGGCTACGGTCTGACCGAAACCGCCCCGCTGGCACTGGTGCTGCGCACCGACGAGGTGGCGGTGAAGGTGGGCGCCGCCGGTCACCGGGTGCTGCCGCTGTCGGACGTGCGACTGGTCGATGCCGACAACCACCCGGTGCCCCCCGGCACCCGCGGCGAGATCTGCGTGCGCGGCCCCCAAGTGATGGCCGGCTACTGGCGCAACCCGCAGGCCACCGCCGCGGTGATCGACGGCGACGGCTGGTTCCACACCGGCGACATCGGGCAGGCCGATGACGACGGCTACATCTGGGTGGTCGACCGGGTGAAGGACATGGTGATTTCCGGCGGCGAGAACGTCTACCCCGCCGAGGTCGAGGATGTGCTCTACGGGCACCCCGCAATCGCCGAGGTCGCCGTGCTCGGCACCCCGCACGAGAAGTGGGGTGAGGCGGTCACAGCGGTGGTGGTGCTGCGAGGAGACACGACCCTGACGCTGGAGCAGCTACGCGAGTTCGCCCGCGGCAAGCTGGCCGTCTTCAAGATTCCGTTGCGCCTGGAGTTCATCGACGAATTGCCCCGCACCCAGTCCGGGAAGGTCGTCAAATACCAATTGCGGGAACTGTTTTCGTCGAACTCGGATTGAAAGTTCTCCGCCGCCGCGCCGGCGGAACCTCGGGCCCACCCGGGACCCACGGTGCATCCACGCCGCCGCGCGGCGATTCCGGAACCGGCAGCCGGCCCCGGCATCGGAGCTACCCTGCTAGCAGGACCGGACAGGGGGCGAAAAGATGACCGGCGAGATCGCGCTCGTTACCGGCGCCGGCTCTGGCATCGGCCGAGCAGTCGCCCTGGGTTTCGCCGCCCGGGGCGACCGGGTGATCGCCGCCGACATCGACGAGGCGGCCGCGCAGGCCACCGCCAGCCAAGCCCCCGACCTGATCACCGCACTGCCCGTCGACATCGCCGACCGCGCCCGGGTGGACGCGCTGCGTGATCGCGTCCACGCCGAGGTCGGGGTGCCCACCGCGCTGGTCAACGCCGCCGGATGGGACCAGACTCAGCCATTCCTCAACGCCACAACGGAATTCGCCGAGAAGGTGGTCGCCATCAACTACCTCGGGCCGGTGCACATGTGCGCAGCATTCTTGCCGGGCATGATCGAGTCCGGCGGCGGACGGGTGATCAACCTGGCCAGCGACGCCGGGCGGGTCGGCAGCGCCGGCGAGACCATCTACGCCGGCGCCAAGGGCGGGGTGATCGCGCTGACCAAGTCGCTGGCCCGGGAGATGGCGCGTCACGCGATCACCGTCAACTGCGTCTGCCCCGGCCCCACCGACACTCCGCTGTTCGCCAACCAGCCGGAGAAGCTGAAAGAGGCGCTGGTCAGGGCGATCCCATTCCGTCGACTGGCCCGCCCCGAGGAGGTGGCCGCACCGGTGCTGTTCTTCGCCTCCGCCGCGGCGTCGTTCATCACGGGCCAGGTGATCAGCGTCAGCGGCGGCCTCACGATGGCAGGATGAACAAATGAGTGTCACCCCACCTGCCTTCGATCCGCTCGACCCGCTCGCACTGGACAGCCTGCTCACCGACGACGAGATCGCAGTGCGCGACACCGTCGCGAAGTTCTGCGCCGAGCACGTCATGCCGCACATCGCCGAATGGTTCGAGGTCGGTGAGCTGCCCGCCCGGGAACTGGCCAGGGAGTTCGGCAAGCTGGGCCTACTCGGCATGCACCTGCACGGCTACGGCTGCGGCGGGGCGTCGGCGGTGCACTACGGGCTGGCCTGCGTCGAGTTGGAGGCCGCCGACTCCGGTATCCGCTCGCTGGTGTCGGTGCAGGGTTCGCTGGCAATGTTCTCGATCTACAACAACGGTTCCGAGGACCAAAAACAGCAGTGGCTGCCCGGTATGGCGACCGGTGAGCTGATCGGCTGTTTCGGGCTCACCGAGCCCGACGTCGGCTCCGACCCGGGCGCCATGGCGACCCGGGCGAAACGGGCTGGCCCCGGAGAAGGCGCCGACTGGGTTCTCAATGGCCGCAAGATGTGGATCACCAACGGGTCGATCGCCGATGTCGCAGTGGTCTGGGCGGCCACCGACGACGGCATCCGCGGGTTCCTCGTGCCCACCGACACCCCCGGGTTCACCGCCAACACCATCCACCACAAACTTTCACTGCGAGCCTCGATCACCAGTGAGTTGGTGCTCGACGACGTGCGACTGCCCGCCGAGGCGATGCTGCCGCACGCGCGCGGGGTGAAGGGCGCGCTGGCCAGCCTCACCGAGGCCCGCTACGGGATAATCTGGGGCGCAATGGGTGCGGCCCGTTCGGCGTGGCGGTCGGCACGCGACTACGCCACCGACCGCATCCAGTTCGGCAAACCGATCGCCGGATTCCAGTTGACCCAGGCCAAACTCGTCGACATGGCGGTCGAACTGCACAAGGGCCAGCTGCTGTCGCTGCAGTTGGGCCGGCTCAAAGACAGCGTCGGCCTGCGCCCCGAACAGGTCAGCTTCGGTAAGCTGAATAACACCCGCGAGGCGCTGAAAATCTGCCGGACGGCCCGAACCATCCTGGGCGGCAACGGAATATCACTGGAGTACCCGGTGATCCGGCACATGGTCAACCTGGAGTCGGTGCTCACCTACGAGGGCACCCCCGAAATGCACCAGCTCATCCTCGGCCAGGCCTTCACCGGCCTGAGCGCCTTTCACTGACCGGCGGTCAGCCCCCGGACGTAGCATGGCGGCATGCCGCTCAACTTGTCGTTCGACGAAGTCCTGACCACCACCCGATCGGTCCGCAAGCGACTCGATCTGACTACGCCGGTGCCGCGCGAAGTGTTAATGGAGTGCCTGGATCTGGCACTCCAGGCACCCACCGGTTCCAACACCCAGGGCTGGCAGTGGATGTTCGTCACCGACCCCGAGAAGAAGGCGGCGATCGCCGACATCTACCGGGCCGGCGCACAGACCTACCTGAAGATGGGCGGGGCGATTCCGGACTTCGGCGAGGGCGACATCCGCAGTGAACGGCGCGGCTTCGTCACGGATTCGGTGTTGTACCTCGCCGAACACCTCCACGAGGTCCCGGTGCTGATGATCCCGTGCCTGGAGGGCCGGATCGAGGGTTCGCCGCCGGCCAGAGGCGCATCATTTTGGGCGTCGCTGTTCCCCGCGGCGTGGAGTTTCTGTCTGGCGCTGCGATCCCGCGGGCTCGGCTCCTGCTGGACGTCACTGCACCTGATGGGGGACGGCGAGAAGCAGACCGCCGACGTTCTTTCCATCCCCTTTGACACGTATAGCCAGGGGGCACTCATCGCGATCGGCTACACCAAGGGGACCGACTTCAGGCCCGCCAAGCGGCTCCCGGCCACCGAGCTGGCGCACTGGGACAGCTGGTAGCCGATGGCGTCGGTGCTCCCCGTCGGGCACCGCGCCGGCGGTGCGCCCCCACCCCACCTCGGACGACCGCGGGCATGGAAGAGTTGCCGCCATGACGAGTCACGAAACTCTTACACAACAGGCAGCTGCGTTCCTGGCGATGCACCAGCCGGGCGATCCCGTCATTTTGCCGACGGTATGGGATGTCTGGTCGGCCAAGCTCGCCGTCAACGCCGGGTTCGTCGCGCTGACCGTGGGCAGTAAGCCGGTCGCCGAGTCGATGGGTAAATCCGACGGCGAAGGGATGTCGCTGCGCGACGTGCTGGCCCGGGTACGCCAGATCACCGAGTCCGTCGAGGTGCCGGTGTCGGTCGACCTCGAGTCCGGCTACGCCGAGACCCCGACCCGGCTCATCGAGGGCCTGCTGGAAGCCGGAGCGGTCGGGCTGAACATCGAGGACACCGTGCACAGCCAGGAGAAGCGGCTGCGATCAGCCGAGGAGCATGCCGAGTTTGTCGGCCAGTTGCGCGAAGCTGCCGAGACAGCCGAGACGCACGTGGTGATCAACGCCCGCACCGACCTGTTCGTCCGGAAGGACGGCGACGACGCCGACCGCATCGACCGTGCGATCGCCCGACTGACCGCGTGCGCCGAGGCCGGCGCTGACGTGCTCTACCCGGTCGGGCGACACGACCAGGACACGTTGCGCCGGTTGGCCGAAGGGTTGCCGCGGCCGGTCAACGCACTCGCCGCGCCGGACCAGGACGACCCGGCCTCATTCGGTCGGCTCGGCATCGGGCGGGTCAGCTTCGGCCCGCTGCTGCAGGCCGCGATGGGCAAGCAGGCCGGCGAAATCCTCGGCCGCTGGCGCTAACGCCGGCTGCCCGGCATCGCCTCCACCAAAACCCCCGCCGACGAACTTGACACCTGTTAAGTTCGGCGGTGTGGATCGCATTCTGGGTAAAACCATCGCCATCACGGGCGCCGCCCGAGGAATCGGGCTGGCCACCGCCAGGGCGCTGCTGGCCCGCGGCGCGCGGGTCGTGATCGGTGACCGGGACGTGGACGTGCTCGACAAAGCCGTCGCCGGGTTGGCCGGGTTGGGTGGCGGCCAGGTCTCCGGCCACCCCCTCGACGTCACCGACCGGGAGTCGTTCTCGGCCTTTCTGGACAAGGCGCGCGCCGACGGGGGCGGGGTGATCGACGTGCTGATCAACAACGCCGGCGTGATGCCGGTCGGGCCGTTTCTCGACCAGTCGCCGGAGACCATCCGCTCGACGATCGAAGTGAACTTCTACGGTGTGCTCAACGGCTGCCAACTGGTGCTGGGCGAGATGGTTGAACGCCACAGCGGCCACATCGTCAACATCGCCTCGATGGCCGGGATGATCGCCGTGCCGGGACAGGCGGTGTACGCCGGAACCAAGTTCGCCGTGGTGGGGCTGAGCACCGCCCTGTCCGACGAGTTCGCCCCGCAGGGTGTCGAGATCTCCGCGGTACTACCGACTTTCACCAACACCGAACTGATCTCGGGCACCACGCCGTCGGCCGCGCAGAAACCGGTACAGCCCGAAGATATCGCCGCCGCCGTGGTCAAGGTGCTCGACAAACCGAAGAGCCAGGTGTCGGTGCCGGGTCCGCTGCGGTTCATCGCAGCCGCCACCATGATGCTGTCCACGAAACGCCGACGCTGGCTCAATAAAAAGATGGGCAACGACACGGTGTTCCTGCACCTCGACGCCGAAGCCCGCCGGGCCTACGAGGACCGCGCCCAGCACGCCACCGGGGTCGTCGAGCACACTGACTAATCCAGCGCCTGGTCCCGGTCGACGATCAGGTCGGCGGTGCGATCCCGGGTATTTGGACGCCTGGGGCGGGGTCTCGATGGTGACCATGACGATTCCATTCATATCCGTGTAGATAACCGGGGGCCTTCGATTAGGGTCAGCTGGGCCGTGCCCTTGCTCTGGTGAAATTCCGCCAAATGGCGGCAACTCGCGAGTTCCTTTGAACCCTGCCTGAGGACCCGGCCCACCCGTCCCGAAAAGTGTTCAGCGCCCGCTTGAATCTATACCCCATGGGGTATACTATCGGATTGAGTTACCTCATCCCGAGGCGGACAGTCGCAACGAGGAGCGTCAATGGCACGAGTCGTCGTCCTCGGTGCCGGCATCGCGGGACACACCGCCGCGCTGCACCTGCGTCGATGGCTACCGCGGGCACACGAGGTCGTGGTGGTCTCCCCTAACGCCGATTGGAACTGGATTCCGTCGAACATCTGGGTCGGCGTCGGCCGGATGGACGTGACGAAGGTGCTGATTCCGCTCGAGGGAATCTATCGGCGCAAGGGCATCGTCTTCCACCAGGCACTCGCTACCGCGATCCGCCCGGAGGGCACCGGCGAGCAGTCATCGCCGTCGGTGGACTTCACCTACACCGATGAGGCGCGCAGCGGCGAGGCCGGCACGCTCACCTACGACTACCTGATCAACGCCACCGGCCCGTTGCTGAACTTCGCGGCCACGCCGGGCCTGGGTCCGGACGGTCACTCATGGTCGGTGTGCACCGCCGAGCATGCGGCCGCGGCGGCCGAGGCGTTCGATCAGGTCGTCACCAAGCTGAAGGCCGGTGAGAAGCAGCGCCTCGTCGTCGGCACCGGACACGGCACTTGCACCTGCGAGGGCGCGGCGTTCGAGTACACCTTCAACGTCGAGCACACGCTGCGCACCGCTGGCGTGCGCGATCTCGCCGAGATCGTCTACCTCACCAACGAATACGAACTGGGCGACTTCGGCGTCGACGGCATGAGCTTCATCGAGAAGGGCTTCACCCAGTCCAGCCGGATGTGGACCGAGTCGCTGTTCCGTGAGCGCGGCGTCAAGGCCATTACGCAGGCCCACGTGCATGAGGTGATGGAGGGCAAGCTGCGCTACGAGCAACTCGACGGCAGCGAGCACATCCTGGACTTCGACTTCGCAATGCTGCTGCCACCGTTTCGGGGCGCCGCCCTCACCGGCTACGACAACGACGGTGCCGACATCACCTCCACCTTGTTCGCGCCGTCGGGCTTCTTGAAGGTCGACGCCGACTACTCGGGCAAGCCCTACGACCAATGGTCCGCCGAGGACTGGCCGAACACCTACGAGTCGCCCGCTTACCCGAACATCTTCGCCCCGGGCATCGCGTTTGCACCCCCGCACCCGATCTCCCGGCCGCGCAAGAGCGCCAACGGGACCGTCATCACCCCCAGCCCGCCGCGCACCGGCATGCCTTCGGGCGTCATGGCCAGGACGGTTGCCGAGACCATCCGCGACCGCATCACCAAGAACTCGCAAGCCCCCGCCCACCGCGCCTCGATGGCGACCATGGGCGCCGCGTGCGTCGCCTCGGCCGGTACCGGCTTCCGCGAGGGCTCGGCGGCCTCGATGACGATGTTCCCGGTCGTCCCCGACCCGGTGAAGTACCCGCAGACCGGCCGCGACATCGCCGGCACGTCCGGCGAGATCGGCCTGGCCGGCCACTGGGTCAAGGCGATCCTGCACCACCTGTTCATCTACAAGGCCAAGGCCAAGCCGTTCTGGTGGCTGATCCCCGAGTGAAAGGCGCTCCCATGGACGACAATGGCATCCACTCCGCGGTGAACGTCCAGACCGCCGAACGTATCGCCGGCGCGCCGCTGCCCACCCGCACGACGCTGCGGATGCGCCAGAACCTGCTCATCCAGTCCTGGCGTTTCGCCCGAATCAATCTCAAGATGATACGGATCATCTTCGGCGGGCACGGCTGACTCGCAACCGGGTTGCCGGCCCGCTGTTCCGCCGCGAGAAAGCCAAGAAGGAGAGTCACAGTGCCTAACCAGCAAGAGGAGGTCCCAGCCGAGCGTGGGACGTTCGGACTGCCCAAGCCGCAGGGATGGCCGCTCGACCGGGCCGTAAGCCTCATGGCCGGCGCAATTGTGCTCACAACCCTGATCCTGGGGCGTGCGCATTCAAGCCGCTGGCGGATTTTGACCGGATTTGCCGGGGCGAATTTGCTGCTCAACGCCATCGTGGGCTGGTGCCCGGCGAGCCTGCTGATGCATCGGCTGGGGGTTCCAACGGCTGCCGAGCGCGCCCAGGATCTTGCTGCGTGAGCTGATCAGTAACGCTGTCGCGGCAGCCGGTCGACGTATCCACGCGTTAGGCCAGTGCCAGAAGCAGCGGCGCGCGACCGGTGTTACGGAGCGTAACGATCAACTCCCGGCGTCAAGGGGAGTCTTCATCGTCGTTGTCACGTTCCCGCAGCAGATTCTCGGGGTGGTGGTATTTGTTGACGCGGAATTGGCCGTGGTCGAGGTGGGCGGGCGGGATGGTTTCGGTGTTGCCGTCGTGGCGCTTTCGGGTTTTCCAGCCGCCGGAGGAGACGATTTTGTGGTGGGGGCCGCAGCGCAGGGTGAGCTCGTCGATGTCCGTGCGTCCGGTTTGGGCGTAATCGGTGACGTGATGGACTTCGGTGAGCTGGGCGGGCACGGTGCAGCCGGGGTGGGTGCAACCGCGTTCTTTCGCGTAAAGCACCAGCCGCTGTCCGGGTGTAGCGATCCGTTTGGTGTGATACAGCGCTATCTCTTTGGCGCCGTGGAAGATCCGCAGGTAATGATGGGCGTGGCCTGCCAGCCGGATCACGTCGCTCATCGGTAACCAGGTGCCGCCACCGGTGATCGCCTTTCCGGTGGCGGCTTCCAGCTCGGCCAGGGTGGTCGAGACGACGATCGACGCCCGCAGCCCGTTGTGCTGTCCCAACTTGCCGGACATGAGCATGGCCCGGCCGAGGGCGGTCAGCGCGTCGTGATTCCGCTGTCCGGCGCTCCGGTGGTCACCGTCGATCGCGGCCCGGGTCGGGGTGCCGTCAACGCAGGGGGTTTCGTCGTTGGGGTTGCACATCGCGGGCGCGGCCCAGCGGGCGAAGACGGCGTCGAGGGTGGCCCGGGCGTCCGGGGTGAGCCAACCCTTAATGGGGCTCATCCCGTCGGGACCTTGGCGGCCCATGATCAGCGTCTGCCGTTGGGCGCGGTCGACATCGGTGAAGTTGCCATCCGGGTTGAGGCAGTCGGCCAGTCGGTCAGCGAGTTTGGCCAGTTGGTCGGGCCGGTACTGGCCGGCCAGGCCGACCAGATGCGCCTCGGCTTTCTCGCGGGTTTCGATGTCGACGTCAACGGGCAGGTGGTGAAAGAAGCCGCGGATCACCTGGACGTGAGCGGGCCCGAGAATCCCACCGCGTTGAGCCGCGGCGGTAGCGGTCAGCACCGGTTCCAGCTGCTCGCCGGTCATCGCGTGTCGCGGGCCAAGCTCGGCGGCCTCGTCGATGCGGCGGCGGGCCTCCCCCCGGGTTACCCGTAACCGATCAGCCAGCGCCCAGGGCAGTTTGCCACCCAACTCGGTGTGGTCGGCCTGCTCGGCTACCCCGTTGATCAGCGGATGCTCGATAGCTGGCAACCGGCGCCGCAGTCGCTCGCAGCGCCCCAGCAGCGCTAACCGTTCGGGAGTGCTCAGTGCGTCGAACGACAACTCCAGGGCCCGGTCCAGGTCGGCATCGAGGGCTTCGAACACCCCGACAACATCTTCCCGACTGCTCGAACTCATGTGCTAATAATAGAACGGGCCACCGACAAGAAATCGACGTCATCCACAGTCAAAACTACAGTGGCACAAGTGACTTCGACTTCTGAAGAGGTCGACGTTAAACCGGACTAGCGCAGCGCCTGGTCCAGGTCGGCGATCAGGTCGTCGGTGCCCTCCAGCCCGACGGAGATGCGCACCACGCCGTCGCCCAGCCCGATCGCGGCGCGACCCTCGGGTCCCATCGCCCGGTGCGTCGTCGTCGCCGGGTGGGTGATCAGCGACTTGGCGTCACCGAGGTTGTTGGAGATGTCGATCAACTTCAGCTGGTCGAGCAGCCGGAACGCCCGCTCCTTGGCGGCGCCGGCCGGAGCGTCGAGCTCAAGGGTGATGACGGTGCCACCGCCGGACATCTGCCGCCTGGCCAGGTCGTACTGCGGGTGCGACGCCAGGAACGGGTAGCGCACCCATCGCACGGCCGGGTGCTGCTCCAAGAACTCGGCGACGCGCAGCGCCGCGGCATTCGCGTAGTCGATCCGGACAGCCAGTGTCTCAAGGCCTTTCAACAACAGCCAGGCGTTGAAGGCACTGATCGCCGGCCCGGTGTGTCGCATCAGTTGCTGGACCGGACCGGTGATGAAGTCCTTGTCGCCCAGGATCGCTCCGCCCAGCACCCGGCCCTGCCCATCGAGGTGCTTGGTGCCGGAGTACACCACCACGTCGACGCCGAGCGGAAAACCCTGCTGCAGCAGCGGAGTGGCAAAGACGTTGTCCAGCACAACTTTCGCTCCGGCGGCGTGCGCCAACTCGGTGACCGCGGCGATGTCGACCAGCGACTGCATCGGGTTGGACGGCGTCTCGAAGAACACCGCCTGGGTGGGCTCCGACAGCGCCTGCTCCCACTGCGCCATGTCGTCGCCGTCAACGAAGACGGTCTCTACACCCCAGCGCGGCAGGATCTCGTTGCAGACCACGAAACACGACCCGAACAAGCTGCGGGCGGCCACCAGTCGGTCACCCGCCCCCAGCAGCGCCGCCAGCGAGACGAACACCGCCGCCATCCCGCTGGCGGTGGCGAACGCCGCCGGGGCGCCCTCGATCAGTCGCAGCCGCTCCTCGAACATGGTGATGGTCGGGTTGCCGTAGCGCGAGTACACATACCGGTCCACCTCGCCGGTGAACGCCTGCTCCGCGGCGGCCGCCGACTCGTAGACGTAACCGGAGTTCAGGAACAGCGCCTCGGAGGTCTCGTCGAACTGGGAACGCAGCAGGCCGCCGCGCACCCCGATGGTGGCCTGGCTCATCCCATCCGGCAGCGGCCGAGGCGTGCGCACCGACGGACGGTCAGTCACGACTGCTTCCAGGGCAACCCGATGGCCCGCCAACCGGTGCCGCCGCGGTGCGCGTGCTCGTCAAGGTTGCCTTCGAACCCCTCCAGCACGTTGTAGGCCGGGGTGATACCGGCCGCGGTCGCTGCTTGGGCGGCCGGAATGGAGCGGTTACCGGAGCGGCACAAGAACACCACCGGCCCGGCGGGGACCCGACTGCGCAGGTCACGGCCGAAGTTCTCGTTGGGGCTTCCGGTGTTGTCGACCCACTCGATGCACACCGCTTCGCGGCCGAGGCCCGACAGGTCGGGCAGGCCCACGAAGCGCCATTCGGCGTCGGTGCGCACATCGACGAGCGTCGCCGCAGGGTTCTCGCTGAGAATCTCCCACGCCTGCTCGGGCGTGATGTCTCCCGCGTAGCTCATTTGCGTGAGTCTGGCACACCGAGCCCGAACTCACGCGCCCCCCTGGTTACGGCCAGAGCTTGCCCAGCACGGTCTCCACCTGCTCGGCGCGCTGCCGGGCGCCCGTCGCATCCGACGCGGTAGCCAACGCCACACCCAACCGTCGTCGCGGATGTCCCTCGTGGTGTCCGAAGATCAGCACGTCGCTCTCCGTAACGTTGAGCGCCTCGGTAACCACGGCGATGGTGTCCTGCCCGTTGGCCTTGGCCTCCGGCGGGGCGCCGCCGGCCTGCCGTCGGGAGTAGACCAGCCGGGCGGCACCCGGGGAGACCATGATGGTGTCGACCGCCAGCCCGAGGATCGCCCGGGCCTGCAGTTCGAAAGCGGAGAGGCGCTGGGTGCGCAGCGTCAGCAGCGCGGCGTCGTGTGGTCGCACACTGACGCCGGCGAAGTACACCTCGTTGCCGCGAACCAGCAGTTCGACACCGAACAGCCCCCGGCCGCCGAGTGAGCGCACCACCCGCCCGGCGATCGACTTGGCGGCCTCCAGCGCCGCGCCGGTCATGGCGTGCGGCTGCCAATACTCGACCACCAGTTGCCCGTTCGGGCGCTCGATGCTGCGGTGCCCGATCGGCGCACAGAACTCCACCGTCGACCCGGTCGGGCTGTCGCGGTGCACGGCGAGCAAGGTGACCTCGCTGTCGACCTCCACCACGGTCTCGGCCAGCACCCGGGGGGATTCCGTCGGACCGACAGCGGAAATCGCTCGCCGCCAAGCTGATTCGATGTCGTCGGGGCGGACCATCACCGACCGGCCTTCCCCGAGGCAGCCCGTCACCGGCTTGACCACCATGGGGAACCCGGCGTGCTCGGCCACCGCCCGCAGTTCGTCGACCGAGCCGGCGAACCAGAACGGTGCCGTGGGCAGCCCCAGCCCGTCGGCGGCCAGGCGCCGCAGCCCCTCCGCGTCCGCTGCCAGCCGCGAGCCGCGGATGCTGGGCACCAGTTCGGTGAACCCGGTGTCGACGGCGTCGGTCAGCGCGTCCGTGGCGACGAGGTCGGTGGCGGCCACCACGAACTTCGGCTGTAGCCAACCGATGGTCGCGGCCAGTTCGGCGGTGTCGGCAATATTGACCACCAGCGACTGGTCGGCGATGCCGTGCAGGGGGGCATCGACGTAGCGGTCGATGGCGATCACCTCAGCACCCAGGCGCTGCAGTGCGATCACCAACTCACGGCTGAGCTCCCCCGAACCGAGCATCACCACCCTGGTCCGACTGGGACCTTGCGGATCCCCAAGGTCCTGGCTCACCCGGCCACCTTTCTCGTCGTTCACCGCACTACCCTCCCGCGCCGAGGCCATGCTGCATGCTGCTCAAGGATAGGGGGCGCCGGACCGAATCCGGCGCTCGACAAACCCCAATGCCGACCAGCGGAGGTGCACCGACAATGAATGCCGCACTGTTGGGCCCCCTGGTGGCCGCGGTGCTGATGGCGGCGATCGCCCGACACTACCGACTGTCGGCGCCGCTGGTCCTGGTGATCGCCGGGCTGCTGGTCGGGCTGATCCCGGCGATACCCGAGATCACGCTGCGTCCCGACCTGGTGTTGTTCGTGATCCTGCCGCCGCTGCTGTGGTCGGCGGGCCTGGAAAGCTCCTACATCAACATGCGCCGCAACATGCGCTCGATCGGGCTGCTGGCGGTCGGGCTGCCGCTGGCCACCACCGTCGCGGTGGGAGTCGTCGCCTACTACGCCGTGCCCGAGTTCACCCTGGCCGCCGCGCTCACCCTGGGCGCTATCGTCGCGCCCCCGGATGCGGTGTCGGCCACCGCGATCGGCCGCCGGCTCGGCCTGCCGCGCCGGATCATGACCCTGCTGGGCGGGGAGAGCCTGCTCAACGACGCGACCGCCTTGACCGCCTACAAGGTGGCGCTGGGTGCGGCGATCGGCGCCACCGTCAGCTGGGGCGTGGGGCTGGCCACCTTCGCGTTGGCGGCCGCCAACGGGGTCGCGGTCGGCGTGGTGCTCGGGGCGGCCATCGTGACGATCCGGGCCCGGTTGAGAGATCCGCTGGTGGAGAGCGCCGTCGGGCTCGTCGCGCCGTTCGTCATCTACCTGGTGGCCGAGCAGATCCACGGCTCCGGGGTGGTCGCGGTGGTGGTCGCCGCACTGATCCTGGGGCAGCGGTTCACCCGCGCCCACTACGCCACCCGGCTGCAGGACCAGGCGGTCTGGCGGTCCGTGCAGTTGGTACTGGAATCACTGGCGTTCCTGCTGATCGGTCTCCAGCTGCCCACCGTGGTGCAGAACATGCACGGCATTGAGTTCGCCACGCTGACGTTCGCCTCGGCGGCGGTGTTCGCCACCGTGCTGGTGGTGCGACTGGTGTGGGTGACGACGTTCGCGTACCTGCCCAGGGCGCTGTCGCTGGGCATCCGGCAGCGAGAGCCCGCACCCACCCGCGGCCAGGTTTTCATCCTGGCGTGGGCCGGGATGCGCGGCGTGGTGTCGCTGGCGGCGGCATTCGGTGTCCCGATGACGACGCTGGCCGGCGAGCGGTTCCCCGGCCGCCCGCAACTGGTGTTTTTGACCTTCGTCGTCGTGATCGGCACCCTGCTGCTGCACGGCCTGACCCTGCCGTGGCTCATCCGCAGGCTGGGGGTGCGCACCGACCAGGACCGCGCCGACGCTCTCGCCGCGGCCACCGCGCAGGACAAAGCGGCGCGGGCCGCCGCGGAGCGACTCGACGAGGTGCTCGCGTCGACGGAGCCGTCGCCCATTGTCGAACGCGCTGTCGAGGCGCTGCAGGTATGGAACGCGCGGCGTCGCAACGCGGCCCGGGAACGTCTGCGGCGCGACGACCCGGATGTGGACAGCGACGACGAGACCGCCGCCGCGGCGTTTCGCCGGCTGCGCCTGGAGATGCTGGCCGTCGAACGGGCGACGCTCATCGCCGAACGGGACTGCGGCCACATCGACGACCAGGTGCTGCGCAGCGTGCTGCACGGCCTGGATCTGGAAGAGGCGACACTCAACCTGGACTAGGCGTTCCGACAAGCCGCACAGCATGAATAGAGTTGACGGGTATGAGCATCTTGACGTCGCCGAAGACCTACGCCGGGCTCGCCGCATTTCAAGGCGCTGACGCGGTGGCCTGTGCCATCCCGGTGCCCTACATCACCACAGCACTGGACACCGTCGGCTGCCCGCCCCGGGTTCGGACGGTGCTGCCGATCGTCAAGGTCGCGGCGGCGGTCGGCTTGGCGTCGGCGAACCGGTTCCCGGTGTTAGCGCGGCTGACCACGGCCGCTTTGACGCTGTACTTCACCCTCGCGGTGGGCGCCCACGTGCGGGTCCGCGACACCGTCGCCAACACCGTCCCCGCCGCGGTCTTCCTGGCGCTGTTCGCGGCGATGACCGTCGAGGGTCCGCGCCCGGCCCGTTAAGGCTGTCCGGCCAGCAGTCGCACCATCAGTCCGTGCGCCTCGGCCAGGAGTGCGCCGTCGGTGTCGGTGAGCTCAGCCGAGACGAATGCTTTGCGGCCGTCGACTTCGTCGATGCGTCCCCGCACCTTCAGCGGGGTGTCGATCGGGGTGACGTTGCGATAGTCGACATGCAGGAACGCCGTCCGACTGATCGGACGGCCCGCGGCGTGCGCCACCATCCCGAATGTCCAGTCGAACAGCAGCGGCAGCACACCGCCGTGCACCGCGGAGTTGCCGCCCACGTGGAACCGGCTGAACTGCCCCGCCATCGACACACCGTCGGCGGCGAACCGGGTCACCCGAAAGGGCGGCAGCAGCAAACTGCCCATGCCCGGCAGCCTCGGCACCCGGCCAGCCGGGGCAACCCCTTCCGAAGCGCCAAATGGGTCGAGTAGTTTGACCATTTCTTCGGCGCGCTCGGCCGCCTGATCCCAGATCTCGCCGTCGGGGTCGGCGCACACCGCCAGGTCCTGCAGGCGCCGCATCGCCGCCAAGAACCGCGCGAAGCCCGGACCGGGGGTCGCGACCTCGTAGTGCGGGAATCCGCCGCGACTGGCGTGGTCGGGATCGATTTCTTCGGACCGCTCCGTCACTGACGGTTCCCGACGACATCCCGGCGCACGATGGTCTGTTCGCGGCCAGGACCGACACCGATGCACGAAACCTGAGCTCCGGCAAGCTCTTCCAGCCTTGACACATAGTCACGGGCGTTGGCGGGCAGCTGGTCGAAAGTACGCGCCGCCGAGATGTCCTCCCACCAGCCGGGCAGCTCCTCGTACACCGGTTCGGCGCGGGCGAACTCGGCCTGCGTCATCGGCAACTCGTCGATGCGCTTGCCGTCTACCGCATAGCCGACGCAGACCGGCACGGTCGTCAGGCTGGACAGCACGTCGAGCTTGGTCAGGAAGAAGTCGGTGATGCCATTGACGCGGGTGGCGTAGCGGGCGATAGGTGCGTCGAACCAGCCGCAGCGCCGCCGCCGGCCGGTGGTCACGCCAACCTCGCCGCCGGTCTTGGACAGGTATTCGCCGCTTCCGTCGAACAGTTCGGTGGGGAACGGACCCGAGCCCACCCGGGTGGTGTAGGCCTTGAGAATTCCCAGCACGGTGGTGATCCGAGTCGGGCCGATGCCGGATCCGACGGCTGCGCCGCCCGCGGTCGGGTTGCTCGACGTCACGTACGGGTAGGTGCCGTGGTCGACGTCGAGCAAGGTGCCCTGCGAACCCTCCAGCAGCACGTTCTCGCCGCGGTCCAGCGCACCGCCGAGCAACAGGGCGGTGTCGGCGATCCGGTGCTTGAAGCCCTCAGCCTGGACCAGCAACTCATGGAGCACCTGGTCGGGCTCGAGCGCCTTGCGGTTATAGATCTTGACCAGCACCTGGTTCTTGAACTCCAGTGCCGCCTCGATCTTCTGCACCAGGGATGCCTCGTCGAGCACGTCGGCGACCCGAATCCCGATCCGGGCGATCTTGTCCTGGTAGCAGGGGCCGATGCCGCGGCCGGTGGTGCCG
Source organism: Mycobacterium sp. (assembly GCA_039935195.1). Classification (GTDB taxonomy): domain Bacteria; phylum Actinomycetota; class Actinomycetes; order Mycobacteriales; family Mycobacteriaceae; genus Mycobacterium. The sequence goes on from JBDTKT010000117.1 coordinate 30,242, forward strand.
ATCTTCTTGCTGCCCATGTAGCGCTCGGTCACCTTGTCGATCGCCACGTGATAGGGCATCAGCAGGTGCGCCCCTGCGGAGATCAGCAGCCGGGACGTGTCGACGCCCCGGTTCTCCAGCCCGGCCAGCTCGTCGAGCAACACCCCGGGGTCGACGACCACCCCGTTGCCGATCACGTTGGTGACCTCGGGCGTCAACACCCCCGACGGGATCAGGTGCAGGGCGAAATTCTCCCCGCTGGGCAGCACTACCGTGTGGCCGGCGTTATTGCCGCCCTGGTACCGCACCACCCACTGCACCCGCCCACCGAGCAGGTCGGTGGCTTTACCTTTGCCCTCGTCGCCCCACTGGGCGCCGATGACGACGATTGCCGGCATGGATTTCTCGCTTACTCTCTGACTTACTGTGGCTCAGCCGGTGCACGAGCCTAGCCCAAGTAATTTGCGAGGACCCTGTTGAATCCCCCCGACACCCCCGCCACTGCCGCGCTGCTGTGTGCCGGACGGGCCCTGCCGCCCCCATTGGCGGGGCTGCCGGTGCTGCCGGTCGGCGGCCCCAACGACCGGGCGGGTGTGGACGCCGCGATCGGGAAGTTCGCCAGACTGGTGGTGGTCGGCGACGACGCCGAGCTGGCACTGGTGCTCAGCCGGCTGCTGCGCGCCGAACGACTGGATGTCGAGGTCGGCTACGTTGCCCGCCGCAGGACACCGGCCACCGGCGTCTACCGGCTGCCGACCGGCCGGCGCGCGGCGCGGCGTGCCCGTTACGGCACGGCCCTGCCGATGCCGCTGATCCGCGACGACACCGGCACGGCGCTGGTGGGCGTGGCGCACTGGCTGCCGGCCGGTGACACCCGGCTGCTGCACGGTGAGGGGATCGTCGACGACCACGCTCTGTTCGACGGCGACGTGGCCGGGGTGCGCATCGAACCGACCCCCGGCGTGCCGGGACTGCGCACCGCGGTCCGGCCGGGGCGCGGCCGGATGCGCCGCTGGGTGAGGGGGCGAGCGGCGCAACTGGGCACCACCGGCGCACGGGTGGTGCGCGACGGTGTGTCCGGCGCCCGGACTGTGAAGCGGTCAACGTTTTATCGACATGTCGAGGGCTGGCTGCTGGTCCGTTAGGTTCGTGAGGTGAACCTGCGGCAGTTGCGCACCCA